>JBEKEH010000047.1:0-21795 GCA_050013935.1 Gaiellaceae bacterium | reverse complement strand
CTGTGTGCAACGGATGCGGAACGCCACCGGCTTGCGGCCGGTGGAGCGGCCCGTCGTCTCCCGCCGGCGGCCGACGAACCGCTGCACGAGTAGCGCGAGCGCGGCCTCGGCCGCGCTGCCTTCGAGCTCCTCGAAGACGCCCTCGACGATGACGCTGCGCCAGCTCCCGTCGGCTTCGTACTCGTCCACTTCGAAGCAGACCTCCGGGTTTGCGCGCATCATCCGGATCTTCCGGCCTTCGATCGACTGGACGTAGACGTACCCGCCGCTCCAGACGTAGATCACAGGCACGACGTACGTCCGGCCGAAGGCGTGGCACCCGACGCGCCCGACGAGCTGACGCCGCAGGAACGCGTCGATCTCGTCCTCGCTCAGCTCCTCGATCACACGGCGATCTTCGCGTACGCCGGCCCGAGCTGCGGTCCGAGATTTCCCCGATTCGGCGCATCTCCGACGCGTCAAGGGTGCGTCGGTGGACCTCGACAGCCGGCCGATCCTCGTGTTCTGGGAGACGACGAAGGCGTGCGCCCTGGCCTGTCGTCACTGCCGCGCCTCTGCAATCCCCCGGCCCCTGCCGGGCCAGCTCTCGACGGCCGAGGCGGAACGCTTCCTCGAGGCGCTGGCGGGGTTCGGCAGCCCGCGGCCGGTGCTCGTGGCGACCGGCGGCGACGTGCTGATGCGGGACGACCTGGACGAGCTGGCCGCCCGCGCCGCCGGACTGAAGCTTCCGCTCGCGCTTGCGCCGAGCGTGACGCCGCTGCTCGGCGAGGGACGGATCGCCTCGCTGCGCCGGGCCGGTGTGAAGGTCGCCTCGATCAGCCTCGACGGTGCGACCGCCGCCACGCACGAGGGTGTGCGCGGCGTCGAGGGCCACTTCGCGGCGACGCTGGCAGCGATCCGCATGCTGCGCCGTCACCACATCACGGTGCAGGTGAACACGGTTGCGATGCGCGACACGGTCGAGGAGCTGCCTGCGGTGGCCCGGCTCGTGAAGGAGTCGGGCGCCTCGGTCTGGGAGGTCTTCTTCCTCGTCCGGGTCGGTCGCGGCTCGACGCTGGGTGAGCTGACCTCGGACGAGAACGAGCACGTCTGCCACTTCCTCGTCGACGCCTCGCGTCACGGCTTCGTCGTGCGGACGGTCGAGGCGCCGTTCTTCCGGCGCGTCGTCGCCCAACGGGCCGCGGGCGTGCCGGCACCCGCAGGTGGGCTCTACCGGCGGCTGGACGCACGCCTGCGCCGCGAGCTCGGCCCGCCCGCAGGCCCGCCGCGGGCGCAGACGAAGGGAACGCGAGACGGCCACGGCGTTCTGTTCGTCGGCCACGACGGCGAGCTCGCACCCTCGGGCTTCCTGCCGGTCCGCCTCGGCAACGTCCGCTGCGACGACATCGTGCAGGTCTACCGGGAGCATCCGCTGCTGCGCCAGATTCGCGCTGCCGGGTTCGCCGGCCGCTGCGGCCGCTGCCCCTACCGGGAGCGGTGCGGCGGCTCGCGTGCGCGTGCCTACGCGTCGTCGGGAGATCCGCTCGCCGAGGATCCCGGCTGCGCGTTCGAGCCGCCGGCCTGTCCAGGGGCCGCGGGTTAGCGAGCGCCCAGGTACTGCCGCGCGGCCTCGAGGTCCTGCTCGCCGAGCGCGTGGATCAGGTCCGGCCGGTCGAGCATGCGGCTCTGCTGCGCCGGGGTAAGCCGGTTCCGGACGTAGGGATCCTGGAGGATCTCCTCGACGTTGCGGCCGCGGCCGTGCTCGCGCATCAGATAGGCGGCGACATGCTCCTCGGCCGAGGTCTTGGCGAACAGGAACGAGAACGGGGTCCTCAAAAAGCTGGCCAGCCTGAGCACGGGGCGATTGTATAGTCGGTGCGTGCAGGTTTCGTCCGACCGCGGCAGGTTCGCGGAGCGGGTGCTCCAGGGGATCGACGACGCCGGCAACGAGGAGCGCGTCGTGATCTGGATCGAGCGCAAGCCCGGCGCGCTCTGGGCTGTCGGCCGCGCAGTGAACCCGGAGCGGCGGAACGGGCGCGCGCCCCGCGCCGACGACTACATCTTCGAGGGGTACGAGCTCGAGGATGCGCTCGACGCCGCGAACGCGGCGCTCGAGGACGACCTCACCGTCTCCGAGCGGGACGGCCGCAGCGCGCACATGCGCCCGTTCACGCGCGACGAGCTGCTCAAGCCGCTCGAGGCCTGGTTCTTCGGGCGCTCAGTGTAGGGCGCTCCCCGAGCGCGGCCACTCGAGGTTCGCGTCGGGGATCGGGTCGCCGTGCGGGTCGTGCGTCGGGAAGCCGAGCGCACGGTCGATGCGCGCCTCGAGCTCCTCGGAGATGACGTGCTCGAGCTTGTCGGCCTCCTGGTGGACGTTGTCGACGTCCACACCGAGGGTCTCGGCGAGGTAGAGCTCGAGCAGCCGGTGGTGGCGGATCACCTCGAGCGCGACCTTCTCGCCCGCGGACGTGAGCGAGACGCCGCCGTACGGCGCGTGCTCGGCGAGCCCCAGCGCGGCGAGCTTCTTCACCATCGCGCTCGCCGACGCCGGCGAGACCTGCTGTGCGCGTGCGAGCGCCGTCACCGACACCGGTGCGTCCTCCTGGCCGAGCTTGTAGATCTCCCGCAGGTAGTGCTGGATCGACTCGGTGAGCGGCTCCTTCGACACGCCTGGAGTGTACGCGGCTAGTCTCACGCGCCATGCTCGTGAGAGTCGGCTTCAGCGCCGATCCGGACGACGCCTTCATGTTCTGGGGGCTCGCGTCGGGGACCGTCGATCCACGCGGCTTCGAGTTCGAGCCGGTGATCGAGGACATCCAGACGCTCAACGAGATGGCGCTCGAGGGGAAGCTGGAAGTGACCGCGATCTCGCTCGCCGCGTATCCGCTGGTGCAGGACCGGTACGTGCTCCTGCCGCACGGCGCGAGCATGGGTGCCGGCTACGGGCCGATCGTCGTCGCGCGCGAGCGGCTGTCGCTCGACGAGCTGCGCCGCGAGGAGATCGTCATCCCCGGGAAGCTCACGACGGCGTACCTCGTGCTGAAGATGGCGCTCGGCGGAGAGTTCGAGGCGCGCGTGCTCCCGTTCGACCGCATCCTCCCCGAGGTGGCGTCGGGCGCCGCCCGCGTCGGGCTGCTGATCCACGAAGGCCAGCTGACCTATCGCGACGCCGGGCTCGAGAAGTGCCTCGACCTCGGCGAATGGTGGCTGCTCGAAACGGGGCTGCCGCTGCCGCTCGGCATCAACGTCGCGCGGCGGGATCTCGGCCTCGACGTGCTGCGCGAGCTCTCCGCGGTGCTGCGCGAGTCGATCGACGCGGCGCTCGCGCACCGGCACGAGGCGCTGGAGTACGCGCTCGCCTTCGGCCGAGGGCTCGACGACGACCGCGGCGACCGCTTCGTCGGCATGTACGTGAACGAGCTCACGCGCGACTACGGGGAAGAGGGGCGGGAGGCCGTGCGCGAGCTGCTCTCGCGTGCCGAGGCCGCCGGCGCCTACGAGCCGCCGGTCCGAGTCGAGTTCGTCGAGTAGCGGCTTGTAACCTCTCGCTGTGGCCCGCGCCGTCATCCTCAGTGGAGTGCGCACGCCGATCGGCCGCTACGGCGGCGTGCTCGCCGGCGTCCGGCCCGACGATCTCGCCGCGCTTGCGATCGGCGAGGCGGTCGCGCGCGCCGGCGTCCCGCCCGAGCAGATCGAGGACGTCTACTTCGGCGCGGCGAACCAGGCGGGCGAGGACAACCGCAACGTCGCGCGCATGGCGGCGCTGCTCGCGGGGCTGCCCGACTCCGTCGCGGGCGTGACCGTGAACCGGCTCTGCGCCTCAGGCCTCGCCGCCGTCTCGTCCGCGTGCCACGCGGTGATCGCCGGCGACGGCGACCTGTTCGTCGCGGGCGGCGTCGAGTCGATGAGCCGTGCGCCGCTCGTCATGGCCAAGCCGGACACGGGCTTCCCGCGCGGCGACCGGCAGCTGTACGACACGACGCTCGGCTGGCGCTTCGTCAACCCGAAGCTGGTCGAGCGGTTCCCGCCAGAGTCGATGGGCGAAACCGGCGAGAACGTCGCCGAGCGCTGGAACGTCTCACGGGAAGACCAGGACGCGTTCGCGCTCGCGTCGCAGCGGCGCTGGGCGGCCGCGGCGGAGGCCGGCCGCTTCGACGACGAGCTCGTCCCGGTCGGCGATGTCACCCGCGACGAGCATCCACGGCCCGACACGACGCTCGAGAAGCTCGCCGCGTTGAAGCCCGCCTTCCGCGCAGGCGGCACGGTCACCGCCGGCAACGCGTCGGGAATCAACGACGGCGCGGCCGCGCTCGTGATCGCGTCGGAGGAGAAGGCGCGCGCGCTCGGCGTCGAGCCGCTGGGAACCTTCCTCGGCAGCGCGGTCGCGGGCGTCGACCCGCGCGTGATGGGGATCGGCCCGATCCCCGCGGTGCGCAAGCTGCTCGCGCGCACCGGGATCGAGGTGGGGCAGATCGACCTCGTCGAGCTGAACGAGGCGTTCGCGTCGCAGAGCCTCGCCGTCGTGCGCGAGCTCGGGCTCGATCACGAGAAGGTGAACGTGAACGGCGGCGCGATCGCGCTCGGCCATCCCCTCGGCATGAGCGGCGCCCGCCTCGTCGTATCGCTGCTGCACGAGCTGCGCCGCCGCCGCGGCCGCTACGGCCTGGCGACGCTCTGCGTCGGCGTCGGCCAGGGCCAAGCCGCGCTGTTCAGCCGCTAGAAGTGCTGCGCACTTCTAGCGGGGTGGGCTTGTGCTCCGCCAGCGGCCGCTCCGCGAAGCCGAAACCGGACCCGGCTGAAGTGCGCGGCACTTCAGCCGGCTATCCGACCGGAGGTCGGATATAGATCACACCTTCGTGCTTGATCGGCACGAAGGATGCGCCGATGTCCATGATCACGGCTTCGACGTAGGCGTACAGCTCCTCGCCGGCGTGCTCGTCCTCGCAGGGGACGTCGATCCCGACCTCGCCGTGCGGATTCGCCTCGACCCCGTGTTCCCGGAGCAGCGCGAGCAGACGGTCCCGGTCCGGGATCCGCGCGGCCTCGACCTGGATCATGCTCGACATGGCGCTTCCTCTTGTCCGCCCTGGTCGGATCCGATACGCGCAGGTTCGCCGAACCGAGTCGACGTCCCGCCTGTTCTTGGATCCGATTCTCCCGCTTCCGGCGGCCGGGCGTCAACCGCTATTTTCCGTATTGATGGCCGTCGCCGCTGCCCGGAACTACGGACTCTTCATCGACGGCGAGGCCGCCGAACCCGTCTCAGGCGAGGTTCGGAGCCTCGTCGAGCCGGCGACCGGCGAGCCGCTCGCGAACGCCGCTATGGCCGGCGAGGCCGACGTCGACCGGGCCGTCGAGGCCGCCCGCGCCGCTCTCGAAGGGCCGTGGGGCCGTACGCCGGCGAACGAGCGCTCGCGGCTCCTGCATGCGCTCGCGGACGCGATCCAGCAGAACCGGAAGGAGCTTGCAGAGCTCGAGTCGCGCAACGTCGGCAAGGCGATCTCCTCCGTCAAGGCCGAGCTCGCCGGCGCGGTCGAGAGCTTCCGCTTCTTCGGCTCGGTGGCCGGCTCGATCGCGGGCCGCTCGAATCCGATCGGCGGCTCGCTGCTCACGTACTCGCTGAAGGAGCCGGTCGGCGTCTGCGCGCAGATCGTGCCGTGGAACTACCCGCTACTGATGGCGGCGTGGAAGCTCTCGCCGGCCCTTGCCGCCGGCTGCTCGGTGGTGCTGAAGCCGGACCCGCAGACGCCGCTCAGCGTGCTGCGCCTCGCCGAGCTCGCGCACGAGGTCGGCTTCCCGGCGGGGTCGCTCAACATCGTCCCCGGCGACGGCCCCACGACCGGCGCGTACCTCGTGCGTCACCCCGGCGTCGACAAGGTCGCGTTCACCGGCTCGACGAAGACGGGCGGCGAGATCATGCGGCTCTGCTCCGACCCGATCAAGCGCGTCACGCTCGAGCTCGGCGGCAAGAGCCCGAACCTGATCTTCGCCGACGCAAACCTCGACGACGCGATCCCGAGCTCGGTCTGGTCGATCTACTACGCGGCCGGCCAGAGCTGCGAGGCGCGCTCGCGCGTGCTCGTCGAGGCGTCGGTCTACGACGAGGTCGTCGCGCGCTTCGCCGAGTACGCGCAGCAGATCAAGGTCGGCGACCCGCTCGATCCGGAGACGCAGATGGGCTCGCTCATCTCGACCGCACACCGCGACCGCGTGCACGGGTTCGTCAAGCAGGGAATCGAGGAAGGCGCCGTGGTCGTCACCGGCGGCGGGCCCGGCGACGGCAAGGGCGCCTTCTACCGGCCGACCGTGCTCGCGCACGTCGACAACGGGATGACGGTCGCGCAGGAGGAGATCTTCGGGCCGGTCGTGACGATCATGGGGTTCGGGGACGAGAAGGACGCGATCGAGATCGCGAACGACGTCAGGTACGGGCTGTTCGCCACCGTGTGGACCGGTGACCCGGCGCGCGGGCACCGAGTCGCGCGCGCGATCAAGTCCGGCATGGTCGGGATCAACATGCCGTACACCGCGTTCCCCGGGATTCCATTCGGGGGCTACAAGCAGTCGGGCTTCGGGCGCGAGCTGTCGATCGACACGCTCGACCTCTACCTGGAAACCAAGGGCGTGCTTTTCTCGACGAGCCCGAAGCCGTTCAACCCCTTCGGGCTGTAGCCGGCCGCGCGCATCCGAGAGTGCGCGGCGGCACTCCCGCCCGCAGCGTGAGCCTCGTCGCGGGGCTCTTGCTGTTCGCGCTCGGGATCGTGCTCATCCTCGAGTCGAAGCTCGGCTTGTCGCCGTGGGACGTGCTCAACCAGGGACTCTCGAAGCACACGCCGCTCTCGTTCGGGATGGCGAACGTCGTGGTGGCGGTGATCGTGCTGCTCGTCGCCTGGTCGCTCGGCGGCCGGCCCGGCATCGGCACCGTCGCCAACGCGGTGCTCATCGGCACCTTCATCCAGGCGCTGACCTCGATCCACGCCCTCACCGGGCTCGCTCACGACGGGCTGCCGGTGCGGATCCCGCTGCTCGTAGTCGGGATCGGGCTGATCGGGCCTGCGACCGCGTTCTACATCGGCGCCGATCTCGGCGCGGGCCCGCGCGACACGCTGATGCTGGTCGGGGCGCGGCGCACCCGGTTCCGCGTCGGTGTCGTGCGCGGGACGATCGAGCTGGGCGCGCTCGTGGCGGGGATCGTGCTCGGCGGCACGTTCGGCGTCGGCACGGTCGCGTTCGCACTGCTCATCGGCCCGGTGATCGAGTCGTCGTTCGCGCTGCTCGCGCGCTCGCCGCTCGCCGTCCCCTCGCCTGCACCCGTCCCGGTGGTGGTCGGCGAGTGAGCGGGCCGCGGGCGAGCCGGGCGCGCTTCCCCGGCTACGGAATCTCGGAGGACGCCGAGGGGTTGCTTCCGTGGAGTTGGGCCGAGGAGCGCCTCGGCGCCTCGCGCAACTACTGGATCGTGACCGCGTCGTCCGAGCGCGGCCCGCACGCGATGCCGGTCTGGGGGCTGTGGCATGAGGGCGGCCTCGTCTTCAGCAGCGGCGCGAGCTCGCGCAAGGCGCGCAATCTCGCCGCGGATTCGCGCGTCGTCGTGCACCTCGAGAGCGGCGACGAGGTCGTGATCGTGGAGGGTGACGCCGTGCAGATCGAGCCCACGGAGCAGCTGCTCGTCGAGTACGCTGCGAAGTACCAGCCGGTCGATGCCGAGATCGGCCGCTGGTACTTCGTGCGCCCCCGCCGCGTGTACGCGTTTCGCGAGCCGGACTATCCGCAGAGCGCGACGCGCTTCGACTGGTAGACGACTACGCCTACTTCCTGAGCGACAGCGCCGACCCGGCCGCGAGTAGCACGATCCCGAGCATGCGCGACCAGTGCAGCGCGATGCGCTGTGAGCCAAACAGGCCCCAGCGGTCGATCGCCGCCCCCATCACGAGCTGGCCGGCGATGAGGATGCCGACGGTCGCCGCCGTGCCGATGCGCGGGCCGGCGTACGTGATCGTGAAGATGATCAACAGGCCCATCACGCCGCCGAGCAGCATCCACCACGGCTGGTGCACAGCCCGCACGTAGCCGGCGGCGCTGCGGCGGACGAGCACCAGCGCGACGAGCGCGAGCACGGCGGTCAGCAGCGTCGCGAAGCCGAGCGCCTCCAGCACACCGATGCGCTCGCCGAGCCGCGACATCACGGCAACCTGGACCGAGCCGACCAGGCCGGACGCGATCGCCAGCGCGGTTGCGAGCGCTCCGCCGGACACGCTCCGACGATATACCGCGGCTACGACGCCGACGGGTCTCCCTGCCAGAGGTGGAAGGCGTTGCCCTCGCTGTCCTTGCACGCCGCGAACCAGCCGTGGCCCGGGACCGGGCTCTTGGCGTCCGCCTCACCGCCGAGCTCGCGCACCTTCGCGGCGGACGCCTCGATGTCGGGCGTGTCGAAGTAGTAGTTCGGGTGGCCGGAGCGCTCCTCCGCCGGGAAGACGGCCGCGCCCGAGCTGTCGCCCGTCTGCGCCATCCGGTAGTCCATGCCCTCCATCGCGCCGCCGAACTCCCAGCCGAAGAGCCCGCTCCAGAACCGCTGCGCGCGGTCGGCGTCGGCGGACGGGAACTCGATGTGGACGATCTCTCCTGCCATGTCGACTCCTCTCACGTCGGGGATGGCTTGACGCCAGTTCGGGTTAGGCTCCCTGCGCAACCGCGTCGAAGGGAGAAGGAATGGTCCGCGTGTTCGTGCTGTACGAGCAGGAGCCCGCTCCGGCTCGCTACGAGCGGCACATCGAGCTGTGCCGCAAGGTGCCGAACGCCGTGTTTCGCCACGGCCGCGTGACGAGGACACTGCTCGGGAACGAGGTCGCGTACTACGCGGAGTTCGAGTTCCCCGACAGGGACACGTTCACGACCGCTGCGGCGACGGACGAGTTCCGGGCCACCGGCGCCGACGCCGCCGACATGGGCTATCCGCACAGCGTCCACGTCGCCGACGTTGGCTGAGCCGGACGCCCCGACGCCGCTCGATCCGTCCGAGCTCGGCTTCGAGCGGATCCGCTACGAGAAGGCGCCGCCGCGCGCGACGATCACGCTCAACCGGCCGGATGTCCTCAACGCCTTCGACTTCAGGATGCTGCGCGAGATCGCGCGAGCGTGCGAGGACGCAAGCTGGGACGACGAGATCCGCGCCGTCGTCGTCACCGGCGAGGGCCGCGCCTTCTGCGTCGGCGCCGACCTGAGGAGCTGGGGCGCCGAGCTGATCGACAACCCGCGCCTCTACTGGAAGTGGTTCGGAGCGTTCAAGGACATGCACGACCGGCTGCGCGAGATCGGCAAGCCGACCGTCGCCCGGGTTCAAGGGATCGCGGTCGGCGGCGGCAACGAGCTCCAGATGGCGTGCGACCTCGCCGTGATGGCGGACGACGCGTTCATCCGCCATGTCGGGCCGGAGCACGGCTCGGTGCCGGCCGGCGGCGCGACGCAGTGGCTGCCGATCTTCGTGGGCGACCGCCGCGCGCGCGAGATCCTCTTTCTCTGCGAAGAGATCCCGGCGAGGCAAGCCGCCGAGTGGGGCCTCGTCAACTACGCGGTGCCGCGCGCCGAGCTCGACGCGAAGGTGGACGAGCTCGTCGCGAAGCTCGCGACGAAGCTGCCGCAGACGATCCGCTACACGAAGCAGCAGCTCAACTGGTGGCGTGACATCTCGTGGCACGAGACCGTCGGCCACGCGCGAGACTGGCTGTCGCTGTCGATGCTGAACGACGAGGCGAAGGATGCGATCAGGGCGTTCCTCGAAAGCCGCGATGGCTGACGAGCTCGTCCTCGTCGAGCGCGACGGCCGCGTCGGCGTCGTGCTGATGAACCGGCCGAAGCAGCTGAACGCGCTCTCCGGCGAGCTGATGGACGCCGTCGTGGGCGCGCTCGAAGAGCTCGACGCGGACACCGAGATCCGGGCGATCGTGCTCGGCGGCGGCGAGCGCGCGTTCGCCGCGGGAGCGGACATCGCCGAGCTAGCCGCCGGCACGCCGATCTCCCTCTACGAGAACCGGCGCATCGACCGCTGGGACGCGATCCGCGACCTGCGCACACCGGTCGTCGCCGCCGTCTCCGGCTTCTGCCTCGGCGGCGGCTGCGAGCTGGCGATGCTCTGCGACCTGATCGTCGCCTCGGAGACCGCTCGCTTCGGCCAGCCGGAGATCAACCTCGGCGTCCTCCCCGGCGCGGGCGGCACGCAGCGGCTGACGCGGGCGGTGGGCAAGGCGGTGGCGATGGACATGATCCTCACCGGCCGCATGCTCTCCGCGCGCGAGGCGCTCGACTTCGGGCTCGTCGCACGCGTGGTCGCGAAGGAGGCCTGGCTCGACGAAGCGAAGCGCGTGGCGCACGAGATCGCGGCGAAGGGTCCCGTTTCGGTGCGGCTCGCGAAGGAGGCCGTCGACGAGGCGTTCGAGGCGCCGCTCGCCGTCGGGATCGAGTTCGAGCGGCGCGCCCTCTACCTCGCCCGCGCCTCCGAGGACGCCGGCGAGGGGCTGAACGCGTTTCTCGAGAAGCGGGCCCCGGACTTCAAGGGGAAGTAGCCCTTCCGGGGAAACCCCGATGGGCGGACGGGAGCCCCGGCGGAGGCTCTTCTCGCCAACCCAGGAGGTGCACCCATGGGCGAGGAGAAGTCGAAGGGCTTCATGCACATGTGCGCGATGTGCGGGCGCGTGGCCGCGGCAGTCTCGATCGTCTTGCTCGTTCCGGTCATCCGGAAGCGGCTGGCGAAGAGGCACGAGAAGAAGCACGTCTTCGAGCTGAAGCGCTTTCCGATCTTCGGTCACTGACCCGCTGCTCCGGGAGCGCGTCCCGCGCGGGCGCGCTCCCGTTGTAGGGTGCGCTCGATGGCCGAGGTCGAGGTCACGCGCGACGGCGCGGTGCAGACGATCACCCTGAACCGCCCCGACGTGCTGAACGCGTTCAACCGCGCGCTGCATGCGGCGCTGCGCGAGGCGCTGAAGCAGGCCCGCGACCCCGAGGTGCGCGCGGTCGTCGTCACCGGCGCCGGCCGCGGCTTCTGCGCCGGGCAGGATCTGACGGAGTTTCGCGACACGCCGGACGTCGGCGACAGCCTGCGCGCGACCTATCACCCGAACGTGCTGGCGATCCGCGCGCTCGAGAAGCCGGTGATCGCCGCCGTCAACGGCGCCTGCGCCGGTGCGGGGCTCTCGCTCGCGTGCGCGTGCGACATCCGCATCGCTTCCGACGCGGCGTCGTTCGTGCCCGGCTTCATCGGCATCGGGCTCGTCCCGGACGCCGGCGGCACGTACTTCATCCGCCGTCTGCTCGGCGCGCCGCGCGCGTTCGAGTGGATGGCGTCGAACCGGCGGCTGAGCGCGGCCGAGGCGCACGCGTGGGGTCTCGTCTCCGAGGTCGTCAGGGCGGACGCCTTGGCGGCGCGTGCCGCCGAGCTCGCGGCGACATACGCCGCGCTGCCGACGCGCGCGGTCGGCATGACGAAGCGCCTGTTCGACCACGCCGACAATGCGACGCTCGAGGAGCAGCTCGAGCTGGAGGCGCAGCTGCAGGCCGCGGCCACGCAGACCGGGGACTTCCGCGAAGGCGTGGCGGCGTTCCTCGAGAAGCGCGCGCCGCGCTTCAGCGGACGCTAGCGGCCGCAGACCCGCAGGCCGAGCGCGTCCGCCGCCTCGGCGCTTGCGAGGCCCGCCGCGCGCACGTTCTGGGCGGCGGCCGTCACCGCCGGGAAGTTGTGGGTCAACGCGGCCTCGCCGAGCGCGTGCAGGGCCGCCGCGACGCGGCGGTCGGCGGCGAGCCACTGGGCGGCGGCCGCCGCGTCCTGTTGCGGCGGCTTCAGCGCTTCGAGCTTGCGCAGCGCCGCCTCGTAGAGCGGCAGGTTCCGGCTGACGTACGCCGCGACCTGCTCGTACTTCGTCGCCTTCGGGAGAGGCTGCGCCCCCGCCGTGTACGCCGAGCAGACCGCATCGGCGCGCTTCACGAAGTCGCCGTGCGAAAGGCCGCCGCAGCCGGCGAGCGCGAGACAGAGCGCCGTGGCGAGCGTCAGGCCCGCAGGCGCTCGAAGACCTCGTCCACGGATGGGAATCGGTGCTCCCGGTGTTTCGAGAAGACGAGCTCTCCGTCGCGGATGACGTCGAACTGCCCCGTGCTGCCGGCGCGAAACGACGCGTCGAAGCCATTCGCGTTCAGCTCGGCCGCGAGACTCGCGGCCCGTTCGTCGTATCCGCCTCAGACCGGGCAGTAGAGGATCTCGACGCTCATGGCGTGAGCGTACAGCCGGGGAGCGACGGTGCGGCGTCCGGCGGCCGTCCTAGACTCGCCGGAGAGATGGGTCATCCGATCAAGCTCGTGGTGACGGACGATCTGCGCCGCAGCCGGCTGACGGTCTTCTTCCGGCTGCTGCTTGCGATCCCGCACTTCATCTGGATGTACCTGTGGGGGATCGCCGCGGCCATCGTGATCATCATCGCCTGGTTTGCGGCGCTCTTCACGAAGCGCGTGCCCGGCGGCCTGCACAACTTCCTCGCGGGCTACCTGCGCTACCAGGTGCACGTCCTTGCATACGTCACGCTTGGCGCCAACCCGTATCCCGCGTTCAACGGGAGCAGCGACTACCCGATCGACATCGTGGTCGCGCCGCCTGAGGAGCAGGGCCGCCTCGGCGTCTTCTTCCGCACGCTGCTCGCGCTGCCGGCGCTGTTCCTGTCCGGGGCGATGAACGGGCTCGTCGAGATCGTCGTGTTCTTTGCGTGGTTCGTGTGCCTCGCCCTCGGGAAGATGCCCGAGGGGATGCGAAACCTGCTCGCGTTCACGATCCGTTACCACGCGCAGACGCAGGCGTACTACTCGCTGCTGACGTCGCGCTACCCGAGCCTCAACGTCGGGCTCGAGTAGCTCCGGCGCGAGCGCCAGACCTCAGGGAGCATGTGCTGCCGCGAGGACGGCGCGGACGTAGCGCGCCACCATCGCGGACGCGGGTTGGCCCGCTGGAAGTTCTGCCGCGAACGCGGTTGTGCCGCGCAGCGTGTTGTTCTGCCAGGTGACCGTGCTCCCGGCGAGCTGGGGCATCGGGTGGTAGGGCAGCCCGGAGACGCGCGCGAACACTTTCTCGATCCGCCGGTCACCGCCCGAGGCCCAGACCATGTCGAGGTGCTGATGGAACCAGATCGTCAGATGCGGATGGAGGCGCAGGATCAGCGCGTGCGCGATCCGCGCCTCGTGCTCCGAGAGCGGACGCGGCCCCGACTCGTAGACGCCGTCCATTGGCCGCCACCGGAATGGGAAGTTGCGGTTCAGGTCGACGCCGTGTGAATTCTGACGCGTGCCGGCGGCGACGCCGTCCGGGTTCAGGTCGGGGACGATCCAGAGGTCGAGGCCGGGCGGCGACAGCCGCTCGAGCGCACGCGCGACGGCGATGCCACCCGTCTCGTTCCCGTGGATGCAGCCGACGACCAGCACCCGCGTTCCCGACGGGTTCCGGACCTCGACCGCCTCGATCGGCCGTCCTTGCCAGGAGCGGCCGAGCAGGACCGTGCGCGCCGAGGCAAGCCCGGGCAGGGCGCACGCAGCCAGAAGCGACCCGATGAGGGCGAAGTTCCTCAGTCGGTCTCAGATCGTCTTGAACTGCTCGAACGGCTGGCGGCAGCTCTCGCAGTAGCGGAGCGAGCGGCACGGGGTCGGGCCGAAGATGTTCTCGAGGCGCGTCTGCGTCGAGCCGCAGTACGGGCAGCGGAACACGTTCGACTGAAGCTGCACGAGTTGCGGCGCGGAGGTCTCGCGCGGTGCAGGCGGGGCAAAGCCGGCGGCGCGGAGCTTCTCGCGCCCGGCCGGCGTGATCTTGTCTGTCGACCACGAGTCGTCGGAGATCACCTGCACCTCGGGCTCCGCGCCGAGCGCGGCGACCTTCTCCTCGAGCGCGCGCTTCATCACCTCGAGCGCGGGGCAGCCGAGGAAGGTGGGCGTGAACTCCACGCGGACGTGTCCGTCGCGGACATCGACCGAGCGGATGACACCCAGGTCGACGAGCGAGACGACGGGGATCTCCGGGTCGGGGATCTCGCTGAAGGCGGCCCAGACCTGCTCGGCGCTTACCACTGCGCGCCCGAGGGAGCCGACCGGCGCACGCTCGTCATCTCGTCCCACAGCTCCGCGAGCTCGTCCGTGTGTGCGCCGCGCTCGATCGCCTCGACCTCGTCCAACCCGACGCGCAGCGCGAGCTCGGCCCGCTGCTCCGGCGGCAGGACGCCGAGCGCGTACGGCCACAGGTCGGCGACCGCGTCGCGGAAGCGTGGCTCGTTCCGCAGCCGCTCGTGCCACATCTCGGCGTGGATGCGGTGGTACACTTCCTCGCGGTCGATCTTCGCCGCGAGGCCGGCGACCGCCGGATCGGCGTCGTCCTTCAGCGCCGCGATCCGCACCCGGTCGGCCTCCTCGTAGAGCCAGCGCCGCGCGATCGTGTGCGCCCAGTCGAGCAGGCGCAGCTCGACGAGCGGCGCGCAGCGGTACTCCTCGAGCGGGCGGTCGAACGCGAGCGCGTCGGCGTCGTCCGCCAGCAGCTCGTAAACGGCGCGTGCATGGCCGATCTCATTCTGCGCGATCGACGAGAAGGCGACGTCCTCCTCCAGCATCGGCGCGATCCCGGTCCACTCGGAATCGCGCCAGCCGATCACGAGCTCGTCGTCAGCCAGCCCGAGGAGCAGCTCGTTCACGCGCCTCCTTCAGCCGCACCTTGATCGAGTAGCCGTCGACGCGGCGGTACTTGAGGTCGAACTCGTCGGCCCAGTGCTCCACGACGTGGATCGCGTCGCGCGGGACGAGCCAGAGCGCGACCGACTCGCCGCGGCGGCCGTACTGCTCGCGCGCCCACGCCTCCGCGAACTCCGCGTCGGGCGCGACGACGGAGCCGGCGTGCTCGAACGGCTGGCCGCGCCGCTCCTGGCGGAACACCTCGAAGACGTGCTCCTCGCTCACGCCGCCAGCACCGCGTCCCGGACCCACTGCTCCTGCTCGAGGAATCGCCGCCGGAAGGCGAGCCGCTCCTCGGTCATCGGCCCGTGTCCGGTGACGACGTGGCGCAGCTCGTCCCAGTCGGGCTCGGTGTACTCCCAGACGCCGTCGTCGCGACGGCGCAGCTTCGGGTCCGGCACGTCGAGCCCCAGCTCGCGGATCTGCGGCACGTAGCCCTCGAGGAACTGCTGCCGCGCCTCCTCGTTCCCCTGCGACTTGATCCGCCACCGGAACATCGGGTCCTCGTCCTTCGGGATCGGATTCCCGTGGAACTGCATCAGCGGCCCCCACCAGCGGTCGAGCGCCTCCTGCACGAGCTCGAACTGCGCCGGCGTGCCGGTGACGAGCGTGAGGATCACGTCGCGCCCGTGGAGGATGTGGAACGACTCCTCCCAGCAGATCTTCTTCATGATCCGCGCGTACGGTGCGTACGAGCACTTGAGCAGCGCCTTCTGGCTGATGATCGCCGCCGCGTCGACGAGCCACGCGATCACGCCGACGTCGCCCCATGTCTTCGTCGGGTAGTGGAAGACGTTGTGGAACTTCGACTTGCCGGAGATCAGGTCGGCGAGGCAGCGCTCGCGCGGCTTGCCGAGGTCCTCGACGACGCGGTAGATGAGCTGCGCATGCCCGACTTCGTCCTGCACCTTCGCCGTCAGCGCGAGCTTGCGCTGGAGCGTCGGCGCACGGAGGATCCACTCCCGCTCGGGCAGGACGCCCATCAGCTCGGAGTTGCCGTGCATCTCGATGAACTTGATCAGCTTCGCCCGGTAGTCCTCGGGCAGCCAGTCGGCCACCTCGACCTGGCCGCCGGCCTGGACGTACTCGAGAAACGCCTGCTCGTCGCGTGGAGCCTCCACCGCGGCCATCGCGCTCCTTCCGAACGATCGTTAGCCTCCCGATTGTAGTGTCAAGCCGCCGGACCGAGCTGACTCGCGCCGCCGCCCGGCTCTTCGCCGAGAAGGGCTACCACGGCACCTCGGTCGGCGACCTCGCGGAGGCGCTCGGCGTCCAGAAGGGCTCGCTCTACTCGCACATCGAGTCGAAGGCCGACCTGCTCTGGGAGGTCGCCCGCGAGGGCGCCGAGGCGTTCCACGCGGCGCTCGACGCCGTGCCCGACGAGGGGCCGGTCGTCGAGCGGATCCGGCTCGCCCTGCGGGGGCACCTGCGCGTCGTCGCCGAGCAGCTCGACATCGCCACCGTCTTCATGCGCGAGTGGCGCTATCTCGAGGGCGAGCGGCGCGACCGCTACGTCGCCGAGCGCCGCCGCTACGAGGAGCGCTTGCGCGCCCTCTTCCGGGAGGGCCGCGAGCACGGCGAGCTCCGCACCGACCTCGACGACGGCACCGCCGCGCTGCTCGCGCTTTCGTCCGCGAACTGGGCCTACACGTGGCTGCGCCCCGGCGCGGACACGGACGAGCTCGCCGACCGTTTCACCGCGCTCCTGCTGGACGGGATGCGCGGCTACGCCTCGCGGTAACGGGGAAGTGCGTCGCACTTCCCCGTTGTGGGTGTGTGCTCCGCAGAGCGGCCGCGGGCGGAGCCCGCGGCCGCTCTTCTGACGTGAGCCGCTGGTGCGGCTGCGCGCGCGGTGGCGGCTACGCCATCCCCGCGCGCGTGCATTCGGCCGGCGCGAACGCTCGCGCGTTCGCTCCGGCCTGAGACGCGTGCGAAGGTCTAATTGGCCGACCACCGGGTTGCAGAACCCACCCCGCGGGGGCATGCTCGGTCGGTGCAGCCAGCCGTCCTCGTCGTCAACCCGTTCGCCTCGCGCGTCACGCAGGCGAAGCTCGCCGCCGTGGCGGCGGAGCTCTCGCGTGTGGCCGAAGTGACCGTCGAGCTGACGGAGCGGCCCGGCCACGCGACCGAGCTCGTCCGCGAGGCCTGCCATGCCGGCACCGACGCTGTCCTCGTCTTCTCGGGCGACGGCGGCTTCAACGAGGCGATCAACGGCCTCGCGGCCGACGTGCCGATCGGCTTCCTGCCGGGCGGCGGCACGAGCGTCCTCTCGCGCGCGCTCGGCCTCCCCGCCGATCCGGTCGAGGCCGCGCGCCGCGTCGCCGACGCGATCGCGCGGCAGCGGACGCGCCGCATCACCGTTGGTCGCGTGAACGGGCGCCGCTTCGCCTTCGGCGCCGGGATCGGCCTCGACGCGGAGGCCGTGCGCCGCGTCGACGCGATGGGGCGAACGGACGAGGGCAAGCGGCCGGGCGACCTCGCCTTCGCGCTGGCGATCCTGCGCGCGCTTGCCGCAAAGCGCGGCCACATGGAGCCGGCGCTCGAGGTGAAGGGGTTCGGGCGCGCTGCGTTCGCGATCATCGCCAACGGCAGCCCGTACACCTACGCGAAGCGGCTGCCGCTGCCGATCGCCCCCGAGGCGCAGTTCGAGCTCGGCCTGGACCTCGTCGCGCCGGTCCGAGTGCGCCGCCGCTCGCTCGTGCACACGGCCCTCTCGATCCTGACCGGCCACACCCGTAACCGGGGCACGGTGCTGTACGGGCACGACCTCGACCGGCTCGAGATCGTCTGCGACCGGCCGATGCCGCTGCACGCGGACGGCGAGGACCTCGGGGACGTCGTGGAGGCGCTGGTCGAGGCCGAGCGCGGCGCCGTCTCCGTGCTCGTCTGAACCGAACAACTACGCTTCCGCCCATGGCGCAGGTCGCCCCAGGCGAGCACGAGCTCCGCCGCGTCATCGATGAGGAACGCGAGCTCGACGGGCTCGGCGAGCGTGAGCTGCTGGCCCTCTACCGCTCGATGGTCCTGCTGCGCACGTACGACGAGCGCTCGCTCATCTACCACCGCCAGGGCCGCATCGGCACGTACGCGATGTTCTGGAACCACGAGGCGATGCAGGCCGGCTCCGTGCACGCGCTCGACGACGGCGACTGGATCTTCCCGAGCTACCGCGAGTCGGCGATCGGGCTGCTGCGCGGGATGCCGCCGGCGACCGTCCTGCAGTGGTGGCGCGGCCATCCGGCCGGCTGGTGGAACCCACTCGACTACAACGTCGCCTCGATCTGCGTCCCGATCGGCACGCACGTGCCGCACGCCGCGGGGCTCGCCTGGGGCAAGAAGCTGAAGGGCGAGTCCGCGTGCGCGCTCGTCTACTTTGGCGACGGCGCGACGAGCGAGGGCTCGTTCCACGAAGGCGCGAACTTCGCCGCGGTGATGAACGCGCCGCTGATCCTCTTCTGCAACAACAACCAGTGGGCGATCTCGACGCCCGTGTCCGCGCAGACGCGGGCGGAGGCGCTCGTCGACAAGGCGGTCGGCTACGGCATCCCGGGCGTGCGCGTCGACGGCGGCGACGTGCTCGCGGTGTTCGAGGCGACGCGCGAGGCGGTGGAGCGCGCGCGCGGCGGCGGCGGCCCGACCTTCATCGAAGCGGTCTCGTACCGCGCCGCGCCGCACGGGACGGCGGACGACCCGCGCGCGTACATCGACCTCGAGCGCGTCGAGCAGGAGAAGCAGAACGAGTGCCTCGGGCGCTACGAGCGCTACCTGCGCCGGCTGGGCCTGCTCGGCGACGAGCTCGAGGCGGAGATCAAGGAGGAGGCGGCCGAGACGATGCGCGCCGCGATCGCCGCGGCGGAGGCGGAGCCGGACGCGGACATCGCGCTCCTGTTCGACCGCGCGTACGCGAACCCGCCGGCGTCGTTCCAGGCCGAGCTCGCCGAGCTGCGCGCGATTCTCGGAGGCTCGGTTGGCTGAGCTGCTGATGGTGGAGGCGATCAACGACGCGTTCCACGTCGAGCTCGCGCGCGACGACACGGTGATGGTGCTGGGTGAGGACGTCGGCCGCGCCGGCGGCGTCTTCCGCGCCACCGCCGGGTTGCGCGAGCGCTTCGGCGCCGACCGCTGCGTCGACACCCCGCTCGCCGAGGCCGGGATCCTCGGCAGTGCCGTCGGCCTCTGCATGGCCGGCTGGCGGCCGGTCTGCGAGATGCAGTACGACGCGTTCTCGTACCCGTGCCTCGACCAGCTGATCACGCATGTCGGCCGCTACCGCTGGCGCACCGGCGGCAAGATGGAGTTCCCGCTCGTCGTGCGCATGCCTTACGGCGGCGGCGTGCGCGCGCCGGAGCTGCACGACGACTCGCCGGAGACGTTCTACGTGCACACGCCCGGGGTGAAGGTCGCGATCCCGTCCACGCCGGCCGACGCGAAGGGGCTGCTGGCGGCGGCGATCCGCGACCCGGACCCGGTGATCGTGCTCGAGCCCAAGCTCATCTACCGCGCCGAGCGCTCGGAGGTGCCCGAGGGCGAGCACCTCGTGCCGCTCGGTGTTGCGCGCCTCGCGCGGCTGGGTGACGACCTCACGCTCGTCGCGTACGGTGCGATGGTGCCGCTGTGCGAGCGCGTCGCGGAAGTGCTCGCAGACGAGGCGTCGGTCGAGGTGCTCGACATCCGCACGCTGAAGCCGCTCGACGAGGCGTCTCTGCTCGCCTCGGCGGCGAAGACGGGCCGGGTCGTAATCGTGCAGGAGGCGCCGCGCACCGCCGGCTTCGGCGCCGAGCTCGCCGCGATCCTCGCCGAGAAGGCGATCCTCGACCTTCGCGGCCCGGTGCTGCGCGTCACCGGGTTCGACGTGCCGTATCCGTACTGGAAGCTCGAGGACTCGTACATGCCGTCGGTGGACCGCGTCGCCGCCGCCGTCCGGAAGCTGCTCGAGTTCTAGTGAGAACGCACGTCTGGCGCGGCCTCGACGAGCCGCGGATGGAGATTGCATACGTCGAGTCGCCGGAGTGCGCGAGCGGCACCCAGATCGGGATCGCGTACGAGGTGCGCTGGGAGTACGCGGGGACGCTGCTCCGGGTCGAGACGGTCGGGGGCGCGGCGCGTGCGATCGAGCTCGGCAGCGCCGATTTCTTCGACCTCGGCTATTCGGCGTTCTTCAACTCCCTGCCGGTCTGGCGCGACGGCCTGCTCGAGGCCGGTCCCGCCAGGGACTATCGGATGCGCTTCGTCGACGTTCCGGAGCCGACAGAGGGCCTCTCGTCGCAGCGGTACGAGCCCCTCGGCGGTCGCGTCGTCCGCTACCGCTCCGGGTCGTTCGAGACAGACATAGAGTTCGACGCCGACGGCTTCGTGACGCTGTACCACGGCTATCTGGAGCGAGTCGCCTGATGGCGTACGAGTTCAAGCTGCCCGACCTCGGTGAAGGCCTCGGCGAGGGCGAGATCGCGCGCTGGCTCGTGCAGGAGGGACAGGAGATCGCCGAGGACGACCCGCTCGTCGAGATCGCCACCGACAAGACGACGGTCGAGATCCCGTCGCCCGCAGCGGGCGTGGTGACGAAGATCCTCGTGGCCGCGGGCGAGGTCGTGCCGGTCGGCACGGTTCTCGTCGTCATCGACGGGAACGGCGTCGCGGACGCTGCGGAGGAGCCACCGCGGGCGGAACGGCTCCCGCCGAAGCCGCCAAGTAACAGGCTGTTACAGGGGGAGAAGGTGCGGGCGACGCCGCTCGTGCGCAGGCTCGGGCAGGAGCTCGGCGTCGACCTCGCGTCCGTCGGCGGCTCGGGGCCGCAGGGGCGGATCACCGAGGACGACGTCAAGGCGGCGGCGGGCGCGCCCGCGCCGGCTGCGGCCGAGGGGCGGCGCGAGCCGATCCGCGGCATCCGCCGCCAGATGTTCGAGCGCCTCACGCGGGCGCACGAGATCCCCGCCGTCACCTGGGTCGACGAATGCGAGTTCGGCGCCGTCGACCTGAAGCGGCTCGTGCCGCTCGTGTTGAAGGCGGTCGCCGAATCGCTGCGGGAGTTCTCGGAGCTGAACGCGCGCATCGAGGGCGGCGAGCTCGTCTACCTCGACCGCTACGACATCGGCGTCGCCGTGCAGACCGAGCAGGGGCTTGTGGTGCCGGTCGTGCGCGCCTGCGACGCGCGCACGCTCGAGGAGCTCGACGCCGACGTGCGCCGACTCACCGACGCTGCGCACGCAGGCAAGCTCACACCCGAGGAGCTGCGTGGCGGCACGTTCACCGTGACGAGCGCCGGTCGCTCCGGCGGCCTCTTCGTGACGCCGCTGATCAACCATCCCGAGGTCGCGATCCTCGGCATCCACCGCGTCGAGGAGCGGCCGGTCGTCCGCGACGGCGAGGTCGTCGTCCGCCGCATCGGCAACATCTCCGTCACCTTCGACCACCGCGTGATCGACGGCAAGCGCGCCGCCGACTTCGGCCTGGCCGTGATCGCCCGCCTACAAAAGAGCTAGGAGGGTAGACCGACCGCGGTCGGGCACTACACTGACTGTGATGGGCGGCTGGTACTGGATCGGCGTCAGCGTCGGCCTCGGTGCGGCCGCCGGCGTCCTGCTCGCGGGGCTCGCGGGCAGGTCTCGCGCGGCGCTGCCGGTCGCAGGGCTGCTCGCCGCCGCCGCCGGCGTCGGGCTCGGCTACCTGATCGGCGGCTGGCAGCCGGGCGGCTGGGGCGACCTGGTCGGCGGCGCGCTCGGCGGCCTCGTCGGCGCGCTCGGCGCGGCGCAGGTGGTGCGCGGCGCGCTGCAGCGCGGCGGCACGCGGGGCGGCACGACGTTGCTCGTCGTGGGTGCGGCGCTCGTCGTTGCCGCGCTCGCCTGGGTGCCCGTGCTCGGGTATCTCGAGGCGCTTGCCCTGCCCGGGCTCGCCGCCCGCATCCGCCGGCGCGTGCCCGAGCGCTACGCCGGCCTGCGCTCGCTCGCGCGCGACAAGTAGTGCTAGTGGACGCGGCCACAAGTACGGTTGTGCGTCTGGCGGCCCGCAAACGCGGCGCATGCCGTTGTCCTCGGTCGGCCGCATACCTACGGGTATGCGGCCTCCCTGCGTCCTAGGCCT
>JBEKEH010000046.1:0-21971 GCA_050013935.1 Gaiellaceae bacterium | reverse complement strand
GTGATCTGCGGATTGGCCCGGAGTGCCCGCGTGGCTTCTTCGACCACCGCGCCTGCGGGATACGACCGCCATCGGCTGGCGCCGACAACCGCCTCGCGCGCGAGGGGAGCAAGCACCCGCTCGAACGCGCCGAACCCGGCGGAGCACCCACCTGTCTGCACCTCGATCACATCCCCACTCGGAGCCGTCGCCCAGCGACGGAACGGCTCCCGCCCGGCGCAAGCTTCTGCGAGGTGCAACAAGGTCATCGAGGTCAACCCGACGCCGATGAGGAGGACGAACCCGCCGCCCTGGGCGAGCAGCCTCAGGGGCGCGAAGGCGTCGAGGGGTGCCTGCGCCCCGACCAGCACTTCGGCGTCAGGCCCGACGGCTGCGAACGAACTCAGGGGATGAGCGCCGCGCGTACGTCCTGGGCGCTCGACGACAGCGCGCGGCACCGCGCCCATTGACGCGTCGATCTCATCGGTCATGGGCGTGTAGATGGGACCGGCTCGGGAGGACTCGGAGACGCGTCCGTAATCGAAGGCGTTCCGGAGCGGCCCCCGCGCCGCCCGCGGTGAAACGAAGAACGCCCAGCTAAAGGCTGGAACCAGCAGCGTGCAGCTCTCGGCGAGGAACGCCTCGACGACGGCCTCGGCGCCACCCTCGACCTGCCCGAACGAGCGAAGCGACGAGTGGACGCAGACCGGAAGGCCCGAAATCCCCAGGTCGCGGATGGCAGAGCGGATGTCCAGAGACGTGACGTGCTGCATCGTTCGATCGTTAGCTCAGCCTGGAGGTTCGTTCAGTGCGGAGCGACGATGCCACCGCAACCCTCAACCTACTGGAGCCAACGGCATAGCCCATTTCAGCAGGGTGCGCCGGCCGCCTGCGATCACAGATTCCCGCTCAGCCAGAGGATGAGCAGGGCGAGCAGTGAGAGCAGGACGCCGAGGAGCAGGAGGGCGGTGTTGACGCCGAGGAAGAGGAGGAACGGCGTGGCGTTGCCGTGTCCGCCGGCGAGCCCGCGCAAGGCCCGATAGAGGCGGGAGTGGCCGGAGCGCGGCGCGCGGTCGAGGCGGCGGACCGGGAGATCGAAGCGGCGGAGCGCCTGCTCGAGGTCGCTGTCTGCGGCCTCGCCGGCGATCAGGATCTCGTCGGCGGGGAAGCCGCGGAGGGCGTCTTCGACCGCCTGGATCGGATCGACGTCGCCGGCCTCGCCCTCCGCCTGCGCCTGGTCGGCGAGAGTCCACTCGGCCTCGAAGGCGCGGACCTCGGCCTGCTGGTAGGCGGTGTCCTCGGCGGTGGCAAGCCAGTCGAGCGGGCCCACGATCGCAGGTGCGACCACGTGGATCCGCGCGGGCGGCGCGGTCCGGGCGGCGATCGCATCGCGCAGCCGTCTTGGAGGGGTGTCGCCGAGCAGGAGCACGAGCAGGTTCACGCCCGCAGCGGTCAACGCAGATTCGCGGGGAGGTCTGGGAGGAGGGGGAGCGAGCGGAGGCGGGCGCCGGTGGCGGCGAAGACGGCGTTGGCGAGGGCGGGGGCGACGCAGACGATCGGCGTTTCGCCGGCGCCGGCGGACGGGAGGTCGGGGCGGTCGAGCAGGACGACCTCGATCGGCGGCACGTCGGTGAAGCGGGGGACGCGGTACTCCGTGAGCGAGCTGGTGAGGATGCGTCCGTGCTCGAGGTGGACCTGCTCGAAGAGCGCGCCTCCGAGTCCCATCACGGTCGCGCCCTCGATCTGGTTTGTGAGGTTGTCGGCATCGACGATCGCGCCGCAGTCGAAGGCGGTGACGATGCGCGCGACGTGAAGGCGCCCGTCCGGCTCGACGCGCACCTCGGCGCAGGTGGCGACGCGCCCGTCCTTCTCGATCCCGCAGGCGATCCCGAGCCCGGCGCCGCTCGGGCGGCGTTGCTCGTTCCAGCCCGCGCGTTCGGCGGCGGCGCGGAGCACGGCGGCGAGCCGCTCGTCCTCAAGGTGGCGCAGCCGCAGCTCGACCGGGTCGACGCCGAGCCGGTGGGCGAGCTCGTCGAGATGCGACTCGCGGGCGAAGTGGTTGGCGGTCGCGGCGAGTGCGCGGTAGGCGCCCTGGGGCAGCGGCGAGTCGGCGGGCTGGAAGGTGATCTGCTGGTTTGGGATCACGTAGGGGCAGAGGATCCCGGCGGCGCCCGCGTTGACGTTCAGGAACTGCCAGGCGGTGATCGTTCCGTCGCCGTCGGCGCCACTCTGGACATCGATCACAGCGGCCGGCCGCACGTAGGCTGCCGTGAACTCCTGCTCGCGGCTCCAGCGCACCTTCACCGGCGCTCCGACTGCGCGGGCGAGCCGGGCCGCCTCGACCGCCGCCTCGCCGGTGTGCTTGCCACCGAAGCCGGCGCCCGCGGTCGGCGCGAGCACGCGCACCGACTCCTCGGGCAGGTCGAGCTCCTGGGCAAGCTGCGCGCGCACGCCGAACGGGCGCTGCGTTCCCGTCCACACGGTCAGCCGCCCGTCCTCCCATTCGGCAAGCGCGGTGCGCGTCTCGAGCGGCACGTGTGCGAGGTAGGCGGTGGTGTACGTCGCCTCGAGCCGGACCTCGGCTTCGCTCAGCGCCCGCCCTACGTCGCCCGCTTCGTGGTGGAAGGAGCCGCCCCAGCCCTCCAGCTCGACCGGGTGCGAACGCAGGTAGCCGGCGAGCTCGCGCTCCTCTGGGCCCTCCGGCAGCTCCCACTCGACCTCGACCGCGCGCAGCGCGCGCTCGCCCGTTTCCGGATCGGACGCGACGACGCCGACGAACTCGCCCTCATGCACGACCGTCACGCCCCCAATGGCACGCGCGGCGGCGAGGTCGAGCGAGCGCAGACGCGCCCCCGGCGGAGCGTGCAGCGCGCCGCCGTGCAACAGCCCGGGCCTGGTCAGGTCGCCCGGATAGCGCGCCGCGCCCGTGACGATCTCGAGCGTCGCCCGTCTTGCCCGCGGCGGCGGGGCCGGCGCGAGGGCGGTCGCGTCCGCGGGGGCGAGCTCGACCCGGCGCTCGCCCTCGCCGAGCGGGCGGCGTGCGAGCGAGCGCCGCGCGGCCGCGGCCGCCGCCCGCAAGAGCGGCCCGGCGTCGGCGATCGAGCGGCTTCCGAACGTGCCCTCGTCGTACGGGCACAGGTCGGTGTCGCCCATCACCAGCCGCACCGACTCGACCGGCACGCCCAGCTCGGCGGCCACGAGCAGCGAGAGCGCCGTCTGGTTGTCCTGGCCGGCGTCGACCTTGCCGGTGAAGGCGGTCACCGTCCCGTCGGCGGCAGCGTGCAGCCAGGCGCCGGCGCTCGTCGACCAGTGTCCCTCGCCCGGCTCCGGCTCGACGGCGACGACGAGGCCTGCCGGCAGCACCGCAAACCAGTCGCGCTCGGTCGCCGGGACGAGATCCCACGGGCGCGCCGGCCGGGCGAAGGCCGGCTCGGGCGGCAGCAAGGGCGCGGCGACGGCCGGCTCAGCCGGCAGCTCGGCCGCCCGGCGAACGGCGCGGACGATCCGCGGGTAGGCACAACAGCGGCAGAGGTTCCCGGCCAGCGCCGCCGCGATCCGGGCCTCGTCGGGGTCGGGGTCGGTCGCGAGCAGTGCCGCGGCGGACACGATCATCCCCGCGGTGCAGTAGCCGCACTGCATCGCGTCCAGTTCGAGGAACGCGCGCTGCAGCGGATGCAGGCGGCCTGCCGGCGCCAGCCCCTCGAGCGTCGTCACCGGCCGCTCCCGCACCTCGCCGACCGGCAGCAGGCAGGCCCGCACCGGCTCGCCGCCGACCAGCACGGTGCACGCTCCGCAGGCGCCCTCCCCGCACCCCGGCTTGGCGGCCACCAGCCCCAGCTCCTCGCGCAGCACCCACAACAAAGCCCGCCCCGGCGGCGCCGCCAGCTCGCGTACCACGCCGTTCACCAGCAGCGAGACCACCCCACGACTGTAGCCCGACCTCGTAGTCGTCGACGAGCACGACGACGTCTGAGCCACCCTGGGCTCAGACGAGCTGCTTTGGAACGACGTACGCCACGAGCACGGCGTCGGCCTGGGACAGCCGCCTCCAGGTTGCCCGGGGAACTGTGAGCGTCGCGAGCGCCGCCGTCGGGAACTTCGCCTCGAGCCGCTCGAGCTCGGTGCCGGCCGAGGCGAGGATCAGGGCGAGGTCCTGGAGGCCGGGGTTGTGCCCGATGAGCATCACCGAGGCCACCTCCTCGGGCACGGCGCGCAGGTGCTCGAGCAGCTTGTCGGCGGAGGCGGCGTAGAGGTCCGCCTCCAGCTTCACCGTCGCCGTGGCGGCGAGGGCGGGCCGCACCAACTCGAGCGTCTCGCGTGTGCGCTCGGCGGGGGAGCAGAGGACAAGCTCAGGCTCGATCCCGAGCCGGAGAAGGTGTTCGGCGATGCGCTTGGCGTCTCGGCGCCCTCTCCGCGCAAGCGGCCGCTCCTGGTCAGGGAGCGTCGGATCGGACCAGCTGGATTTCGCGTGCCGTAGGAGATAGACGGTGTGCATCGCTAAGCCCGGCCCGCGCGGGTGCGCGCGACGCTTTCAGGCGGCGGCGCGCAGGGCGCCGACGACGTCCGCGGTCACCACGCTGGCCGCGCCGACGCAGCGATCGGCCGCACCGTACGTCAGGTAGATCGTGCCGTCGGGACGCGGCACCGCACCCTGGACGAACACGACGTTGTCGACGTCGCCGAACCGCTCCCACGGGAGCTCGGGCCGGAGGATCGGCTCGGTGAGCAGCGAGTCGACGCGGCCCGTCGCGTCGTCCAGCAACGCGACCTTGACCGTGTACTGCGAGTCGGCGTTGCGCTCGTGGTAGAAGAGCAGGAGGCCCGCCTCGGTCTGAACCGGCGGTGCGCCGGCTCCGACGCCGAGCGCTCCCGGCGCGGGGAAGATGATCGTGTGCCGGTCGAGCTCGCGCATGTGGTCGTCCCAGTAGTCGTCGCCGGAGGCGTAGAGCTCGTCGAGGGAGTCGAACACCGCGAGCTGCATGTTCGGGTAGATCCGGTGGATCAGCCCGATCCGGCCGTCGCGCAGGTTGAAGACGACCGCGTCCTTGTCGCGCCGGCCGGCGGGACCGATCACGCGGCCCGAGGTGCGGTTGAGCGCGAAGCGGCCGTCCGCGTATCTGAGCCGGTGGATGCCCACCTGCCACGGCCGGCCCGATTTCGGGGCGGGCAGGCTCGTGTACGTCATCACGACGTGATCTGCACCACCGCTCCGGATCGTCTGCACCCGTGGGTCCTCGTAGCTGGTGACACCCGTTGCGGAGCCGCGTGCGAGCACCTGCTGGAACTCGTAGTCGAGACCGTTCGCAGAGGTGAGCACGAGCACGTCCGAGACGTAGTCGAGAAAACGCGGCCCGGCCCTCTCGTTCCGGGTGTGGCCCTCGCGCACGCCGCGGGCGAAGAGGTGGAAGCGGCCGTCGCGGTGGATCGCGCCCGCGTTGAAGATCGGCCCGTAGCCGGGGACGGAGCCTGCCTCGACGATGGGCGCGTCGCTGTTCAGGCGCCGCACGGTGACGGCGCCGTTCCTGTTCGGAGGTCGAACCATTTGAGTACGCGGTCTATAGCAGGGATATCGGCTGTTCAACGTCGTGACTTGATGTCCTCCGACTATTTCAGCGGACGAGGGGAACTCCGATCCTCATGCGGCGCACCGAATCAGGATGAGTGGCGCTCGAGCCAGGCCAGCAGCGCAGAGAGGTTCGCCTCGGCGAGGCAAACAGAGGTATCTGCCGCGCCATAGTAGAGTAGCACGGTGTCGCCGTCGTCCTGGAGCAGCCAGCCGCAGGGGAAGACGACGTCGCTGACGTCGCCGGCGCGCTCGTACGGCGCTTGCGGGCCGAAGATCCATTCGCTCGAGCGCGCGAGCACCCGGTCGGGCCGCTCGGCGTCGAGGAGTGCGAGGCCGAGTCGGTAGATGGCGCCCGCCGCGGTGACGCGGACGCCGTGGTAGAGGAGGAGCCATCCCTGCTCGGTGAGCAGCGGCGGCGGGCAAAGGCCGACCTTGTGCGCGTCCCACCAGGCGCCCTCGCGGGCGGGGAGGAGGAGCGTGTGGTCGCCCCAGTGGCGGAGGTCGGGACTCCACGAGAGCCAGATGTGCGCTCCATGCTCGGGCGCCATCGCGACAGGCCGGTGGATGAGCGCCCAGCGTCCGCCGAAGGTCTGCGGGAAAAGTGCGCCGTCCTTGTCCTCGGGGGGCATGATCGTTCCGCGCCGCTCGAAGGATTCGAAGTCGCGCGTCGAGGCGAGGCAGACGAGCGGGCCGGCGTTCGAGTACCCGGTGTAGACGATCATGTACTCGTCGCCGCAGAGCGTGATCCGCGGATCCTCGATCCCGAACCGCTCCGGCTCGGACTCGGTCAGCGGCAGCAACTGGCGGTCGGTCTCGATCGTCCAGTCGAGGATGCCGTCGGCGCTGCGGGCGACGCAGAGATGTGAGAGCCCGGTCCGGTCCTCGACGCGTACGAGCAGGAGCGTCTCGCCGCCGAAGCGGGTGACGCCGGGATTGAAGACGGCGTTGACCGTGTAGGGCCAGTCGGCTGCCCTGAGGATTGGGTTCACTTGGTGCCGTCGAAACAGTTCCGGGGGCCTCATGTCGTCACGAGGATAGTCCGATGCCTCGTGTGGAGGTTGCGACTGGCCGGCCGGCGGGGGGCCAGGTCACGACCACGGCTCATGCGTGTTCCGCTATGCCGTGTCGCCAGATGCTCCAGCGTGAAGCTCTGCGGCTGACGTGCCGCTCGTGCCGGCCGAGGACGCGTGCGAGCGAACGGCCGCCTTGTGGCTTGAAGAAGAGCGCGACGCCGAGCTGGGCGAGGGCGAGGTAGGTGACGATCATGCCGGCCAGGACTGCGAGGAACGAGAGCGGTAAGGGGCGGAAGCCGAACAGGTGGGCGAGTGGGCCGATGTAAGGGAGAGCGACCCCAAGCGCGGCGCAGCTGAGCGTGGCGGCGAGAAGCGGACGGCTTGGGCGGCTCTTGAAGAAGGGGACGCGGCGGCTACGGATGACGAAGATGACGAGCGTCTGCGTCGTGAGCGACTCGACGAACCAGCCGGAGCGAAACAGGGTTGCGCCGGCATGGAAGACGCGCAGCATGACGGCGAAGGTGAGGAAGTCGTAGACGCTCGAGATCGGCCCGAAGAAGGCCATGAAGCGGCGGATCAGGCGAATGTCCCACTGGGAGGGACGAGCGAGCAGCTCCTCGTCGACGTTGTCGGTCGGGATGGTCATCTCGCTGACGTCGTACAGGAGGTTGTTGAGCAGGATCTGCGTCGGCAGCATCGGCAGGAAGGAAAGAAACAGGGAGGCGCCGGCGGCGGAGAACATGTTGCCGAAGTTCGATGAGGTGCCCATCAGCACGTACTTGATCGTGTTGGCGAAGATGCGCCTGCCCTCGACGACGCCGTCGGCGATGATGCCGAGGTCCTTGTCGAGCAGGACGACGTCGGCTGCGTCCTTGGCGACATCCGCGGCGGAGTCGACGGAGATGCCGACGTCGGCGTTGTGGAGCGCGATCGCGTCGTTGACGCCGTCGCCGAGGAAGCCGACGTCGGCGCCGAGGCTGCGCTCGGCGAGGATGATGCGCGACTTCTGCTCGGGGGTGACGCGGGCGAAGATCGTGGTCTGCGGCAGCAGCTTCAGCAGAGCGGCGTCGTCCATCGCTGCGATCTCGGCTCCCGTCACGACCGTTCCCGGGTCGAGGCCGACCTCGCCGCAGAGGTGCGCTGCGACCTGGCCGTTGTCGCCGGTGACGACCTTGACCGTGATGCCGAGGCGGGCGAGACGGGCGAGCGACTCCTGGACGTTGGCCTTGGCCGGGTCGGTGAAGCAGAGGAAGCCGTCGAGGGAGAGGTCGCGCTCGTCGTCGCGGCCGAGCCGCTCGAGCGTCACTGCGCGGCTGGCGACGGCGACGACGCGCGCACCGGAGGCGAAGAGTCGGTCGAGGGTCGCCTGGGCCTCGCCGGAGACGTCTGCGCAGCGGGCGAGGACGGCCTCGGGCGCGCCCTTGGCGATCAGCAGCCTGCCCTGCGGCGCGTCGACCAGGACCGAGGCGAGCTGGCGCTCGTGATCGAAGGGAAGCCGGTCGAGCGTCGTCCAACCGGTGCTGTCGTTCTCGGCCGGGATCGGAGCGGCGTAGAGCGCGCGGTCGAGCTCGTTGCCGGCCTTGTCGCTGCAGGCCAAGCCGAGCGCACGGACGTGGTCGTCCGGCTTGCCCTGCCAGTCGAGCGGCTGAGTGAAGGAGATGTGGCCTTCGGTCAGGGTGCCGGTCTTGTCCGTGAACAGGACCTGGACGTTGCCGAGGTCTTCGATGCAGACCAGACGTTTGACGATCACTTGCCGTCTTGCCAGGCGGCGGGCGCCGGTAGCGAGGCTGACGGTCACGATCGCCGGGAGCAGCTGGGGCGTCAGGCCGACGGCGATCGCCAGCGCGAACAGGGCCGACTGGAGAAGCGAGCGGCCGAGAGCGGCGTTGATGACGAAGATCGAGCCGGCCAGCAGCGCGGTGACGGTGGCCAGCAGTTGCGAGAACGCCTGCAGCCCCTGCTGGAACGATGTCTGCGCCTGCGCCTCTCCCAGGCGCAGCGCGATCGCGCCGAAGGCGGTGCGCGAGCCGGTGCGCACGACAAGGCCGCGCCCGTCGCCCGCACGCACGAGCGTCCCCATGAACGCGCAGGACGGTAGATCGAGCGGCGACTCGCCGGGCGGGTGCGCGTCGGCCGTCTTGGCCGCGACCTGCGACTCGCCCGTCAAGACGGACTCGTCACACTCGAGCTCATGGGCCTCCAGCAGGCGCAGATCGGCCGGAACCACGTCACCGACGCGCAGATGAACGAGATCGCCGGGCACGATCTCGGTCACGCTGACCTCCGTCGGCTTTCCGTCCCGATCGACAAAGGCCAGATGGCGGATCTGCGAGTGCAGCGCCTCGACGGCCTTCTCCGAGCGATACTCGTTCAGGAAGCTCAGACCGACGCTCATCAGCATGATGCCGCCGATGATCAGCGCCTCGGTTCGATCGCCGACAACAGCCGAGACAACAGCCGCGACAAGCAGCAGCAACAACAGGTAGCTGCGCAGCTGCCGGACAAGAACCGAGAGCGCGCTGACGCCGTGAGACAGCAGCGCGTTCGGCCCATAGACGGCCAGCCGCCGGCCCGCCTCGACGCTCGAGAGGCCCACCTCGGACGAACCAAGCTTGCTCAGAGCGTCAGCGACAGGCAGCGCCGCAGCCGCAGCCAGCTCGAGCTGCTGGGGTTCGTCCATCGGAGCGGCATGCTACGCACCCGCCGCTGTCACGATGGGAACAGTTGCGATCCGTTAGGCGACCGCCGCGAGCGCCTCTGGCTTGGGGGCTTCGAGGATTGCGGGCTCGGCTTCGAGGACGACCTTCAGCGCGTCCGTCTCGGCCGCAGCGGCGAACGTATCGTAGGCCGTCTTCACGCGCCGGGCTGCACGCCGCCGGCGACGATCAACGCGTGTTCCCCGTGCAGGCTCCGCAGACCGTGCCGTCGATCAGACGGCCGCACGACGGACACCTGCGGGCGCTTTGCGGGGCTGGAGCATCCCTCGCCAGAGCCCGAGGCGGATCATCGCCGCTCCGACACCGGTCGTCACGAGGATGAGTGGGATGAGCGCCGTCATTCTGCTCGTCCGCTTGCGGTTGGCGGGCGAGCCGGGCCGACCATCGTGTAGGAGTGATCTCCGATCGACAGCTGCGCCGAGCCGGCACCGTCTGCCGCCAGCCACGACTCGATTGCGTCGATGAGCTTGACGACCGACCGCGACTCCCACTCCGAGTGAACGCGCACCTCGTTGCGCGTCCCGTCGAACGAGACGGACGATGGGTCGAAGAGCCCGGCAAAGCGCCGCACGAGCCCGTGCGCGCCCGTGGCGTCTGCAACTGCAACGCGAATCTCCATCAGGTCCTCCCGAGGCTCGTAGCTTCGTCGCCAACCGAGGCGTTTGAGGTCGGCCAGGTACTGCTCCAACCCGCTTAGCTGGGGGCGGACCTTTCGCGAGCCCGTTTGCTAGGCCCCGCGGGATGACTCACAGCGGCGACGGCTGAGGCGCTGCAACCGAAAGCGTACCATTGCGTACCACTTGACTCAAGTCAAGTTTGGTGGAAGCGGCGCCGACGCGGCGTCCGTGCCGGTACGAGCGACATCCCGCTGCGCCACGCAACGGCGAAGAGGAAGACCGCGGCCCCGGACAGGACCCCGAGCGCCCCCACGGAGAGGGCGACGGCAAGCGCCTGCGAGGCTCCCACGCCGGTGGCGATGAGGGCCGTTGCGCTTGCGCCGACCTGCGTGGCCGTGCCGGCCGGACCGATCGGCAGCGCTGCCGCTGCAGCGCCGGCGCAGAGAAAGAGGAGCGCGAGCGGAAACGAGAAGCGGATTCCGAGCGTGCCCAGGAGCAGGAAGAACGCGACTGCACGCACGAGCCAGCAGGCGGAGACGAGCGCCCACGCTTCCGACGCACGCCGCAACGAGGTCGTTCGGGGGCTCAACCAGCGGCCGAGCCGTGAGCGCAGAGCACGCCGGGTGGCGGAGAGATGCGGCAGGGCGACGATGACGGTGGCGGCCAAGACGCCACCGACGGCCACCACGGCGAGCCCGGAGCGGACCCCGATCCCCGCGTCTGGAAAGGCTGCGCCCACAGAGGCGAGCGGTGTCAGGGCCGCGCTGTCGATCAGTCCGAGCATGACGAGCGAGAGGGCAAGCGCACGCACCCCGGCGGGACAGCCTGGATAGCGGCGGACGACGGCGATCCGCGTCGCGTCGTCGAAGCGGCCGGGAAGGACAACGCCGACGAGCGCCGCGCCTCCGTTGCCGGCCGCGAGCGCAATGACCGTCGGCCGCTCGTCCGGGCTGAACAGCCGAGCCCAGCCGAACGCCTTGAGCGCCTGGGCGAGAAGAAGGAGCAGGCCGGCCGCCACGAGCAGGGCTGGATTTCCGCTGGAAAGCGGCCAGGAGGTCGTCGCGAAGTGGAGAGCGGCCAGCGACGCGAGCGCGATCGCGACCGCGCCGTACCCGGCGGCGAATGTCCAGCGGCCCCTCCGCGAACGGCGAAGGCGAACGAGCGCTCCGACCAGCAGGCGATACCGGCCCTCGAGCACGATCGGCGCTGCGGAAGCTGCGATCACCGCCAGCGGGTCCCGATCGAGAGGAGCGGGCAGCGGCGGGGGAGTCGAGGTTTGAGTCATGCCTCCCGTTGCGTCCGAGCACATCCTACGCCGTTCGCTGCTCGAGACCGGGAGACCGCGGACGGTCGCGAGCGGCTGCTGCTACCGTGGAAGGACACGAGCGAGTACTGGTTGCGCTTTCTTCTGCGCTTCTTCTGCCCGTTCTTCATTCGGCAGAGGAGGTGTTATTCAATGGCAACTGGAATCGTAAAGTGGTTCAACGACGCGAAGGGGTACGGCTTCATCACTCCTGACGCGGGTGGCAAGGACGTGTTCGTCCATCACAGCGCGATCGCCGGCGACGGCTACAAGTCGCTGCCCGAGGGCGCGAAGGTCGACTTCGAGGGTGCCGAGGGCGCGAAGGGCCCCGAGGCGAAGAACGTCCAGCTCGTCGCGTAGCGGCGAGACGCTCGAGCGGGGGTGCAACGCGCGCCTCCGCTCACCCTTCCGAAGGAGGCGAGATGGCGGAGAAGGAAGCGAAGGTCGAATTCGAGGGCGAGGTGCTCGAGTCGTTCCGGGCCGGCATGTACCGGATCGGCCTCGACAACGGTCATGAGACGCTGGCGTACACGTCGGGGAAGATGCGCCGTTACCGGATCCGCATCAACCCGGGCGACCGGGTCAAGGTCGAGCTCTCTCCGTACGACCTCAACCGAGGTCGTATCGTGTTTCGAAACAGATGACGGCGGTGGGTGCCGCCGCCGAGCAGGTGCCCGTCCTGCTCTCCGCGACGGCGCCTGACCTGACGTCCGCTTCTCAGTAGCGACGGCGTCGGTCGGCCGGCGCGTAGATCTGCCGGCCGCAGTGCGGGCACTCTGTCGGAGCGGGAAACAACCCGAGGCGCTGATTGCAGTGAGGACATTTCGTCTTCCGAGTGAAGCGCTGGCGCAGGTTCTCGAGCCTCATGCTGCTCCGTCCGGGGCCGCGAGTACGCGGTTGCTCACGCCGCCGGCTCGAGTGTGCGGTGGCGGAGGACGGCGGGAAGGCCCGCAGCGTCGAGCAGCAGCGCCGCCCGGTGGAAGGCGAGGGTCGACTCGGCTCCCTCGTTGTCGTTGGTCGCTTCGTGGCCGAGGCCGTCGCTGCAGCCGCCGGTCGCGAAGTCGTACAGTGGCCGGCGGAGGCGGTTGCGGCCGAGGAACCAGTCGAAGGCGCGCTGCGCGCGCAGCCCGTGGTCGTGATCGTGGGTGAGGGCGAAGGCGGCAAGCTCGGCCTCGACGAACGCCAAGGCGTCGACCGGCTGCTCGTCGCCGGCGCCGGGCGCCGGCTCGTCGCGGCGGCGGCCGAGATGGCCGGTCAGCCGCAGTGTTCCCTCGGCGAGCCCCGACTCGTCGCCGAGCCAGCGAAGCGCTTCGAGGCCGGTCTCCGTCAGATCCTTCCGGCCCAGCGCGTTGCCTGCGACGATCAGCGCGTGCGGGAGCTGCGCGTTGTCGTAGCTGAGTGCGTCCTCGAACCAACGCCAGTCCGCGGACGCGTGCGTCTCGTAGGCGGTCGCGAGCTCGTCTACGACGCGCTCGAGCAGCAGCAGCGCGGCCGGCTGGAGGCGGTCGCGGTCAACGCGGCCCAGTCCGAGCGCGGTGTAGGCGGCGGTGCGCAGCGATGTCTCCGTGCCCAGCGTGCCGACGATCTCGTCGAGCAGCCGGCGGGTGGGGCCGACGACGGCAGGTACCCAGGCGGTCGAGAGGATCTCGCCGAGTGCGCACACGGAGCGACCAACGTGGTCGCCGAGATGCGGCTCGTCGAGCCAGCGGCGGTCGTAGCCCATGAAGTTGCGCATGCCTGCCTGTGCGTCGGTCGCGGCCTCGAGGAACGCGAGCGCTCTGTAGACGATCGACGTCCAGAGCTGCTCGTCGCTGCGGCGCGCGAGCTCGAGCGCGACGACGGCCAGCCGGGCGACGTCGTCGACGCAGTAGCCGCTCTCGCGGCGCGGGATCACGCCGTTCGCATGTTGGATGATTCCGACGTCGTCGACGAGCGTGAGCAGGTGATCGGTACGCATGCTCAGGAGCTGCGGGTCGACACCGCCGACCGGTCGGCGGCGCGGCGAGCGCTCGAGGGCCTCGCGCAGTACCGACGCGGTCGCCTCCGCCACCGACGGCCACGCGAGCTGCGCGCCGATCCGGCGCGCCTCGGTGCGTGCCGCCGCGAGCCGCTCAGGCTCCTCGATGTAGCGGCAGACGGCATCGGCGAGCGCCGCGGGATCGGCGAACGGCACGATCTCGCCGGCGCCCGAGGCGAGCAGGTCTTGCGCGTACCAGTACGGCGTCGAGACCACACCGCAGCCGGCGGCGATGCCGAACGTGAGCACGCCCGAGGAGATCTGCTCACGCTCCCGGTACGGCGTCACGAACACGTCGGTCGCCGCAAGCAGGTCGGCGATCTCGTCGATCGCGAGGAAGCGGTCGTCGAACTCCACGTAGTCCTCGAGGCCGAGGTCGAGCACGGCCCGCTCGAGCATCAGCCGGTACCGCTCGCCCTCCCGTCGCGCCACGTCGGGATGCGTTCGGCCGGCGATCACGTAGAGCACGTTGGGATGGCGTTCCACGATCGCGGGCAGTGCCTCGATCACCGTTTCGAGCCCCTTCCCCGCCGAGATCAACCCGAAGGTCGAGAGCAGGAACCGGCCGTCCACGCCCCCGTACCCTCCGCGTCTCGTCGCGCCGTCTGGCGAGGCGCTGTCCAGGGCGTACTCCAACGCGCGGCGCGCGATCACCGGCGGAGCGCCGTGCGGCACGACGCGAACGTTCTCCTCCGCGCAGGCGCCGCTGTCGACGAGCAGCCCCCGCGCGGTCTCCGTCATCACGATCACGAGCTCGGCGTGACGGCAGAGCGCGGCGAGCACCTTCGCCTGATGATCCGTCGGCTGCGACAGCACCGTGTGCAGCGTCACAACGAGCGGCTGCGACAACTCCTCCGCCAGCGAGAGCACGTAATCGCCGTCGAGACCGCCGAAGATCCCGTACTCGTGCTGGAGCAGGACGACGTCGACGTCCAGCCGGCCCAGAATCCGTGCTGCGCGCACGTAATCGCCTCGAACCGCCTGCGCAATTGTCGCGACGAGCCCCGGCCGCTGCGGGCGCGACGGCTTGTTCACGACGACGACCTTCTCGACGCGGTCGATCCCGTCGAGGCCGAGAAGGGCCGAGCGCACGTCCGCCGCAAACGTGCCGATCCCGCAGGCACGCGGCGGGTACGTCGAAACGATTGCGGTACGCACGGGCTGCGCGCGCCCCTTCCGTAGGTTGTCCGGCGCGCCGCCAGCGCGAAGCGTCGGCATCAACCGGTTCCCAGCCAGGGTAGCCGATTGCGGGCTCGGATCGCTGATTCGCCTTCGGCTGGGGACTTGCGCAGGCATCGGCGTGTGCGGCGCGCTCCGCGTTGAGCGAGCCGGCTTTGACGAGCGGTCAGGGACGTAGTTCGCGCACGTAAGCGTGTTGCGGCGACTGCTAAAATGAGAAAAGGCACGAGTGAGTACTGGTTGCGCTTGCTGCGCTTCCCTGCCCGTTCTTCGTTCGGCAGAGGAGGTGCTCACACGGCAACCGGAAGCGTCAAGTGGTTCGACGGCGCGCAGGGGTACGGTTTCATCACTCCTCGCACTGGGGTGGCAGGGACGCGTGGATAGGCCGACGACATGCTCGAGGAAAGGCAGACGCGATGAAGGGCACGATGCTGTGGTTCAACCTCGACAAGGGCTTCGGCTTCATCCAGACCGAGCACGACGAGCGGCTCTACGTCGCGCGTAGCGGTTTCGCGCCCGAGCACTCGCCGACCGAGCGCTGCGCCGGCCGCCTGGTCAGCTTCGACCGGGAGGAGGAGGCCCAGGAAAGAGACGCATGCGCCGTCAACGTCGTCTTCCCGGTCGCGGCCGACCCGCGGCGCGCCCGCCTACGTCACTCGCGCATGGGGATGGCGCTCTAGGAACGGCTCGTCGTCAACGACGAGGACGGTCGTCATCGACATAGCCTTGCGCCCACTTCGGGTGGTGCGCGCGCGCCCAGCCCTCGTCGACCGTACCGAGCGTCATGCCGCGCAGCGCGTGGCGGGTCGCCGGGTGGATGAGCGCGAGATAGAGATGTCCGACGAGCAGCGCGAGCGCGACGTACATGAGCCCGTCGTGGAGGACGACGGTGCTGGCGAAGCGGAAGCGGGTGTCGCGCTCGCCGAGCCAGAGCAGCAGCCCGGAGACGAGGAAGAGCACGGTGAAGGCGGCGTTGAGCGAGGCGTTGAGCTTCTGGCCGGCGTTGAAGCGGCCCTGCGGCGCCGGGTAGCGGCGGCGCAGCCAGCGGACGTCGTCGCGGTCGAAGGCGTCGAGCTCGCGCGCGGTGCGCAGCAGCCCGCGCCGGTCGCCGAGCAATGCGACGAGGGCGAGCGCCGCGATCCAGCCGACGCCGGACCATGCGTGGATGTCCTTGATCAGCGGCCGGCGGCCGACGAGCACCGAGAGGCTGGGCAGGTAGAGGATCAACCCGGTGCCGAGGAGCATGAAGAAGGCGAGTGCGTTCACCCAGTGCAGCGCGCGCTCGGTGCGCGAGAAACGGCGCAGGTAGCGGCTCATCGGGTCAGGAAGGCCTTGGGCGAGGCGCCGGGCAGGGTGCGCGGCCGTGAGGGCGCGGAGCTGTAGCCGTTGGAACGGCCGACCCAGGCGTCGCGGTCGTAGCCGAGCTGTTCCCAGTAGCCGGAACCTGCGGCGCTGACGAGATTGATCCCGCTCAGCCACTTCACGTTCTTGTAGCCGTACATCTCGGGGATGATCAGCCGCAGCGGCGCGCCGTGCTCGCGGAGGAGCGGCTTCCCGTCCATCTCGTAGGCGAGCATCACGTCGTGCAGCAGCGCCTGCGACATCGTCAGGTAGTCGATGTACGGCTCCTCGGCTGAGACGAACTGCAGCGCGCCGGCCTCGGGGAGCGGCGCCGCCTGGTCGAGCAGATCCGTGAGCCGCACGCCGGCCCAGTGCACGTTCTGCACCGTCCAGCCGGTTACGCAGTGGAAGGTCGAGACCTGGCTCGCGCGCGGCAGCGCGAGCAGCTCGTCGTAGCTGAGCGAGACCGGCTTCTCGACAAGGTCGCCGATCTTCAGACGCCACGTCGCCCGGTCGAAGGTCGGCATCGAGCCCGAGACCGTGTAGATCCGCCACCCGCCCGTCGGCAGGAACGGCGCGAGCGACGACGCCAGCGGCGAAACCGCCCCGGACACGTGACCCCAGACCGACTTTCCCCACGCCAACGAGGAGAGCCCACCCGCCACCGTCAGCAGGAACACGCCGCGCCCGTAGCGCCTCGGCCCCGCTTTCTCGCCGGTGGGCTCTTCTAACGGTTCGCTCATCACATGTGCGCCGTGCCGGCAAACAGCTTGCCACGCAACTCGCCGGCGTGTCCTGCAATTCGGACAATCGAGCTCGGCGGTTTGGATCGGCGTCGCGCACGGCGACGATTCACAGCCCACTCACAGGAAATGCTGAGACGATTGGCTCGTGGACACACCGACCCCGGGCCAGCGGATCCTCGTCGTCGACGACGAGCCGTCGATCGTCGACGCGGTCGCCACCGCCCTGCGCTACGAGGGCTTCGAAGTGGACGAGGCGCTGACCGGCCGCGCCGCGCTGAGCGCGGTCACGCAGCGCGAGCCGGACCTGATCGTGCTCGACTGGATGCTCCCCGATCTGGACGGCATCGAGGTCGGCCGCCGCCTGCGCGAGCGCGGCTTCAAGACCGCGATCCTGTTCCTGACGGCCAAGGACTCGACCGAGAACAAGGTCGAGGCGCTGCGCGCCGGCGGTGACGACTACGTGACGAAGCCGTTCAGCCTCGCCGAGATCGTCGCCCGCGTGCAGGCGATCCTGCGCCGCACCGGCAGTGCGCTTCCCGGCGACGTGCTGCGGTACGCGGATCTCGTGCTCGACGAGCAGCGGCACGAGGTGTTCCGCGGCGAGACGCAGATCGAGCTCACCAGGACCGAGTTCAGCCTGCTCCGCTACTTCCTGCTCAACCCGCGGCGTGTGCTCTCGAAGGGGCAGATCCTGCAGAACGTGTGGCGCTACAACTTCGGCGGCAACTCGAACGTCGTCGAGACCTACGTGAGCTACTTGCGCAAGAAACTCGACGCAGTCGGACCGCCGCTGATCAGGACGGTGCGGCAGGCCGGCTACATGCTCGAGCTCGGGCGGGAGTAGATGTTCCGTCGGCTGTCGCTGCGGGCCCGGCTCGTGCTCGGCGTGATCGTGCTTGCGGCGCTCGGGCTCGGCGCCGCCGACGTCGCGACGTACACGTCCCTGCGCTCGTTCGAGTTCGACCGCACCGACAGCACGCTCGACGCGGCGCACCCGGGCGTCGAGCAGGCGCTCCTCCATCAGGGGTTTGCCAACCAGGGCCCCGCGCCCGCACCGGTGCTGCTCGGCACCGTGGTCGCGTCACCGATGGTCACGTACCGCGGCCCGTTCGTGCTCGCGCAGCCGGACGAGGCGTGGTTCAACGTGAACATGATGCAGAAGGACATGAACCTCGCCCTCGAGCTGGGACGTCAGCTCGACGTGCCTCTGCCGACCACTGCGACGACGAACGAGCTCCTCACCGCCGCGCGCGCGATGGGTCTCGAGGAGAAGGACTTCTCGATCCTCTTCGAGGTCCTGGCCGCGATGTCGGGAGTCGGCGGCGGTACCGCCTCAATCGCCTCTCCTAGCTCCCGGTGAGCTGGAGCGCCGCCTCCTCGAGGCTCGCGAGGTTGTGCCCGCTCGCGAGCACGTCGATGTACGGGAGCGCCGCCTGCATCCCGCGCGCCAGCGGCTCGTAGGCCGGATCTTGCTTGAGCGGGTTCAGCCACACGACGCGGTGGGCGAGTCGCGCCAGCCGCTCCATCTGCTCGCGTAGGAGCTCGGGAGCGCCCACATCGAGGCCGTCGGAGCAGATGACGATGATCGCCCCGCGCGCGGTGCCGCGGTGCCCACCGCCGTCGAGGAACTCTTTCAGCGACTCGCCGATCCGCGTGCCCCCTTCCCAGTCGACGACCTCCTGCGCAGCGCGCCGCAGCGCCTCGTCGGGATTGGACACGGCAAGCGCCCGCGTCGCCGACGTGAGTCGAGTTCCGAAGCAGAGCACCGCGGTCTGCGGCTGCAGGCGCAGCAGCGTGTGCGCGAGGACGAGCAGCGCCTGCGAATGCGTCGACATCGAGCCCGAGATGTCCAGGAGGAGCACGAGCCGGCGCGGCGTGGGCCGGCGCTCACGGTAGCGCCGGTCGAACGGCTCACCGCCGGTCCGGAACGCGCGGCGGAGGGTGCGCGCAAGGTCGAGCGGCCCGGCCGTCGCTGCGTGGCGGCGTCGCGAGCGGCGTCGTGGCAGCGCGTTCGCGAAGCCGGCCGCGAGCGCCGCGAGCTCCGCCAGCTCCTCGCGCGTGCAGCGGTCGAAGCTCTTGCGCCGGAGCAGCTCGACGCGGCTCGCGAGCGCAACCGCCGGCGTCGAGGCCTCACCCGTGTCGCCCTCGGGGCCCGAGGCGTCGACGCCCACCGGCACGAGGCGCGGCCGCTCATGATGTTGAGGCGGTGGCATCGGCTGCGACACGCCGAAGAAGCTCCGGAACACGCGGTCGTAGGTCTCGATCTCCTCCCTCCGGGCGACGAGCGTCGCCCGACCGGCCCAGTACAGGTCGGCGGGTCCGAGCAGCGCCGCGGCGCGGCAGAACTCGGCCGCCGCGCCGGTGCCGGCGGGAAGCCCTTCGCTGCGGAGCGCCCGCGCGAATTCGACGAGAGGGCGAACCTCGTCAACCACCGAGGGTCTCGGGCAGCGCCGTCTCGACCGTCCGCAGGTCGTCGCGGTTCTTCACCGCCCAGCCCAGCGTCTGGAGCGCACTCGGGCCCGCCGCGTCCTCCGCGCCGAGGAGCGCGAGGGCGCGCGCCCAGTCGATCGCCTCCGCCGCGCCCGGGGGCTTGACGAGGTCGAGCCCCCGCAGCCGGCTGACCGCCTCGGCGACCGAGCGCGCCAGCCTCGCCGGCACCTCGGGCGCGCGCAGGCGGATGATCGCCACCTCGCGCTCGACGTCCGGAAACTCGATCCAGTGGTAGAGGCATCGCCGTTTGAGCGCGTCGTGCAACTCGCGCGTGCGGTTCGATGTGACGATGACAGCCGGGGGCTCGGTGGCGGCGATCGTCCCGACCTCGGGCACGGTGACGGTGTAGTCGGAGAGGATCTCGAGCAGAAAGGCCTCGAACTCGTCGTCGGCGCGGTCGACCTCGTCGATGAGGAGCACGGCGCTCGCACCGGCGCGGATCGCCTTCAGCAGCGGCCGCTCGACGAGGAAGTCCGGCCCGTACAGCTCCGACACGTGGGCGCGCACGTCGAGCTCGCCGGTCTGGAGCGCGCGGGCGTACAGGAGCTGGCGGGCGTAGTCCCACTCGTACAACGCCTGCGACGCGTCGATTCCCTCGTAGCACTGGAGCCGGATCAGCTCCGCGTCGAGCAGGCGGGCGAGTGTCTTCGCGACCTCGGTCTTGCCGACGCCGGCCTCGCCTTCGAGCAGGAGGGGCCGGTGCATCTCCAGGGCGAGGAAGATCGCCGTCGCCAGCCCGCGGTCGGGCAGGTAGTCGGCGTCGCGCAGCGACTGCTCGAGCTCGTCGACCGATCCGAACCGCATCTCGCCATCGTAGGTGGTGTGAGCTGGCTGCATGCGTTGGCGTATGCTCACCACGTCCCGCGAGAGAGGCCGAGGCGCTCTACGCCGTTTGCTGACGGAGGGGTCCCGGACATGAGGATCGAGAACTCGTTCGAAGTCGATGCGCCGCCCGAGGCGGCGTGGGCGCTGTTGATGGACGTTCCCCGCGTCATCCTCTGCATGCCGGGAGCGACGCTCGCCGAGACGGTCGACGACGACCACTGGAAGGCGAAGCTCGCGGTGAAGCTCGGGCCGATCTCGCTCTCGTTCGACGCCGATGTCACCCGCCAGGCAGCCGACGCGCAGGCGCGGCGGGGCGTGCTCGCCACGAACGCCCGCGAGTCGCGCGGCCGCGGCAGCGCGCAGGCGACGATCGAGTCGACGCTCGCCGAGCAGAACGGCGGCACGCGGGTCGACATCGTCACCGACCTGACCCTGATCGGCCCCGTGGCGCAGTACGGCCGCGGCATGGTGCAGTCCGTCGCAGCGCAGCTCACCGCGAGCTTCGCGAGCTGCCTGCAGAAGCAGCTCGCCGTGCCGCCCGCCGCGGCCGGCGAGGCGCCGGAGCCCGCTCCCGCACCCGCGGCGAAGCCCGTCTCGGGCCTGCGGCTCGGATTCCGCGCGCTGTTCGACGTCGTCACCCGCCCCTTCCGGAGGAGGCACACGTGAGGCGAATCGCCGTCACCGTCACCGTCAACGGCGAGCCGCGAGAGGCGGAGGTCGAGCCCCGCCAGCCGCTCGTCTACTTCCTGCGTGAGCAGCTCGGCCTCACCGGCACGAACGTCGGCTGTGACACGTCCACGTGCGGCTCCTGCACGGTCCTGCTCGACGGCCGCTCGGTCAAGTCGTGCACGGTCCTCGCCGTCCAGGCGGACGGCGCCGAGGTGACGACGATCGAGGGGCTCGCGAGCGACGGCGAGCTGCACACGCTCCAGCGCCTCTTCCACGAGAAGCACGGCCTCCAGTGCGGTTACTGCACGCCCGGGATGATCATGGCGGCGCTCAGCCTCATCGAGGAGCACGGCGAGCTCGACGATGAGGCGATCCGCGCCGGGCTCGAGGGCAACCTCTGCCGCTGCACCGGCTACCAGAACATCGTCGCCGCGGTTCGCGACGCATCCGTCGAGCTGGCGGGGGCGAAGCGATGAGCGCCGCGACCGGAGAGGCCCAGCGCTACGTCGGCCAGGGCGTCCTCCGCAAGGAGGACCCGGAGCTCGTCACCGGCCAGGCGCGCTACATCGACGACCTGACGCTGCCCGGGATGGTCTGGATGACCGTCGTGCGCAGCCCGCACGCGCATGCGCGCATCCGCAAGGTCGACGTCTCCGGCGCGCTCGCGCGCCCCGGCGTCGTCGCCGCGTTCACCGGCGAGGAGCTCGCGTCGGAGTGGGCGGGCGGCCTCCCGTGCGCGTGGCCGATCCCGACGACGCACTGGCCGGAGCCGTTCGAGGCCGACCCGCGCATGCCGACGCACTGGCCGCTCGCGCGCGACAAGGCGCGCTTCGCCGGCGACGGCGTCGCGGTCGTGATCGCGGACTCGCGCGAGCACGCGCGCGACGCGGCGGAGTCCGTCGTCGTCGACTGGGAGCCGCTGGACGCGGCGCTCGACCTCGAGGCGGCGGCCGCCGACGGCGCGCCGGTGATCCACGAGGATCTCGGCGACAACCGCTGCTACACCTGGAGCCTCTCCGGCGGCGAGGTCGAGCAGGTCTTCCTCGAGTCGCCGGTGCTCGTGCACGAGCGGTACGTCCATCCGCGGCTCGTGCCGAACGCGATCGAGCCGCGCGGCGTCCTCGTCCAGCCCGCCCCGGCGCAGGGCGAGTTCACGATCTGGTCGGCGACGCAGATCCCGCACATCCTCCGGACGACGCTCGCGCTGACGCTCGGGATCCCGGAGTCGAAGCTCCGCGTGATCGCACCCGACGTCGGCGGCGGCTTCGGCTCGAAGCTGAACGTCTACGCGGAGGAGGCGCTCTGCCTCGCGGTCGCGCGCCGGCTCGGCATGCCGGTGAAGTGGATCGAGGAGCGCTCCGAGGCGTACGTCGCGACGATCCACGGCCGCGGCGTGATCCAGGACATCGAGCTCGCCGCGACGGAGGAGGGGAAGCTGCGCGGCGTGCGCGTGAAGCTGCTCGCCGACATGGGCGCGTACTACCAGCTCGTGTCGCCCGGCATCCCGCT
>JBEKEH010000045.1:0-28319 GCA_050013935.1 Gaiellaceae bacterium | reverse complement strand
GTCGACCCGTACAGGCCGGAGGCTAACGCCGCAGGCGTTAACCGGAGGCCGACCACTCGCGGGCGGGGATGCCGCAGGCACCACCGCCCGCGCTACGCGCCCCCTTGCCTCTCGCCAGAGAAGAGGACGCCGGCTCCGCCGGCGTCCGCTCCGCGAAGCCGAAACTCAACCGGGCGGCGGGCGTCAGCCCGGCGCACGTAGCACTTCTCACGGAATACACCAGAACCCGTCGTGGATGACGGGAACGCGCCGCCCTTTCGCGGTGATTCCAACCGCTTCGAGGTCGGGGCCGCCGATCATCACGTCGAGGTGCACGTCCGAGTGGTTGAGGGCGCGCGCGGGCTTCCCGGTGCGCGTGCCGCCGAAGCCGGAGCCGAACGCGATGTGGGCGGCGGCGTTCTCGTCGAGGAGCGTGTGGAAATACGTGCGCCCGCTCTTCCCGATCCGCGACGTGGCGTCGACGAGCGCGACCTCGCCCAGCCTGCGGCCGTTGCCCGTGGGGTCGCTGTCGAGGTAGGCGGCGACGAAGTCGCGGTCAGCGGCCTTGCGGGCGTCGAGCCGCACGAGGCGGCCGCCGCGGAACTCGCCGCGCAGGCCCTCGATCAGGCGCCCCTGGAACGAAAGCGGGAACGTGCACGTGAACGTCCCCTCCGTCGCAGCGGCGTGCGGGCTCGTGAACGTCTCCTCGGTCGGCATGTTCGGCGCGATCTTCACGCCCCACGGCGTCTCTTCCTGGCCGCCGAGCCAGCGCGTGCCGGGCGGGAACCGCAGGCGCAGGTCGGTGCCGGGGCCGTGCAGCTCGAGCGTCGCCAGGTCGAGCTTCGTCAGCTTCGCGGCGCGCCGCGCGAGTGCGCGTACGTGCTTCAGCCAGCCGCTCGAGCCGGGCCCGTCCTCGTCCGTCAGGCGGCAGAACCAGAGGAAGTCATGCGCGAGCCGCCGCTTCCCCTCGAGCGGCGACAGCTTCGGGTAGACCTGAGCGGCCCAGTGGTCGGTCGGCCAGGCGGCGCCGGTCCAGCGCGCCCGCATGTCGAGGTTGGCCCGCCGGTAGGCGGCGATCTGCTTCAGGCTACGGCTGACGTCGGTGGCCATCCGCCTGTCCGAGACGCCGTCGAGGTAGCCGGGCTCGCTCTCGCCGGTGATCGCCGCGCGCGCCGCGCCGGGCTTGGAGAGCTCCTCGAAGCGCCGCTTCGCCCACGGCGGCACGACTCCGAGCGCGTCGTCGCGGGCGTGCAGGAGCCGGGCGCGGGTGAGCAGCGGGTCGTAGTACAGAATCTCGACGGTGTGCGCGCCCACGCGGTAGCCCGACTCGGCGACGGCAAGGGCGAGCTCGCGGTGCGCCGGCTCGGCCTGCACGACGAGGGTCTCGCCCGCCTTCAGCCCGAGCGACGCCTTGACGATCGCGTCGGCGTAGCGCCGCAACTGCTGCGGCTCGAGGATGTGCCCGGCCTGCACGGCCGGGACGTTACCTCCTAGTTCGGCCCGGCGGCCAGCTCGCGCGAGAGCACGATCGTGTACGCGTCCTGGATCGTCGGGAACCACGGCGGCGGCAGGTACAGCAGCGAGCTGTCGTACTGATAGACGCGGGTGGAGAACAGGAGCATGCTGCCGCCGCCGCACGTCGCCGTCGCGCCGGTGAACGTCATCGAGTTGAGCTTGCTGTTGCCGACGTAGTCGGGCTCGTTCGTGTTCGTCTGCGGGTCGTAGCCGTAGGATCGGAACGTCCCGCTCTGCGCGATCACGGCGGCGCGCCAGCTCAGGTTCGTCGGCACCCACTGCGGCACGATCACGCTGTGCGACGCGACGAGGCCGAGCACGTCGTCGCCGCTCTGGAGGTAGCTGAGGTTGCCGCCGACGTAGATGTCGGCGGCCGAGCCGACCGTGACGCGCCCATTCACCTGTCCGGAGACGATCACGGGCTGACCGACGTAGATCGCGCCGTTCGCCGGCAGGTTGACGAGCGTGCCCGCCGTGCAGGTCGGGATCCGGTCGCCGAGCTGGTACGTGCCGGCGTTCTTCGTGCAGGGCTGGATCAGCACCTGGCCGCTCGGCTGGAACGTGAGCCACCAGGCGTTGACGCTCGAGTTGTCCTCGACGATCCCGCCCGCGCCGGCGGCCGAGTGGATGTCCACGAGCGACGCGAGGAAGTTGTTGAAGTTGATCGGCGTCTTGATCACGGTGCGGATCGTCGACGAGCCGTACTTCTGCGCGCCGTTCCTCATCTGCACGCTGCCGGTGACGCTGCCCTCGGCGTAGATGTCGCCGTACGCGATTCCGCTGTGGTTGACGCTGTGCGCGACGCCGTTCGCGTCGATGCCCGCGTAGATCTTCCCGTAGGTCGTGGCGCCGGAGCCGTAGCTGATGTCCGCGTCCGCGACCATCTGGAAGTCGGAGACCGACGACGGCCGCACGAGCGTCTCCAGCTCGCGCCAGTCGCGCATGTCCGTGTCTCCGACCGGGCGCCCCGTGGAGACGATCCGGATCAGGGGCGAGTTCTGGCTCGGCGGGAAGACCTCGATGTTGTACTCGTAGCCGTTGCCGAGCTGCAGCGACCCGTACCACCGGTCCTTCCCGTTCGGGTAGGTCCACGTGTTCCCGTCCGCCTGAGGCCATGCCTGGCCGGCGGCGACGCTCTGCCCGTTCGCTGCAAGACGCGTCGACTCGCCGAGGTGCACGAAGTGCACGTCGTAGAGACGGTCGTCGATCAGCTTGGCGATGTAGTCGTCGGTGCCGGCCTCGGCAGCCTCGTAGGCGGCATCGCGCGTCAGCGCGGTGCGGCTGTGCGTCGCCTCGCCCTGGACGACGGCGATCAACGAGGCCGAGAAGATGCCGAGGAGCGCGATCAGCGCGACCACCATCACCATCGCGAATCCGTCTTCCCGCCGTACGGCCGTCTTCGCGCGCGTCATTGCACCGTCCTGATCGAGACCAGGGCCGAGTACGTCGCGGTGCCGCCGAGCGCTTGCCGCGGCGCGACCGTCAGCGTGATCCGAGCGGAGCGGACGAGGTTCGGGTCGGTCGTCTCCGCGCCGCTCGCGTCGTAGTAGGTGAAGATCGAGCTGTTCGTGATCGAGTCGAGCTCAGCCGACCATGGGCCGGACGTGTTCGGCCATTGCCAGGGCCAGCCGTCGCTGTCGGTGCTCGTCGTGACGCTGCGGTCGAGCTCGCCGCCGGTGAGCCGGTAGGAGATGCGGCGGAGGTGGAAGGGAGTCGTCCCGTCGGGCGCGTCGAACGTCAGCGTCGTGCCGCTGAGGCTCTCGATCGGCGTTGTTCCGTTCGTGTTCGTCGCCTCGCGAAGGTCGCGCGTGAACTGATCGATCGTCGTGCGCGCCAGGTCCTGCAGCGTCGCCTGCTCCTGCGTGCGGCTGCTCGAGCTCATCGTCGTGATCAGGAGCTGCCCGAACGCGCCGATCACAACGCCCAGGATCGCCATGGCCGCCAGCAGCTCGATCATCGTGAAGCCGAGCTCGGCACGGTGTGTGCGCGTCGGCCCGCTCATCTGACCGTCACCGTTGCGGTCGTATTGGTCGTCACCCCGGCGCTCCAGGTGCCGGTGAGCCCGCCGCTGAGCGCCGAGACGACGTAGACGGGCGTGGTGTTGCTCGGGACGCTGAAGACCACCGTGCCGGTCGGATCCGACGTGCCGATGAGCGAGATGTTCGAGCCGGGACCGCCGGCGACGGTGACGGTCGCGCCGGTGACTCTCTGGCCGGACGAGTTGACGACCTTGACCGTCAACGTCGGCATCGCCCCGGGTGTGCCGGTGAGCGTCAGCGGAAACGTCATCGTCAGGTCGGTCGGATAGCTGTTCGGAACGAGCTGCATCGACGGCGTGCTGTACTGGCCGTTCGTTGCGAGGATGCGCACCGTGTACTGGAGGTTCGGCACGACCGGCTCGCCTGCGACCGTCTGTACCTGCAGCTGGCCGCCGCTGAACGCGAACGACTGCCCCCCGCGCGACGACCGGATCGTCGCCGTCGCCGATCCGGTGTACGCCGACCCGTCGGGGTTCTTCGGGACGACGAGGATCGTCGCCGGCTTGTAGGCGCGGATGATGGTCGTGAACGTCTGGCCGCCGGCGATCGCCGTATGGGCGGCGGTCGCCGGCGGCGTGTCGTCCTTCAACGTCGTGTAACCGGGTCCCGAGACCGTGATGTTGTAGAACGGGTACGTCGCGTTCGTCGGCAGCAGCGCAGGGAAGGTGGTCGAGCCGGTTGCGTCGGTGACGTCGTTTCGCGTCGGGCTCGGCCCGCCGCTGATCGTCACGGTCATGCCCGGCAGCGGCGTGTTGAGGACGTAGTCGATCACCTGCATCTGCACGATCCCCTGGTTCTGCCCCGCGACAGGGCCGCCGCCGGGCGGTGCGACATAGGTGACCTCCTGCGTGAGCGGCTTCGAGTCGGCGTTGCGCAGCACGGTGACGACGACCTTCTTGTAGTCCGCCTTCGTCTGATACGAAGTCGTCGGCGCGTCGTCGACGTAGGAGATCGTCGTGTTCACCGTGGCGTCGAGCCCGGCGACGCCGAGCTGTCCCGCCGTCTGCGTCGCGGAGACGCTGCCGGACGGGTTGCCGTTCTGGATGCCGATCGACTCGTACGGGAGCGCGCGGATCGCCTCGATCGCGTTCTGCGCCGTCTGCCCCGCGAGCGTCCGCTCGTGTGCGAAGCGCTGCTGCTCCACCGAGGCGAGGAGCACGCCCACGAGGGGCGCGGAGACGACGATGAAGAGCGCCGACGCCATCACGAGCTCGATCAGGCCGAAACCGTCCTCGTCCGTCAGGGACGGGGCCCGTTGCAGAAGTGGAATCGGCGTTCTCACCGCGGCCCCCTCAAGTCCTCACGCTCAGCCGCAGTGCTTGAAACGCTCATCCACAGAGAAGCCCGAGGCCCCCGGACGGGCATCCCCCGGGAGGGGGCTTCGAGGTCCCCTCGAACGGTTGATGCCGCTGTTGCCCGCAGGCGATGTCGGCTCCGCTTTGACGCGGGCAGGTCGGTGCCGGGATGCTTCCGGCATGGAGGTCGCGGAAGTGGTCGCCCGCGCAGCCGGGGAGAACTTCCCGGTCGGCTCGCTCCTGTTCCCGCGCGCCCTGCGCCCGCACGTGCGCGCGCTCTACTGCTACGCGCGCCTGGTCGACGAGCTCGGGGACGCCTACGACGGCGACCGGCTCGCCGCGCTCGACGAGCTCGAGCACGAGGTCGAGCTGACCTTCGAGGGCGAGCCCACCTGGCCGGTGTTGAAGAACGTGCAGCCGACCGTGCGCGAGTTCGACCTGCCGCGGGAGCCGTTTCTGCGCCTGATCGAGGCGAACCGCATCGACCAGCGCGTCTCCGAGTACGAGACGTGGGACGACGTGAAGCAGTACTGCGTCCACTCGGCCGACCCGTGCGGGCGGCTCGTGCTCGGGGTGCTGCGCGCGCTCGACGACCCGGAGCTCGTCGCGGCGAGCGACTCGGTCTGCACGGGCCTGCAGCTCGTGAACTTCCTCCAGGACGTGCCGCGCGACCTCGAGCTGGGACGCGTCTACCTGCCGGCGGAGGACCGGCGCCGCTTCGGCGATCCGGCGCTCGACCGGCCGAGCAGCGAGCTGCGCGAGCTCCTGCGCTTCGAGGCGGAGCGGGCGGCAGCGCTGCTCGGCGCCGGCGACGTCCTGCGCGCGCGCATCGGCGGCCGCCTCGGGCGGGCCGTCGCGCTCTTCGCGCGCGGCGGGCTCGCCGCGCTCGAGGCGCTCGAGTCTGCGGGCTGGGACGTGTTCACGCAGCGGCCGAAGCCGTCGCGCGCCCGGCTGGCGCGCGAGGCCGCACGTACGCTCGTGCGATGACGTCGCTCGCCCTCGGCTCGCTCCCGTGGGGGAAACCGTGTTTCCCCCACGGACCCCCTTCTTCGAAGGACCTGTGGGGGAACCTCCCGGTTCCCCCACAAGAACCTCGACCCCTCCCCGGTCATCGGCCGCGAGGCGTCCGATGACCGCCATCGAGCAGGCGTACGCAGAGGTGTCGCGGCTGACCCGCGCGCGGGCGAAGAACTTCGCCTACGGGATCATGGTGCTGCCCTTGGCGAAGCGCCGGGCGATCGCGGCCGTCTACGCCTTCGCGCGCGAGGTCGACGACGTCGCCGACGGCGAGGCGCCGCTCGACGAGAAGCGCGCCCGGCTCGAGGCGTTGCGCGCGTCGCTCGACGACGACGCTCCGACCGACGCGATGGTCGTCGCCCTCGCCGACGCGCGCGCCCGCTACGGCATTCCGCGTGCCGCGCTCTCCGCGCTCGTGGACGGCGGCCTCCAGGACACCGAGCAAACGCGTTACGCCGACTTCGCGGACCTGCGCGGCTACTGCGAGAAGGTCGCCGGCGCGGTCGGCGTCGCCTGCATCGCCGTGTACGGGTCCGGGGACGCCGAGCGTGCGCAGACCCTCGGCGTCGCGCTCCAGCTGATCAACATCATGCGCGACGTGCGCGAGGACTGGGGGCTCGGCCGCGTCTATCTCCCGCAGGACGAGCTGGCGGCGTTCGGCGTCGCCGAGGACGACATCGCGCACGAGCGGCTGACGCCGGCGTGGCGGGAGCTGATGGCCTTTCAGGCGCAGCGGGCACGCGTCCATCTCGAGGAGGGGCTGCGCCTGCTCGACTCGCTCGACCGGCGCAGCGCGCTGTGCGTCTCCACCTTCGCCGGCCTCTACCGCGGCCAGCTCGACCGGATGGAGGAGAACAGGTTCGACGTCTTCGGCGCGTCGTGCCGCCTCTCGACGCCCGCGAAGCTCGCGGTCGTCGCGCGAGGGCTACTGCGGTGAGGGCCGTGGTCGTCGGCGGCGGCCTCGCGGGAATGGCGGCGGCGCTCGACCTCGTCGACGCCGGCGCAGAGGTAACGGTGCACGAGGCCCGGCCGACGCTGGGCGGCGCCGTGCAGACGCTGCCGGAGCGCGAGGGCGATCCCGAGCCGCCGCCGGACAACGGCCAGCACATCGCGCTCGGCTGCTTCACCGAGTACCTCCGCTTCCTCGAGCGCATCGGCGAGTCCGGCTCGGTCATCCGGCGCCGCCTCGCCCTCCCAGTGATCGCCGAGGATGGCTCCAGCTCTTCCATCAGGCCGACCCTTGGGGCGCTCCTCACCTACCATCACCTGCCGCCGCGTGACCGGCTTCGCCTCCTCCTAGTTCTCGGGCGATTGCGCAGCGCGCAAGCGCGCGAGAACGAAAGCTTCGGGCAACTGTTGCGCCGCCTGGGAACGTCGCCCACGGCGATCCATCGCTTCTGGGACGTCTTCATCCGGCCGGCGCTCAACCTGCCCGCAGACGAGGCGGACGCGAACGCCGGCCTCTTCATCGTGCGCACGTCGCTGCTCGGGCCCCGCGCGAACTCCGACCTCGTCCTGCCGGCTCGGCCTCTCGGCGCCATGCACGGCGATGCGGCGGGACGAGCGCTCGAGGCGGCCGGCGCGACGGTGCGACTCGGCGAGCGCGTCGAGTCGCTCGACGAGCTCGACGCGGACGCCGTCGTCGTCGCCGTGCCGCCGGGCGAGAGCGCGCGCCTGCTCGGCGAGGGGGAGTCGCCGCTCGAGGACTCGCCGATCGTGAGCGTCCACCTCTGGTTCGATCGAGCTCTCCTCAAGACGCCGCTTGCTGCGCTTCTCGCCTCGGATGCCCACTGGGTGTTCGACCGAGGTGCCTTGACTAGCCACCAGCCGAAGGCTGGTGGGCAGTACCTCACCGTCGTCTCGAGCGGCGTCCCCGAGCTGCTGGAGATCCGCGGCCGCAGCCTCGTCGAGCGGATCGCCGGCCAGCTCACCGAGCGGCTCGGCGCGGCGGAGCTGCTCTGGTCGCGTGTCAGCCGCGAGCCCTACGCGACGGTCGCGCTGCGCCCCGGCGTCGTGCGCCCGGGCCCGGAGACGAGCCGGCCCGGCACGGTTCGCGCCGGCACGTGGACCGACACGGGCTGGCCGGCGACGATGGAGAGCGCCGTGCGCAGCGGCCGCGCCGCCGCGGCGAAGGTGCTCGCGGGCTCCACGGAGAAGGTGCACGCGTGACGGTGACGCAGTCGCTCACGCGCCTCGACGAGGCGCTCGACCGCGGCACACGCCGGCTGCTCGAGCTGCAGCGGCCCGACGGGATCTGGGTCGGCGAGCTCGAGTCCAACGTGACGATGACGGCGCAGCATCTCTACTGGCACCACCTGCTCGGGCTCCGCACGCCCGACCTCGACCGCCGGATCGCGAACGAGCTGCTCGCCCGGATGCGCGACGACGGCACGTGGTCGATCTGGTTCGAGGGGCCGGCGGACCTCTCGACGTCGATCGAGGCGTACGTCGCGCTGCGGATGTGCGGCGTCGACCCGGGCCCGCGCGCGCTCGCGTACATCCGGCGCGAAGGCGGCATCCGGAAGAGCCGCCTCTTCACGAAGTGCTTCATGGCGCTCCTCGGGCAATGGCCGTGGCAGCGGATGGTGCCGATCCCGCCGGAGCTGATCCTCTTCCCGCCCTCGGCGCCGTTCTCGATCTACGACTTCGCCTGCTGGGCGCGGCAGACGTTCGTGGCGTTGTCAATCGCGCAGTCGCTGCGTCCGGTGCGCCCGCTCTCCATTAACCTCGCAGAGATAGGCGCGATCGCCGGTAAGACCAAGCCTCCGTGCCGCCCAGGGCGAATCCGGCGCCTAGCGCTCCGCGAAGCGGAGCGCTGGATCAGAGAACGTCAGGAAGCAGATGGATCGTGGGGCGGCATCCAGCCGCCGTGGGTGTGGGGGATCATCGCGCTCACGGCGCTCGGGCACGGCTTCGAGGACGAGACGCTGCGCAGGGCGGTCGAGGGCTGGCAGGGCTTCATGGTCGAGGACGGCGACCGCCTGCGCCCCGAGGCGTGCCAGTCGCCGGTGTGGGACACGGGCCTCGCCGTGCTCGCGCTGCGTGCGGCCGGGATACCGGCCGGCCATCCGCAGCTCGTGAAGGCGGGCGAGTACCTGCTGCGTGAGGAGGTGATGGTCAAGGGCGACTGGGCGATCCGCGTGCCCGATCTCGCGCCCGGCGGCTGGGCGTTCGAGTACGAGAACGACCTCTATCCCGACGTCGACGACGCGGCGGTGATCGCGCTCACGCTGCGCGAGCTCGAGCTGGGCGACGACGCGGTGCGGCGCAGCCTCGACTGGGTCGTCGGCATGCAGTCGAAGGACGGCGGCTGGGGCGGGTTCGACGTCGACAACAGCGCGATGTGGCTCTACAAGATCCCCTTCTGCGACTTCGGCAAGGTGACCGACGAGCCGACCGCCGACGTGAGCGCACACGCGCTCGAGGTGCTCGCCCCCGCAGGCGTGTACGGCGCCTCCGTCGAGCGCGGCCTGCGCTGGCTGCTCGAAGAGCAGGAGGACGACGGCTCCTGGTTCGGCCGCTGGGGTGTCAACCACCTGTACGGCACCGGCGCCGCCCTGCCCGCCCTCGAGGCGTGCGGCGTCCCGCACGACCATCCCGCGGTCCGGCGGGCGGTCGCCTGGCTCGACTCGGTGCAGCAGGAGAGCGGCGGCTTCGGCGAGGACATCCGCTCCTACTCGGACCCCGCCTGGCGTGGCCGGGCGCCCTTCGCGACGCCGTCGCAGACGGCGTGGGCGCTGATGTCCTACGTGGCCGCAGGAAACGCTGAGGATATGGGTGCGCGGAGGGCAGCCGACTATCTTTGCGGGGTCCAGCGCCCCGACGGCGACTGGGACGAGCAGCACTTCACCGGCACGGGATTCCCGCTCGACTTCATGATCCGCTACCACCTCTACCGACTCAGCTTCCCAGTGCTCGCGCTCGGGCGCCTGAGAGAGAGGCTCTCTGCATGAAATTCCCGCTCCAGTCGACCGTCTCGATCGGCAAGTACGTCGCGTCCCAGCAGCGCAGGGGCGAGCGCTATCCGCTCGTGCTGATGCTCGAGCCGACGCTCGCCTGCAACATCGCGTGCATCGGCTGCGGGAAGATTCGCGAGTACGAGTCGAACCGCGCCCGCCTCACCGTCGAGGAGTGCGTCGACTCCGGGCTCCAGTGCCCCGCCCCGGTCGTCTCGATCTGCGGCGGCGAGCCGCTCGTCTACAAGGGGATCGAAGAGGTCACTTCAGGCATGCTCGAGATGGGCAAGACGGTCGAGCTGTGCACGAACGCGCTGCGGCTCGAGCAGTGCCTCGACTGGTTCGAGCCGTCGCCGCGGATGACGTTCGTCGTCCACCTCGACGGAATGCGCGAGATCCACGACTACGTCTGCGACTACCCGGGCCTCTGGGACGTCGCCGTCGACGCGATCAAGACCGCACGGGCGAGAGGTTTTCGCGTCACGACCAACACCACGATCTTCAAGGAGACCGAGGTCGAGGACGTGATCGAGATGATGCGCTACCTCACCGACGAGGTCGGCATCGACGGGATGCTCGTCGCCCCCGGTTACCAGTACTCGCAGATCGATCCGGCGCTCACGATGACGCGCCCCGAGCACGAGGAGAAGTTCCGCGCCATCCGGACCGCGGTCCGCAAGCACGGCTACCGCTGGATCGCCACGCCGATCTATCAGGACTTCCTCGCCGGCGAGCGCAAGCTGTCGTGCGCGCCGTGGGGGTCGATTACGCGCAACCCGTACGGCTGGAAGGGCCCGTGCTACCTGCTCACCGACGGCATCTTCCCGACGTACGAAGCACTGCTCGAGGGCATGGAGTGGGAGGCCTACGGCCCGGGCAACGATCCCCGCTGCGAGCACTGCGGCATCCACTCCGGCTTCGAGCCGTCGGCGGCATTCGAGTCGTCGAAGAGTCTCAAGGAGACCGTCCGGAGCATGGCGTGGACCCTGACCGGCTGACAAGGCGTCGCTTGCGACGCCGCGAACAGGCAGCGCCCGCCTTGCGGGCGCTGCCGCTCTGCTTCGCGTGCGCCACGACCGCGGAGGAGCGCGCCGCGCGCCGCGCCGGGCTGCCCGCGGCCCGCATCGGCGTGGGCGGCGCGGCCGGGCTGCCCGAGGGGCGGCTCGTCTCGTTCGGGCTGGCGGGCGCGCTGCACGACGGGCTGGCGATCGGCGACGTCCTCGACGCGACGCGGGTCGTCGACGCCGCCGGCGCGACGCTCTGGGAAGGCGCACCGCTCGGCGCGCCGGGCGCGCGTGCCGCGACCGTCGTGGCCTCGGACGTCCTCGTCGCGGACGCCGCGGAGCGGCGTCGCCTCCACGACGCGAGCGGCGCCGACGCGGTCGACATGGAGAGCGGCGTGCTCGCCGCGAGCGGCCGCCTCGCGGGCTGCCTGCGCTCCATCTCGGACGTGCCGGCGAGCTCGATCGACGGGGTCGACTCCACCGTGCATCCGGACGGGCGCACCGACGTCGTCGGGCTCCTGCGCTGGATCGCGCACCGCCGTGGCGCCGCGATCCGCTCGATGCGCGACGCGCTCGTTGCGCTGCGCACGCTCGAGCACGCCGCGGGGGGACTGGCATGACCGGCGGCCGCGTCCTGCTGGCCGCGCCGCGCTCGTTCTGCGCCGGCGTCGACCGTGCGATCGAGATCGTCGAGCGCCTGCTCGAGCAGCACGGCGCGCCGGTCTACGTGCGCCACCAGATCGTTCACAACGAGCACGTCGTACGTCGGCTCGAGGGTCTCGGCGCCGTGTTCGTCGAGGACGAGTCGGAGATTCCGGAGGGCGAGATCTGCGTCCTCTCCGCGCACGGCGTCGCTCCGTCGGTGAAGGCGAATGCGCGGACGCGCGGCCTGCGTGTCGTCGACGCGACGTGCCCGCTCGTGAACAAGGTCCACGCGGAGGCGCGCCGCTATGCAGACAGCGGCCATCTCGTCGCGCTCGTCGGCCATGCCGACCACGTCGAGGTGATCGGGACGCGCGGCGAGCGGCCGGACTCGACCGTCGTGATCGAGTCGCCGGAGGCGGCCCGCAGCCTCAAGACCGACAGGCCCGTCGCGGTGGTTACCCAGACGACGCTCTCGCTCGACGACGTCGCGCCGATCGTCGACGCGCTCGAGGGGCATGTCGGCGAGCTGCGGCGGCCGCATGCGGACGACATCTGCTACGCGACGCAGAACCGGCAGGACGCGGTGAAGGAGATGGTCGTGCAGGGAGCGTCGCTGATCCTCGTCATCGGTTCGGAGAACAGCTCCAATGCGAAGCGACTGGTCGAGGTGGCGCAGGCGGCCGGCGCTGTGGCGACGCTCGTCGACGGCGAGAGCGCATTCGACGAGGAGCTCCTCGCCGGGCACGGCACGGTCGGCCTCACCGCCGGCGCGTCGACGCCGGAGGAGCTCGTGCTGGCCACCGCCGACCGGCTCGCGCAGCGCGGCTACGACACGCTCGAGGAGATCACCGTCGCCCGCGAGGACGTCCACTTCCGCCTGCCGCGGGAGGTCGCGCGGGCATGACCGGCCTACGGCCCCCAGTTACGTCGCGTACCGGCGTCGTGCGCCTCGTGCCAGTCCTCCGCGGTCGCCGCTGTTGGAGCCTGCAATGACGAGTATCGAAGTCCCTTACTCGATCGCGGCCGCGCTCCCGACCCTGTCGGTGATGGACATCACGAACGAGGTCTCGCAGACGGTGGCCCGTGCCGAGTGCAGCGAGGGGATCGCATACGTCCACGCGAGACACGGGCTTTCGCTCGTGCGGGTGCAGGAGCGCGAGACGGGCTTCTTCGAGGACCTGGAGGTCCTGTTCGAGCGCATCGTCCCGAGCGAGAGCGCCGCCCGCGAGCGGCTCGTCAGCGCGCTGCTCGGGCCGCGCGCCGAGCAGGTGCCGTTCTCCGAGGGCCGGCTCTGCCTCGGCCAGTGGCAGCGGATCCTGCTCTTCTCGTTCGACGCCGAGCATCGCAACGACTGGTCCGTGACCCTGCTCGGGTGAACGGCTACGCCGTTCACCCGAGGTGAGGTTGTGCTCCGCAGAGTGGCCACCGGCGAAGCCGGCCGCCTCGTATCTGACGCGAGCGGTTGGGGTCGTGGCGTACGCGCGTTGACCAGCAGGCCGGGCGGGCGGCACACTTCGGGGATGCGGCATGCCGGAGGACACCAGCGACTGCTTGCGGGGCTCGCGCTCGGGCTGCTCGCGCTGACCGCTGAGCTCGTCGGACGCAACCTCACGCACCGGCTCGACGTCGGTCGTCATGTCGGCCGCGTTAGCTACGCCGGCGCCGACTACTACCCGTTCCTGCTCGGCGCGGTGAAGATCGGCATCGCGCTGATGCTCGCGCGCGTCGCCTGGCGCTTCACGAAGGCGCACGCCGCCGCGCGGGCGGCGCACCGCGTCGCGGTCGCGCTCGGCGCGCGGCCCCGACGGCGCGTGGCGCGCATCCGCATCGAGCTCTCGCCGCGGCTCTGGCTGCTCTCGTTCGCCGGCACGGCCTCGATCTACCTCCTGCAGACCGACGCCGAGCGCGCCGCCGGTGGGAGCTGGTCGCTCTTCGCGCCCTGGCTGCACAGCTCGGCGCTTCCGGTCTTTGCCGTGCTCTCCGTGCTCGTCGCCCTGCTCTACAAGGGCGTGGAGTGCTGGCTCGGCGAGGTCGAGAGCATCGCCGCCGACGCGCTCGCGTTCCTTCGCCGGCTGACGGCCGGCGCACCGCCGGCCGCCCGGCCGCACGTGACCGGCACGCGCGCGCCGCGGCGGCTGTTCGGCCTCAGCTTCGAGTCGAGGCCGCCTCCCGTGCCTGCGTAGTCCACGCACGGCACTTCGACAGGGAGGACATCGTGAGCGCGAACATCGCGCACGAGCTGAAGGCGAAGACGGGGGAGCGGGCGCGCTCGCTGCGCGCGCGGGTCGTGCTCGCGCTCGGCCCGGCGACGGCGCTCGGCGGCGCCGTCTGGGCGGTCGTCCAGCCGTGGCGGCTGACGCTGCTGCATCCGCACGGGCAGGGCTTGTACTGGCTGCTGGCCGAGCCGCCGCTGTACGTCGTGCTCGTCGGCATCCTCTTCCGGCTCCTGCTCGCACCCGGCATCGTGGCCGACCTGGAGGCCGACCGGTGATCGCCGGCATCGAGCCGCGCGCCGAGTTCGTGCACTGGTGGTTCGCCACCGGCTTCCTCATCCTCGGGCTGCTGCTGTTCTCCGAGGCGATCGTCGGCTCCGAGGTCTGGGGCCGCCGCCCTTGGCGGCGCTACCTGTGGCCCAGCTTCATGTTCGGCATGGGCGTGCTCATGTGGCCGGTGAGCACGTTCTTCACCAACTCGACGATCCACATGGTCGCGCACAGCATGTGGGCGCAGGTGCTGATGCTCGCCGGCGCGGCGGAGCTCGGGGTCGCCCGCGGCAAGCTCCACTCGCAGTACTGGCGGCTCACGTCGGCACTGGGGCTCGCGGTCTCCGGTGGGGCGCTGATCGTGCACGAGCAGAACCACTGGCTGTTCTCGCGCGCGGCCTTCCTGCACCACACGCTCGGCTGGACGGTTCTCGTTGCCGCGGTGTTTCCGGTGCTGCAGGCGGTCAAGCCGCGCTCGCTCACAGCCGCGACTGGCTTCGCAACGACCTTCCTCGTCATCGCCGTGCTCCTCTACTGCGACCGTGACACCGCTCCGATCTTCGGGCACCTGTCGTTCTACGCCGGGGTCCCGCACCGGTGAGACGTCTCTGCCTTCCGGCGGTCGTGCTGGCGGCGCTCGTCTCTCCGGCAGCGGCGTTCGCGCACGCGTCGCTTCTGCACGAGACGCCCGCGCTCGAGCAGCGCGTCGCCGCGTCACCGCCGCGGATCGTGCTCCAGTTCGACCAGCCGGTCGACGCGGTGCCGAACGCGATCGTCGTCCTCGATGCAGCGGGGAGGAACGTCGCCGGTTCGCCTCGTGCGGTCAAGTCGGCGCGCGAGCTCGTCGCTGCGCTGCCGAAGTCGCTGCCGCGCGGCGCGTACACGATCCGGTGGCGCGCGCTCTCGAGCGACGGCCACGTCGTCTCCGGTATCTCCACGTTCGGCGTCCGCGTTCCCGCGCCGCCGGTGACGGAGGCCGTCGGCGCGCAGGGGCCGACGACGACGGAGCACGTCGTGCGCTGGCTGTACTTCCTCGCGCTCGCGCTGCTCGTCGGCGGGATCGGCTTCAGGCTGCTCGTCGTGCGGGGCCCGCTGCCGCCGCGCGCCGAGCGTCGCTTCTACTGGGTGACGGGGATCGGCGCCGTCGCCGTGCTCGAGGTCGGGATCCTCGCCTTCCTGCTGCGTGCCGAGGACGTGCTCCAGCTGCCGTTCACGGGCTTCCTCTACGGCGACCTGTCCTCGCTCGCGAACGGGACGCGCTTCGGCGAGGCGTTCATCGCGATGACGCTCGGGTTCGCGCTCGTCACGGCGCTGCTCTACCTCAGCTGGCTGACCGAGCGCACCGTGCTGCTCTGGCCCGCGTTCGTGCTCGGCCTCGGCTTCGCTTCCGGGCTCTCCCTTTCCGGGCACTCGGCGGCGGACGCGGGGCACTCCTGGCTCTCCGAGCTCGCGGACTGGGTGCACCTCAGCGCGGCGACGCTCTGGGTCGGCGGCCTCGTCCAGCTCGTTGCCGTCGTCTGGCCGGCGGCGTACGAGCTGCGGCGCACGGCGTTCCTCCGCTTCTCGCGGCTCGCGACCGTCTGCGTCGGACTGCTGCTCGCCGCGGGCATCTACCTGAGCGTGCTGCGCCTGCCGCACGTGCACGATCTCTGGACGACCGGCTACGGCGAGGTGCTGCTCGTGAAGCTCGGCCTGGTCGCGCTCGCGCTCGGCTGGGGCGCGCTGCATCAGTTCGTCGCGCTGCCTCGCATCGAGTCCGGCGGCGTCGTCGGGCGGCTCTCGCGGAGCCTGCTCGGCGAGAGCGCCGTGGCGATGGCGGTCCTCCTCGCCGCCGCGGTGCTCGTCGATTCGAAGCCACCGCCGCAGCCGTCGCCGAGGCCTCCGGTCGCCGCCGCCGACCGACGTTGAGGCGTGGTCACGCCGCGGACGGCTAACGTCCGTCGTGATGCTGGTTCTGACCCGCGCGGAGGTGGAGCAACTGCTCGATCTCGACGAGCTCGTCGACGCGCTCGCCCGTGCGCATGCGGAGCTGTCCGCGGGCGCCGCCTCGATGCCGGCGCGGATCGCGGCTCTCGCCGGTGACGCCGGCCTGCTCGGCGCGATGCCCGGCTATCTGCCTTCCGCCGGGCTCGGCTGCAAGCTCGTGACCCTCTTCCCGGGCAACGTCGACCGGCCGACGCACCAGGCGGCGGTCGCGCTCTTCGACCCGGCCAACGGCTCGCCGGTCGCGCTGATGGACGGGACGTACATCACCGCCTCGCGCACCGCGGCGGCGGCTGCACTCGCTGCGCGCCTGCTCGCCCGCGAGGACGCGCGCGTCCTGGCGATCCTCGGCACCGGTGTTCAGGCGCGCTCGCACGCCCGCGCCTTCGCCGGCATCCGCGCCTGGGACGAGATTCGCGTCGCCGGCCGCGACGCGGCGAAGACCGCGGAGCTCGCCGCCGAGACGGGAGCGACCGCAGCCTCGTTCGAGGACGCCGTGCGCGGCGCCGACGTCGTCGCTGCGACGACCCACTCCGCCGAGCCGGTTGTCCGGCGGGACTGGGTGGCGCCGGGCGCCCACGTCAGCTCGGTCGGCTACAACGCCCCGGGCTCCGAGCTCGACCCCGAGCTCGTGCGGGCGGCGGCGCTCGTCGTCGTCGAAGCGCGCAGCTCGTCGTTCGCGCCGCCGCCGGGCGGCGCGCCCGAGCTCGCCGGCATCGAGCCCGGCTCCGTCGCCGAACTCGGCGAGATCGTGGCCGGCACGCGGCCCGGCCGCACAAGCGCGGCCGAGATCACCCTGTACAAGTCGGTCGGCGTCGCCGTTCAAGACCTCGCTGCTGCGGCCCTGGTGCTCAGCGCGGCGCGAGAGCGCGCCGTCGGCCTCGAGATCGAGCTGGAGGAGATTCACGCATGAACCAGAGCGGGTACAGCCCCGGCCTCGCGGGCGTCATCGCGTTCGAGACCGAGATCGCCGAGCCCGACCGCGAGGGCGGCGCGCTACGGTACCGCGGCGTCGACATCGAGGAGCTCGTCGGGCGCGTCCCCTTCGAGAAGGTCTGGGGGTTGCTCGTGGACGAGTCGCTGGAGCCGGGCCTGCCGGCTGCGCACTGCGAGCTCGAGGTTCGCACCGGAGGCCACATGTCCGATCTCCAGGCGATGCTTGCGATCCTCGGCGGCCGCCGCCGGCTCGGGCAGCTGATCGACATCGACGACGAGCAGGCGAAGGAGGACCTGCGCCGCCTCTCCGCCGCCGCGCTCTCGATCGTGGCCCAGTCAGCGCGCGGCGCCGCCAAGCGGCCGGTGCCGGAGGCGACCGTGCTCGAGGGGCAGACCGCCGCCGAGCGCTTCCTGCTCGCCTGGCGCGGCGAGGTCGACGAGCGGCACGCGAAGGCGATCGACACCTACTGGATCTGCACCGCGGAGCACGGGGTGAACGCATCGACGTTCACCGCGCGCGTGGTTGCCTCGACGGGGGCCGACTGCGGCGCCGCCCTCTCGGCGGCGGTCGGCGCGCTCTCCGGCCCGCTGCACGGCGGCGCGCCGGCGCGCGTGCTGCCGATGCTCGACGCGGTCGCCGAGTCGGGCGACGCCGAGAGATGGGTGAGCGAGGCGCTCGCCCGCAAGGAGCGGATCATGGGCTTCGGGCACCGCATCTACCGTGCCGAGGATCCGCGCTCGCGGCTGCTGAAGAGGACGGCGAAGGAGCTGGGCTCGCCGCGGGTCGAGGTCGCCGAGGCGCTCGAGCAGGCCGCGCACGAGGCGATCGCGAAGAAGCATCCGGATCACTCGTACACGAACGTCGAGTTCTGGTCCGCGATCGTGCTCGACGTCGCCGAGGTGCCGCCGGCGCTCGCGCCGGCGATGTTCGCGTGCTCGCGCACGGCCGGCTGGTCGGCGCACGTGCTCGAGCAGAAGCGGCTGGGCGTGCTCGTCCGCCCGAGCGCGAACTACGTCGGCCCCGGAACCCGTTCGCTCCAGTCGCTATAGTTGTCGTGTGCCGCGGTCGCGAGACCTCGCGTGGCGGCGCGGGTGGTGATGCCGAACTCATGGACCGGGCGGTCCTAGGTGTGCTGGACGTCGCGCGAAGCGTGCTCTCCGAGCTGGACGTGGAGATCGTGCTCGAGCGCGTGCTCGCGTCGGCGAAGGAGCTGACCGGCGCGCAGTACGCCGCGCTGGGGGTCCTCGCGGACTCCCGGACCGAGCTCTCGCGCTTCCTGACCCTCGGCGTGGACGACGCCCAGCGCGCCGAGATCGGCGGCCTGCCCCGCGGCCGCGGCGTGCTCGGCGAGCTGATCAGCCATCCGGTGCCGCTCCGGCTCGCGCGCGTGGGGCATCACGCCCACTCCTGGGGCTTCCCGGTCGGGCACCCGCCGATGGAGACCTTCCTCGGCGTGCCGATCCTCGTGCGCGGCGAGCCGTACGGAAACCTCTACCTGACCGAGAAGGCCGGCGGCGCGGAGTTCACCCAGGAAGACGAGGACGCGGTCGTGCTGCTCGCCGAGTTCGCCGGCGTTGCCATCGACCATGCGGACCGTTACAGCGGCGCCCGCGAGCGCCAGGACGAGCTGGAGCGCACGGTCGCGGCGCTCGACGCCACCACGCAGATCGCGCAGGCGGTCGGCGGGCGCACGGACATCGCCGTCATCCTCGAGCTCGTCGCCAAGCGCGGCCGCGCGCTCGTCTCGGCCCGGACGCTGCTCATCGAGCTCGTGCGCGGAGACGAGCTCGAGGTGGCGGCCGGCGCGGGCGAGGTCCCCGAGGGCCTGCTCGGCGAGCGGGTTCCGCTCGAGGACACGGTCGCCAGCGCGGCGCTGCGCACGCGCAAGACGCAGCGACTCGAGGAGGAGCTCAACCGCTCGCGCTTCGAGCAGCACGGCCTCGGCCGTCTCGGCGTCGCCGCCGAGAGCGGCCTCGTCGTGCCGCTCGTGTTCCACAACCAGGCGTACGGCGTGCTGCTCGCGCTCGACCGCCTCGAGGACGGCCCGGACTTCACGGCGGAGGACAAGCATCTGCTCGAGGCCTTCGCGGCGAGCGCGGCCACCGCGGTCGCGACCGCGACGTCGGCCGCCGCCGAGCAGCACCGGCAGCGGCTGATGGCCGCGGAGGACGAGCGCCGGCGCTGGGCCCGCGAGCTGCACGACGAAACGCTCCAGAGCCTCGCCGGCCTGCAGATGCTCCTCGGCTCGGCCCGGAGATCCGGCAGCGCCGACGCGCTCACCCACGCCGTCGGCGACGCGCTCGAGCGGATCGATCAGGAAATCGGCAACCTCCGCGCGCTCATCACCGACCTGCGGCCGGCGGCACTCGACGAGTTCGGCACGCAAGGCGCGATCGAGACGCTCGCGCTGCGGGTCGCGCGCAACGGCATCGAGGTCGACCTCAGACTCGACCTCGCGTACGAGCAGGGCCGCGCGCCGACACGCCACACGCCGGAGCTCGAAGCGTCGGTCTACCGGATCGTCCAGGAGGCGCTGACGAACGCCGTCAAGCACGGCGGTGCGACGCACGCGCGCGTCGAGATCCGGGAGGACGACTCGACCGTTCACGTCGTCATCCGCGACGACGGCGCCGGCTTCGACCCGAGCGCCGTCAGCGTCGGCTTCGGCCTCCTCGGCATGCGCGAACGCGTCGAGCTGCTCGGCGGCACGCTCGAGATCGAGTCGGTTCCGGGGAGCGGGGCGACGGTGAAGGTGAGCATCCCGGTCCAGCGCCGCGCAGAGGTCAAGGCCGCGGACATGGAGGGAATCCGCCGGATCGGAGGCGCGTAGAGACGGCCGCCGGCGGCGGCAGCCCGGATACGCTGCGCAGATGGGTGATCTGCTCGCGTACCGCGACCGTTTCCCGATCCTCAGCGACTGCGTCTACCTGATCAACCACTCGCTCGCGGCGATGCCGGCGGCGGCCGAGGAGCGGCTGCTCGAGTACGCGCGCATGTGGCGCGAGCGCGGCATCCGCTCCTGGGGCGAGGGCTGGTGGGATATGCCGGTATCGGTCGGCACGCAGGTAGGGCGGATCATCGGCGCACCGCCTGGCTCCACTGTGATGCACCAGAACGTGACGGTCGCGGAGATGGTTGTGCTCTCCTGCTTCCGGAATCCGGGCCGGCGCAACCGCGTCGTCTACGAGGAGGCGAACTTCCCCTCGGTGCGCTACCTCTACCAGGCGCAGCCGGAGCTGGAGGTCGTCGCGGTCGCGGACGACCGGGCAATCGTCGAGGCGATCGACGAGCGCACCCTGCTTGTCCCGATCAGCCACGTTCTGTTCAAGAACGCGGAGATCCAGGACGTCGAGCCGATCGTGCGCCGCGCGCACGAGGTCGGCGCGCACGTCGTGCTCGACTGCTACCAGTCGGCCGGCGTCGTCCCGTTCGACGTGACCGCGCTCGACGTCGACTTCGCGGTCGGCGGCAGCGTCAAGTGGCTCTGCGGCGGGCCCGGCGCGGGCTGGCTCTACGTCCGGCCTGATCTTGCTGCGCGCCTCGAGCCGACGTTCGTCGGCTGGCAGGGGCACGCGCGGCCGTTCGCGTTCGAGCCCGAGCTCGAGTACGCGCTGGGCGCGGCCCGCTTCCTCACCGGCACCCCGAACGTGCCCGCGCTCTACGCGGCGACTGCGGGCTACGACGTGATCGAGGAGGTCGGCGTCGGACGGATCCGCGAGCGCTCTCTGGCGCTCACGCAACTGCTGATCGAGCTGCTGGACGAGGCGGGGCTCGAGGTGGCGAGCCCGCGCCAGCCGGCACGGCGCGGCGGCACCGTGCTCGTCCGCACCCCCGATAACGCAGCCGTGCATCGCGAGCTCGGCGAGCGCGGGATCATCTGCGACTTCCGCCCCGACGCCGGCGTTCGGCTCGGTCCGCACTTCTACAACACCGAGGACGAGCTCCGGTACACGGTCGAGCAGCTCGCGGAGATAGTCGGCAGCGGCGCCTACGCGCGCCATGCCGGTGCCGCCGCCCGTTTCTGAGCTGCGGTAAATCCCCCTTTTTCGAGCCGCGGAGCCGCCGATTTGGAGCTACTTTGATCATGAATGCGTCGTTTTGTCATCACTGTCGTTCTGCTCGCCGCCGCCGGCCTGGGTGTGGCGGGGGGAGCCTCAGCGGCGCAGCTGATCGACCGCGACGCCACCGGCGTGCAGCTGGCGATCGACGCGAAGGGCGAGGCGCTCCTGACCTACCACAAGGGCGGCGTGGTGAAGCACGTGCTCGTCTGGGGCGCCGTGAACGCGCTCGCGCCGAGTCCCGGCGCCCCGCAGGTGAAGTTCAGCGTCGACTACGCCGGCGGCTGGGGGAAGTACCACACCCTGTACTGGAAGAGCTTCAAGGGACGCTGCGGCACGTACGACGGCCCCGCCTTGCCGAACGTCGTCGCCGCTTGCAAGGCGCCGGACGGCTCCTACTGGGCGGCGCAGAGCTGGCCGCAGCCGCTGCCCGACCTCGGTTTCACGCCCTGGATGTCCGCGCAGCAAGCCGACTGGCTCGAGATCTCCCACTGGACCGGCCCGGTCGCGCAGCTCGAGATCGGGATGGACTGGGTCTACGGCGAGCGCTTCCAGGACCTGTTCGGCCGCTACACCTATCTGGGCAACCCGGTGCACGGCTTCGGGACGACGTCGGTAGGCGCGCCCACCGACGGCTTCGGCCGTCTGCTCTACCTCGACACGTACAACTCCGTGTACGGTCTCGGCTGGCGGCGAGAGAACTCCTTCGTCTCCCACAACCCGACAGGCGCCTTCTGCTACGGCTTCTACCCGTTCGACCCGACCACGGGCGGCTACGAGCACCCGTCGGGGCAGATGGCGCTGCGCGGTCCCGGGACGGGCGAGAAGTACCGCCTGTTCGCCGAGGGCCCGGGTGTGACCCCGGACGTGGCGACGGTCGTCCCCGGGCTGCACGCCTTCGACCCGCAGAACCCGCAGGACGTCGCGCTCCAGGCGGAGGAGTCCGAAATCGTGCTCTCGTACGGCGACAAGAGCTGCCGCGCCGCGCATGCCGTTGTCCTCGGTCGGCCGCATACCTACGGGTATGCGGCCTCCCTGCGTCCTAGGCCTGCTTGGTTTGCGAACCGCCAGACACGAACGAACTTATGGCCGCGTCCACTAGTCCGCGGCCGGCGAAGAGGCTGCGCGGATCGTTCACGTTCTGCGTCCGGTCGACCGCCGTCGGCGGCGTGCAGTCCGCACCGAGTTGCGCGACGGTCACGCTGAGGTGAGCAGCCCGAGTAGGCGCTCCGCGTACGCGGGGGCGCTCGGCTCGGCCTCGTGCGGGAAGTAGACGTAGACCGGCTCCTGCGCGGCCCGGATCCGTGCGGCCAGCGCCTGCAGCGCCGCGTCGTCGTACGGCGGCTCGCGCAACCGCAGGTAGCGGAACGGCGCCGGATGGTCGAGGTCGTTGACGCGCGTTGCGCCGGCGGCGGCGAGGCGCGCTTCGCTGCCGTCCCACGACGGGTGGGCAAGGTCGAAGGCGAGTCGCAGGCCGGGGTCGAGCGAGCCGAGCAGCAGCTCGAGCGCTCCCTCGTCGCGCACGCTCGTGAGCGCGACCCGAACCGGCCCGAGCCGGTCGCCGAGCATGCGCACCCGCGACTCGAACACGTCGAGCCCGCGCAGCCGGTGGCCGGGGAGCTTCGGGGCGAACTCGAAACCGTCCGGCGCCTGCTCGGCCCAGCGCCGGAACTGCTCCTCGGCGGGCAGCCGGTAGCCGGTCGTGTTCAGCTCGACCGTCCGGAACCGCTGCGCGTAGAAGCCGAGCCAGCCGGAGGGGTCGAGCCCTGCCGGGTAGAACCCCGGCCGCCAGGTCGGATACGACCAGCCCGACGTGCCGACCCGCGCGCTACCGTCCGGATGCGGGAGTACCGTGCTCGGTCCTTTGGCCACCGCTGAAAGCGTGACACTTCCTTGCGATAGCTTCACCGAGGAGGAGCGCGAGCGCCTCGCGCCGCACTTCACCAACCTCGACAGGCCCGTCTTCGGCCTCGTCAACCTGCCGGAGACGGTGAAAGGCGCGCTGTTCGCCCGCTATTCCCGCTACGCCGGCACGCTGCGGCGGCTGTTCCTCGACGAGTTCGCGGACTCGGTGCCCGAGGTCCCGGCGATCGAGGGCGCCGAGGGCACGCGCGCGGCGGAGCTGTACGAGCGGATCTTCATCGGCTACGGCGACGACTCGGTCGCGCAGCTCGGCGGCGCGCACGTCGCGTGCGAGTGGACGTCGAATCTGCTGACGAAGATCCTGCAGCGGCCGAGGCTCGCCGCGTATCTCGAACAGTCGACCCGCTACATCGCCTATGACGCGCAGCTCGCCGGCTACGGCTACCGGTACCACCGCAACCCGCGCTTCGGGCCGGCCTACGAGCGGGCGCTCGACGACCTGTTCGAGACGTACGGGCGCCAGCTCGAGGCTGCGTCAGCCTGGATCGGCGAGCGGTTCCCGCCCGGCGACGGCGAGTCACCGGCCGCACACGCGCGCGCCGTGCGAGCGAAGGCGCTCGACCTCGTGCGCGGGCTGCTGCCGGCCGCCTCGCTCTCGCACGTCGGCATCTACGCGAGCGGGCAGACGTACGAGCAGCTCGTGCTGCACCTGCTCGCGCATCCACTCGCCGAGGCGCGAGCCTACGGCGAGATGCTGCTCGGGGAGCTGCAGAAGATCATCCCGAGCTTCGTCGCGAGGGTGCCGCGGGAAGACCGCGGCGGCCGCTGGATCGACTTCCTCCGTGCGCGCCGCGAGGCGGCCGACGCGGCAGCGGCGCGGCTCGGGGTCGACATCGAGGCGGAGGCCGTCGCGGCGCCGTCGGTGCGGCTGCTGCGCGCGCACGGCACGGAGGAGGAGCTGCTCGCCGCCCTGCTCTACGAGTCGGCGGCGACCGGAGAGGAGGAAGCGCTGCGCGCGGTTGCGGCGCTGGCGGCGAGCGAGCGCGCCGCCCTCATCCGCGAGCTCGTCGGCACGCGTGAGAATCGGCGCCACCGCCCGGGCCGCGGCTTCGAGACGCTGCGCTACCGCTTCGAGATCGTCTCCGACTACGGCGCCTTCCGCGACCTCCAGCGCCACCGGCTGCTCACGTGCCAGTGGCAGCGGCTGACGCCCGACCTCGGTGCGGACGTGCCCCACGAGCTCGTCGCCGCGGGCCTCGGGGCCGAGTACGAGCGCGCGCTCGAGGTCTCTCGTGTCGAGTACGAGCGCCTTCGCGGGGAAGGGCTGGCCGAGGAGGCACCGTATGCGCTCTGCCTCGCCTATCGGATCCGTTACGTCCTCGAGCTGGACGCGCGCGAGGCGCTCCACCTGATCGAGCTGCGCTCGGGCCGCGAAGGCCATCCCTCGTACCGAGCCGTCGCGCACGAGCTGCGCCGCGCGATCGCCGAAGTGCATCCGAACGTCGCCGCCGCGATGAGCTTCGTCGACGACTCGACGGAAGAGCGCCTCGAGCGCCTTCTGTCGGAGATGCGAAACGAGACCCGCCGCCCGACGTAAACGCAAAGGCCGGAGGCTAACGCGGCCGCAGGCGCGTTAGCCGAAGGCGCATGCACGCGTCCGGGGATGCCGAAGGCACCACCGCACGCGCTCGCCGCACCATCGCCCCTGAGCCGAAAAGGACGCCGGCTTGGCCGGCGTCCGCTCTGCGAAGCACATCCTCAACCGCGGACGAACCGCAGGTTCGTCCGCGTGCTCAGGCCGTAGGCCTGAGCACCACTGGTCCGGGTTCGTGATGGCCCGGCATCTGCTTCGTTACTACCCAACTATCGCCATGCTGGAGGCTGTACGGCGCGTTCAGGTGCACGGCCGTGCCGTGATCGGTACCTGCGACGACGAACGTGCCGCAGGGCGCGTAGATCTTCCCGTTGCGGACGAGGAAGACCGCGTAGTAGCCGTGCGGCGGCAGCTTCGGCAGCCCGGTGACGGACAGCTGCATCGGCCAGTTTCCGGCCTTGTCGACCGGCTCGATGCGCAGCGAGGCGAGCGCGGACGGGTCGACGCGCGTGCCGGCGAGGCGGAGCGTCTGGGCGCTCGCAAGCCCGCCGCCGCGGTTGCCGGCGAGGTAGCCGCCGAGGAAAGCGAGTGCGAGTACGACGATCGCCGCGGCGAACAGCATGACGCGGCGGCGGATCTGACGCGGTGGGCGGGCGAGCGTCATCGCCAGGGTCGGTCCGGATTCGATCTCGGGCGAGAGCTCGGGTGGCGGGCCGGCCTGGAGCAGCAGCTCGTGCACGCGCCGCAGCCGCGCGCGCTCGCCCGGCTCGACGTCGAGGCCGACGAGCTCGTCGAAATCCGGTTCGCGTGTCATGCCAGCTCCCCGTCCAGAATTCCCGCGAGACGGGAGAGGGCGCTCCGCGTCCGCGTCTTGACCGTCCCGAGCGGGATGTTCAGATAGTCCGCCACCTCGCTCTGCGACATCTGGCTCCAGTACGCGAGCTCGACCACCTCGCGCTCCCGCTCGGGCAGCTCCTCCAGTGCGCGATGGACGCGCCAGGCCACGAACGACGCCTCCGCGCGATCTGCCGGGCCCGGCTCGCTCGAGACCGTCTCGGGCACCTCGCTCGCCGGCTCGACCCGCGCGCGCAGCCGGTCGACGATCGCGTTGCGCGCGACCGCGTACAGCCACGGCGCCGCCGGCCCGCGTTCGGGCCGGTAGCTCGCCGCGGAGCGCCAGACCGCGGCGAATGTCTCCTGCACCGCGTCCTCGGCCCGCTGCCGGTCGCGGAGCCGGCGCAGCGCGAGGCCGAAGACCGAGCGGACGTACCGGCGGTAGAGCAGCTCGAAGGCGGCCCGGTCGCGGTCGGCGACCCGGACGAGCAGGTCTGCGTCCGTCTCGGCCGCCGGCGGGCTCTCGCTCCGCTCCGGGACCGCGCGCAACCGCGCAGGGGTGTCAATCGCGAGCTCCATGTCTCCCCTGTTTCTACGCATCGCCGGTCATCGCGGATTCCGGAGTCATAGCAGCCACCCGGATGGGCGAGGCCGTGCCGACCGGGCCGGCACGGCCTCTGCGAGACGAGCCTAGGCGGCGGTCGCCTCTGCGAACCGGCGCTCGACCTCGGGCCAGTTGACGACGTTCCACCAGGCCTCGAGATAGGCGGGGCGCTTGTTCTGGTACTTCAGGTAGTAGGCGTGCTCCCACACGTCGATCCCGAGCAGCGGCGTGTCGCCCTGGAGCCACGGCGAGTCCTGGTTCGGCGTCGAGTACACGGCGAGCGCCGTACCGTCCCAGACGAGCCAGCTCCAGCCGCTGCCGAAGCGCTTCACACCCCCGTCGATCAGCGCAGCCTTCAGCTGGTCGAAGCCCTCGAACGTCGCGTCGATCGCCTCCGCGAGCGCGCCGCCGGGAGGGGCGCCGCCGCCCTCCGGGCTCATGATCTGCCAGAACAGCGTGTGGTTCGCGTGGCCGCCGGCGTTGTTGCGCACCGCGGTGCGCTTCTCCTCGGGGATCAGCTCGAGGTCGGCGAGCACCTGCTCGACCGGCCGGTCGGCCCATTCGGTCCCTGCGAGCGCGGCGTTCGCGTTGTCGACGTACGCCTTGTGGTGGGCGTCGTGGTGGATCCGCATCGTCGCCTCGTCGATGTGCGGCTCGAGCGCGTCGTAGGGGTACGGCAGATCGGGGACTGCAAAGGCCATTTCCGGGGCTCCTTTCGCGTCTGCGTTTCGTCGAGCGTGAGGATATGCTCCGCCCGCCTGTCCCAGTCGAGGTGAGGAGAAGAGGCTGATGGCGACGCTTGCGTTCAGGTTCGAGGAGATCGCGCCGCGGGAGCTGCGCCCCGAGGTGTACGAGCTCGACGGGATCTCGCGCGCGTCGGTCGAGGCCCACTACAAGCTCTACCAGGGCTACGTGAACAAGCGGAACGAGATCCTCGGCAAGCTCGCCGGCGTCGATCTCGCCTCAGCGAACCAGGTCTACTCCGAGATCCGCGCGCTCAAGGTCGAGCTCTCCTTCGCCGTCGGCGGGATCAAGAACCACGAGCTCTACTTCGGGCATCTCGGCGGGGGCGGCGGCGACCCGACAGGCGCGTTCGCAGCGCTCGTGCAGCGCGATTTCGGCTCGGCCGGGGCCTGGCGCGCCGACCTGAAGGCGACCGGCATGGGCGGCCGCGGCTGGGCGTGGACGGCGTACGACTGGGACGAGGGGCGGCTCTTCAACTACATCGGCGACGCCCAGAACACGTTCCCGATCTGGAACGCGACGCCGCTCGTCGCCCTCGACGTCTACGAGCACGCGTACTTCCTCGACTACCAGACCGACCGGGCTTCGTACATCGACGCGTTCTTCGACAACCTCGACTGGGACGTCGTGAACGGCTGGGTCGAGCGGTACGGGATCCCGGCCGCGTAGCCTTTCCGCGGGGAGGCCCGCAAACTGCTCACCGCCATTCTCGCCGCAGCCGGCTACGTCTCAGGGTCGATGCCCTGGGGCTACTGGCTCGTGCGCATCTTCCGCCACGAGGACATCCGCACGAAGGGCAGCGGGAACATCGGCGCTTCGAACGTCTGGCGGGTCTACGGGCGCTATCTCGGGCTCCCGGTCGTGCTGCTCGACACGGCGAAGGGCTTCGCGCCTGCTCTCGTCGCGACTCTCCTCGTCGGCCACGGCAGCGGCGTGCTCGCCGGCGCCGCAGCGATGCTCGGCCACTACCGGCCGCTGTTCATGAAGTTCCGCAAGGGCGGGAAGATGGTCGCGACGACCGGTGGGGCGTTCCTCGGCGTCGCGCCGCTGGTCGGCGGCGTCGGGCTCGGCGTCTGGCTGATCGTCTTCGTCGTGACCCGCTACCCGTCGCTCGCGTCGATGACGGCTTCCACGTCGCTCGTGCTCTGGTCGTGGGTGCTCGGCTACCCGTGGCCCGTAACCGTGTTCGCCGCATTCGCGGCGGCCGGGGTGATCGTGTTGCACCGTGCGAACATCCGTCGCCTCTGGCGCGGGGAGGAGAACCGGTCGCACCTGTGGCGGCGCTGGTGGCGGAAGTCGCCTGGGGGCACTAGCCCCTCAACCAGTCTCTGAGCTCCGTGTGCCGGAGCGGGCCGTGCTCCGCGCCGCTCAGCTCCGCTCGCAGCTCGCCGATCGTGCCGTAGCGCTCCGCGACGACCTCGTGCGCGTGGATCGTCTCGAAGTTGAGCTGCCGCGACAGGACGAAGTCGCCGTCGTCAAGCTCCGGGAGCGTCTCGAGCACGCTCTTCAGGGCGACGCGTACCGAGTCCTCGACGAACCGCGGCTGCAAGTGCGCGTGCTCCACGACGAACAGCTCGTCCGGGCGCTTCAGCAGCTCGTAGATCGGCGAGCTCATCGACGCCTCAACGAGCTCCACGAGCCGCTCCGCATCCAGGCGGTTGCTCGTGCCGATGAAGAGCGTGCCCCGGCCGCGCTGGTTGTGCGTCGCGAGCGGGACGAGCTCGAGGATCCGCTCCACGTCGCCGGCCTCGAAGCCGGCGTCGAGCAGC
>JBEKEH010000044.1:0-67172 GCA_050013935.1 Gaiellaceae bacterium | reverse complement strand
GTGTCGCCGGAATCGGCGCCGACATCACGCGCTACAAGGTCGGCGATCGCTTTCTCGTCCAAACCGACTACCGCTGGCTACCCACGGCCAGCTCGAACGCCGCGTTCGGCTACAACTTCGAAGGCGGCCTGCAGGAATACGTGCTGCTCGACGAGCGGGTCATCGTCTCGCCCGACGGCGAGTCGATGCTGATCCCTGCGCCCGAGGATCTGTCTGCGGCCGCGATTGCCCTCTGCGAGCCGTGGGCGTGCGTCGAGCGGGCCTACGTCGAGGAGCAGCGCCGGCTGCCGAAGGAAGGCGGGCGGATGCTCGTCGTCGGCGAAGAGCCCGTCGAGCGCAGCCGCATCGGCGATCTGCACGCCCGGCCGAGGGAGATTGCCTTCACGACGGCCGCCACGCTCGCCGAGTTGGAGGACGGCGCGTTCGACGACGTCGTCTACTTCGGTGCCAACCCTGGGAGCGTCGAGCGGCTCTTCCCGAAGGTCGCCACCGGCGGGCTGTTCACCATCGTCCAGTGCGGCGGTACGTTCGGTCGTCCCGTGGTCTCGCAGGTGGGCCGCGTGCATTACGGAGGGATCCGCGTGATCGGCACCACGGGCGACGACCCGGCCGTCGCCCTGGCGTCGATTCCGGTGACGCCGGAGCTCCGGCCGGGCGAGACGATCAACATCGTCGGCGCCGCCGGCCCGATGGGCACGATGCACGTGATTCGCTGCCTCTGCCAGGGCGTCCCCGGCATCACCGTTCTCGCCGGCGATCTCAGCAACGAGCGCCTCGCGGTCCTCGCGCAAATCGCGGAGCCCTTGGCCCGCAAGAACGACGTCGGCCTCCGGCTCTACGACCCGTCGAGTGAGCAGGTCTCCTCGTTCACCTATGCCGTCTTGATGGCCCCTCGGGCCGAGCTCGTCGCAGACGCAGTTCAGAAGGCCGCACCTGGAGCCATCATCAACATCTTCGCCGGGATCCCCGCCGAGACCACGGCGGCAATCGATCTCGACTCGTACATCGCGAAGCGGTGCTACTTCGTCGGCACGAGCGGGTCGATGCTCGAGGACATGAAGGCGGTGCTGGCGAAGGTCGTCGCGCGCCAGCTCGATACGATGCTCTCCGTGGCCGCAGTCTCGGGGCTCGACGGCGCGGTCGACGCCATTCGCGCGACCGAGCGCAACTTGCTCCCCGGGAAGATCATCGTCTACCCCGCCTGCAAAGGACTGGGGCTCACACCGATCGCGGAGCTGAGCTCGTCGCTTCCGCTGGCCGACGGCCACTGGTCCAAGCACGCCGAAGAGGCGTTGCTGGCGCGATTCGCGGACTCATGACCGGAAGCCTGGAGACCAAGATTGCCGTTGTGACCGGCGGCGCCCAGGGTCTCGGCGAGGCGATCGCCCTGCGGCTCGCGCAGGAAGGCTGCGACGTGGTCATCGGTGACATCAACGAGACCGGCGCCGCCGAGGTCGCTGCGGCGATCGCGGCCGCGACCGGTCGGCGGGCGACCGGCGCCAAGGTGGACGTCACGGAGGAGGCCGAGGTCGAGGCGCTCTTCGATCTGACCATGCGGGAGCACGGCCGCGTGGACATCGTCGTCGCCAACGCAGGAATCCTCATCGCCGAGCCGATCGAGACCGCAGACGCGGAGAGGTGGCGCGCGGTGATGAACGTGAACCTCTTCGGTTACTTCCTGACGACGAAGTACGCGTGCCGGATCATGAGAAGGCAGCGCAGCGGCTCGATCGTCAGCATCAGCTCGAAGTCGGGCAAGAAGGGGAGCGCCGCAAACTCCGCCTACACGGCGAGCAAGTTCGGCGAAGTCGGCCACACCCAGAGCGTCGCGCTCGAGATGGCGCCGCACAACGTGCGCTGCAACGCCGTCTGCCCCGGCAACCTCCTCGACTCCCCGTTGTGGACCGATCCGGAGAAGGGCCTCTTCGTCCAGTACCTTCGCGCCGGCAAGGTGCAGGGCGCGACGAGTATCGACGACGTTCGCCGGGCATACGTCGATCAGGTGCCGATGGGACGCGGCTGCAGCTACGACGACGTCTGCGACGCGGTCGTCTTCCTGGCGTCAGACCGGTCGAGCTACATCACCGGCATCGCTCTGAGCGTGACCGGCGGGCAGGAGATGAACTGACGCCGCGGCCGTCAGCGAGCCGCGGCCAGAGCCGGCGGGTCGGGCACGTAGCCCGGTAGCCGCAGAACGGATTGGTGCACCTCGCCGATGATTCGCGCGGCGCTCGGGAAGTAGTCGTCCTCGAGATCGGCCGGAGGCGTGATGCAGTCGGGAGCGCCGACGACGACGACCGGAGCGTCGAGGTAGTCGAACACGGCTCTCTGGATCTCGGCAGCAAGCGTGTTGAGGTAGCTGCCGCGCTGCGTCGCGTCGGACGCCAGTAGGAGCCGGCCGGTCTTTCTTACCGAGCTCACGATCTGGTCGAGCTCGAGCGGCACGAGGGTGCGGGCGTCGATGACTTCGGTCTCGACTCCGTAGCGCTCGGAGAGCCGAGCCGCCGCTTCGAGGGCGCGGTAGAGGGTCGGGCCGATCGTCAGCAGGGTCAGGTCCGCGCCGTCGCGTACGATCCGCGGCTCGCCGATCGGGACGACGAGATGACCGGTCGGCACTCCCTCCGGCCGGAGGTACTCCACCACGGAGTAGAGCTTCTGGCTCTCGAAGAAGACGACCGGGTCGTCCTGCGCGAGGCTGGCCGTCATCAGGCCTTTGGCGTCGTACGGCGTGGCCGGGTAGACGACCTTCAGCCCCGGGATGTGTGTGACCAGCGCGGTCCAGTCCTGAGAGTGCTGGGCTCCATAGGAGCTGCCCACGGAGACACGAAGGACGACCGGGACGCGCAGCACACCGCCGGACATCGCCGTCCACTTGGCCAGCTGGTTGAAGATCTCGTCGCCGGCCCGTCCCATGAAGTCCGCGTACATGAGCTCGACGAGCGCGCGTCCACCTTCGATCGCGTAGCCGACGGCCGTGCCGACGATCGCGGCTTCCGAGATCGGCGCATTGAACAGGCGCCGGTACGGGAGCAGCTCCGTGAGGCCGCGATAGACGCCGAATGCGCCGCCCCAGTCGCGGTTCTCCTCGCCGTAGATGACCAGCCGGTCGTCCGCGGCCGCCCGCTCGGCGATCGCTTCGTAAAGAGCGTCGCGGAGCTGGACGGCGCCGCTCTCGCCGGCTCGCGCCCCCCGCGCACGCGTGGCGAGCTGCACGGCACGCGGCGTCTGGTCGAGCGGGACGAGCGTCTCGCCGGCGGGGGCCGATTCCCCGTCGTCCTCGCGGTTGCTGAAGGTCAGGCGCTCGATGTCCGCGACGGTGATGCTCGGCGAGATGTCGAGGTCGACGGCGGCGCGAGTCACCTCCAGCACGAACTCCGTCGCCCACTCCGCGAGCCCTGAGGCGGCGTCCGCTGCGAGCGCACCCTCGGCAAGAAGCGCGTCCGCGAACGTCGGAACCGGATCGACCGCACGCCAGAGGTCCATCTCCTCGCGCGTCCGGTACGCCGACGCGTCGCTCGGAGAGTGGCCGCTGAACCGGTAGCACTGGCAGTCGATCAGGATCGGACCGTCGCCTGCGGCGATCTGCTCCTTCGCGCGGGCAACCGCGTCCGCGACCGCGAGTGGGTTCGTGCCGTCGATCGTCTCTGCGTGCATGTTCTGCGGGTTGATTCCGGCCCCGATTCGGGCGAGCTCCTCGTAGCCCATCGTCTCGCCGATCGTCTGACCGCCCATGCCGTAGAAGTTGTTCATGAAGAAGAAGATCACCGGCAGTCCGCCGCGGTGCTGCTCATCGAACAGAGTCCGGAATTGGGACATGGCCGCGAAGTTCATCGCCTCCCAGACCGTCCCGCAGCCGCTCGACGCGTCGCCGATGTTGGCCACGACGACGCCGGGCTGCGCCTGTACGCGTTTGAAGAGCGCAGCCCCGGCGGCGATCGGCGCGGCACCTCCGACGATGGCGTTGTTCGGATAGATGCCGAACGGCGGGAAGAACGCGTGCATGCTCCCGCCCACCCCCCGGTTGAAGCCCGTCGAGCGACCGAAGATCTCGGCGATCAGCCCGTACAGGAAGAACGTCTCGGCCTTCGCCCTGACTCCGGACGTGGGCAAATGCCTCTCGACGACCGCGGCGATCTCGCCCGACATGTACGAGGCCATCACGTCCTCGAGCTCGGCCTCCGTGCTCTGGCCGATCGCCTCCATCCCTCTTGCGATGATCTCGCCGTGGCTGCGGTGACTGCCGAAGGTATGGTCGGCGATAGTCAGCGCAAGCGCCTGGCCGGCTGCCGCCGCTTCCTGCCCGACGGACAGATGGGCCGGTCCGCGGTACGTGTACGCGATGTCGTGATACTCGCCGGTCCGCTTGATCGAGTCGAGCATCGTCTCGACCTCGCGGATGAGGAGCATCGTGCGCAGGACGCCGACCAGGCGCGCATCGCCGTAGCGGGCGCGCTCGGCGGAGAGCGGCGTCGCGTAGAGGTTGGCCGCGATCGGCGCCAGCTCGAATGTGCGCCTCTGCCGCAGCTTGTTTGGATCGACGAGAAGCGACTTGACCACGCGTTCACCCCGCTCGCGCTATGCGTCTGCTCTGATGAGCGATACTATTGCACATATGAGCAAAGCAGAGATCCGCGGAAACGCTGATCCCTCGGTGAACAGCGGCGGAACGAGGGCTGACCCCTTCCGTGCGACCCAGGCCGCGTTCGCGGCCAAGCGCCACTTCGTCGACGGCCTGACGATCAAGGAGGTCGCAGCCGAGCTCGGGATCTCGCGGTTCAAGGCAGGGCGACTCGTGGAGTGGGCCCGCAGCGAGGGACTCGTGCGGATCGAGGTCTCGAGCGCGGCAAACACGGACACGACGCTGAGCGCCGAGATGGAGCGCGCGTTCGGGCTCGAGCGCGCGCTCGTCGTCGCCGATCTCGACGGCCCGGAAGAGGCCGTCCGTGAGGCGCTCGCGGGCGTCGCGGCAGCCGGCATCGCAGAGCTCGTCCAGACGTCGGACGTCGTCGGAATCTCCTGGGGGCGGACGCTCGACGCCCTCGTCGCCCGACTGCCCCGGCTGCAGGCGAAACGCATCGTCCAGGTCGTCGGCGGCATCGCGACGCTTGAGTCGGCGGCGGGCGGAGTCGATCTCGTCCGCCGGCTGGCGCTTCGTGCCGACGCCGAGGGATTCGCACTCGTGGCTCCACTCATCGTCGCGACCGCCGCCGGCGGCGAGTCGCTCCGGCGGGAGCCGATGATCGCAGACACGCTGCGGATGATCGACGACGTCACGATCGGTCTCGCCGGCATCGGCTCGTGGGGTCGTCCCCCCTCGTCACGGCTGATGGAGTCGTTCGACCCTCGCGAGACCGAGCGCTACCTCGAGCAAGGAGTGGTCGCCGACATCTGCGGGATCATGGTCAGGCAGGACGGCACGCTCCTCAGCTCGGCCGACCTCGACGCGCGGCGCATCGGGATCCTTCCGGAACAGCTGGGAGCCGTTCGCAGAGTCGTCGCGGTCGCGGGCGGCCGCGAGAAGCACCGGGCGATCCCCGCCGTGCTGCGGTCCGGCCTGGTGGACGTCCTGATCACCGACGCGGGATCGGCGCGGGCCGCACTCGCGGACGAGTAATCGACGAGCTGTCCGAAGCGACAATACTCCTGCACGCGCTCCGGGCGGACGCGGAGCACGAATCCCGCTCGCTGTGTCATGCGCTCTCCTTGACGATGAGGACGACGAGCCGGCGCGGCCCATGGACGCCCGGGGAAGAGCGTGTCGCCGATGCAGGTGACGAAGAGCGCGATCCGCACGACGGCCGTGGCCCTAACGCGGGTAGGCGATCGCGACGCCGGCGTCGACGTTGAGCACGTTGCCCGTGCTCTTGACCGCCCGCTGCGGCGAGGCGAAGAAGAGCACCGCCTCGGCGACGTCGGCGGGGACGACGTTGCGTCTCAGCGTCGTGCGCGCTCGGTAGAACTCCTCGAGCTCATCGGGGGCGATCCCGTAGCTGCGGGCACGCTCCTCGCGCCACGACGAGTCCCAGATGCCCGATCCCTCCAGCACGGCGTCGGGGTTGACGGTGTTGACGCGGATCCCCTCCCCGCCGAGCTCCTCTGCCAGGCAGCGCGCGAGGTGCAGCTCGGCCGCCTTCGCCGACGAGTACGCACTCGCTCCCTTGCCGGCCGCAAGCGCATTCTTGGAGCCGATGAAGACGATGCTTCCGCCCATCCCCTGGTCGCGCAGCAGGCGCGCGGCCTCGCGCGCGACGAGGAAGTAGCCACGCGCGAGGATCGAGTGGTTGCGCTCCCACTCGTCGAGGGTGGTCTCCTCGATCGGCGCGCTCGAGGCGATTCCCGCATTCGAGACAACAACGTCGACACCGCCGTAGACGAGCACGGCAGCGCGGAAGGCAGCGATGACAGACGCCTCCGAGCTCACGTCGGTCTCGACCGCTCTCGCCACCTCCCCCAGCTCCGCCGCGAGCGCACCGGCCCGCTCGGCGGCGATGTCAGACGCGACGATGCACCCGCCCTCGCCCGCGATCGCGCGTGCGATCGCACTGCCGATGCCACCTGCGGCGCCGGTGATGAGAGCGACCATTCCCTGCAGCTCACGGGCGGGTGGTGCGAGCGTCAGCTTGTAGAGCTCGAGCGGCCAGTACTCGACGGCGAACGACTCCTCATCCGAGAGCGACACGAAGCCGCCGAGCGCCGAGGCGCCGCGCATCACCTCGATCGCGCGGAGGTAGAGGTCACGCGCAAGCCGCGCCGCCGTCAACGTCCGTCCAACCGACACGAGGCCGACGCCTTCGATGAGCACGATGCGCGGGCTCGGATCGGAGAGCACGTCCTCGCTGGAGCGATACGCCTCGAAGTACGCGCGCTCCCGCTCCTGGAACGCCGCCACGGCCTCCACGACGCGCCGGCGGAGAACGGCGGCGTCCTCGCGCTCCGAGTCGAACTCGACCCAGACCGGACGGCGTTTCGTGCGCACGAGGTGATCGGGACACGCCGCGCCGATCTGCGACGTCGCCGCCGACTCGCGGCCGCACACGAACTCGAGCACCGCCGGCGAGACGTCGACCTGGAGGATGCGTGGGCCGTCGACGGAGACCGCGCCGCGCAGCGCGGGGAGCACCTGCGCGAGCAGTGCAGCGCGCTGCTCCTCGGGCACGGCGGCTCGGACCGTCCCACCGAACGCGGGCCGCCCCTCGCTTCGCTCTTCGACGAAGGTCGCAGCGCGGTTGATCGCGTCGAGCGTCTCCGCGTACGACTCCTGCGCCGATGCCCCCCACGTCACGAGCCCGTGCTTCGCGAGCAGGACGAGCTTCGCGCCGGGATTCGCGGCGACGGCCTCCGCCACGAGCTTGGACAGCGCGAAGCCGGGCCGCAGGTACGGGATCCAGACGGCCTCGTCTCCGAAGCACTCCTCGGCGAGCCGCTCGCCGTCGACGGCCCCGACGATGGCGCCGACCGCGTCCGGATGCGTGTGGTCGACGTGGGCATGCGGGATGAACGCGTGCAGCAGCGTCTCGATGGAGGGACGGGGCATGGACGGGTCGATCTGACAGCGGGCGAGGTACTCGACCATCTCCTCGTCCGTCATCGCCTCACGTGTGCCGAGCGGCAGGATCTCGTCCAAGCGCAGACCGGTGAAGCCACGTGCGTCGATAGTCGCGAGATCGCTACCCGAGCCCTTGACCCAGAGGATGTTGGTCGACCGCCCGGTGTGATCCGGCTCGATCACCGTGGTCGACGTATTGCCGCCGCCGAAGTTGACGATCGAGCGGTCGGAGGCCAGCAGGTTGGAGCGGTAGACGAGCGCAGCGAGCTCGCTACCGGCCCACGCCGGGTCCCAGAGGTTCGGAACGCTCGGAGGCGAGGTCGTTGCCATGCAGTGTGTGCTCCTGTCGATGGTGGTTGGTCAGATCCAGGCGGCCGCGGTACCTTCGGCACGCGCCTCGGCCACGCGCTCCGCGTAGCCGCTCGCGCGGAAGGCGCCGATCGGGTCGGAGGAGGCGCCGAGGTCGGCTCGGACCTTCGCGCAGAGCGGGCGGACGTCGGTCTGGAAGGCGTCGAGCAGGACGCGGTGCGCAGCCAGCACATCTCCGTGCAACTGCGCCGCCTCGAGCGCGACACGGTCGACGAGCAACGCCTTCGCGTACGCCTCCTGCAGGTTGAGGACACTCTGGATCATCGCCTCGACTTTCGGCTCGACGTTGTGCGACTGGTCGATCGTGAAGCGCACACCCGCGGCGGGCGCGTCGAGAGCGACGAGCTCGGCGTAGACGAGGAAGAGCTGGAAGGGGTCGATCGAGCCGACGATCAGGTCGTCGTCGCCGTACTTGCGGTCGTTGAAATGGAAGCCTCCCAGCCGACCGGCGCCGAAGAGCAGCGAGACGATCTGCTCGATGTTGACGCCGTGCGCGTGATGCCCGAGGTCGACAAGGACGCGCGCCCGCTCCCCGAGCTCCTGGCAGAGCAGAAGCGCCGAGCCCCAGTCGGCGAGGTCCGTCGCGTAGAAGGCCGGCTCGTAGAACTTGTACTCGACGAGCAGCTCCACGTCTCCGTCCAGTGACGCGTAGACCTCGCGGAGCGCCTCCACGAGTCGGTCGCGACGGGCACGGAACGAATCCTGGCCCGGGTAGTTCGTGCCGTCGGCGAGCCAGAGCGACACGGCGCCCGAGCCGACGCGACGCGCGACGTCGACGCAGTGCAGGATGTGGGCGACCGCGCGGGCGCGTACGGCTGCGTCCGGGTTGCACAGGCTGCCGAGCTTGTACTCGGGCTCCTGGAAGAGGTTCGGGTTGATCGCGCCGAGGCGCAGGCCGAGCTCGTCCGCGTGCTCGCGCAGCGCGTCGAAGTCGTCGACGTCGTCCCACGGGATATGGAGCGCGACGGAGGGCGCGATGCCGGTGTGCCGGTGCACCTCGGCGGCGTCCTCGAGCTTCTCGAACGGATTGCGCGGGACACCGGGCTGCGCGAAGACAGCGAAGCGGGTGCCCGAGTTGCCGAACGCCCAGGAGGGCGTCTCGACCCGCTGCGCGCGGAGCGCGGTCTCGACATGGGGACGGTCGTTCGTCATCGGGCGGCCTCCTCTGGGACGCGGGACTCGACGAGTGTGCGGAAGCGCTCGTACCGCGCGGCCCACGGGCCGGGATCACCGACGGGCTCGTAGCTCGTGACCGCGGTGGAACGTCGTACGAGCTCGCGCATGTCGTCGAGCGAGCCGAGCTCCTCGAACGCGTGCAGCTGCACGAGCACGTTCCCGAGCGCGGCCGCCTCCACCGGCCCGGCAAGCACGAGACGGCCGCAGATGTTCGCGGTGAGCCGGCAGAGGAACGCGTTCTGCGACCCGCCGCCGGTGACGTGGATCGTGTCGATGGTCTCGCCGGTCACGGCCTCGAGCTCGTCGAGCACGTGCCGGTACTTGCAGGCCAGGCTCTCGAAGATCGCGCGCAGCAGCACCGCGTGCTCGACCGGATCGCTCTGCCCGCTCCGCGCGCAGAGCGCGCGGATACGCGACGGCATCTCGCCCGGCGTCAGCAGCTCCGGCTGGTCCGGGTCGAACAGCGGCCCGTCCGGCGGAGCCGCTGCGGCGTGCTCGACGAGCTCTGCGTAGTCGGGCGCCGTGCCCTCGCGCAACCAGGCGCGCCGGCACTCCTGGACGAGCCAGAGCCCCATCACGTTCTTGAGCAGGCGGATCGTGGCGCCGAAGCCGCGCTCGTTCGTGAGGTTCGCATCCAGCGCGCGTGGCCCGAGCACCGGCGCGTCGCGCTCCACGCCCACGAGCGACCAGGTTCCGCTCGAGATGTACGCGCACGTGCGCGACCGCATCGGCACGGCCACGACCGCGGAGGCGGTGTCGTGGGATGCGACGGCGACCACTGGGGTCGAGCGCGGCAGTCCGGTCGCCTCCACGGCCTGCCCGAGCAGGCTGCCTAGGATCGAGCCGGCTTCGAGCACCGGTGGGAAGAGACGGACCGGGATCTCGAGCCGGTCGATGAGCGGCCGCGCCCAGTCGCCCGTGCGCACGTCGAGAAGCTGGGTTGTGCTGGCGTTCGTCGCCTCGGCGCGCGCCTCGCCGGTCAGCCAGTAGCCGAGCAGGTCCGGGATCAGCAGCAGCGTCCGCGCACGCTCGAGCGCGGAGGTGCCCGCAAGCGCCACGAGCTGGAACAAGGTGTTGATCGGCATGAACTGGATGCCGGTCGTCTCGTAGATCTCCTCGCGGCCGGCGAGCGCGAGCGCCTGTTCCATGGCCGCGCGGCCGCGGCCGTCGCGATGGTGCAGGGGATTGCCGATGAGGGCGCCGTCGGAGTCGAGCAGCCCGAAGTCGACCCCCCAGGAGTCGATGCCGATGCTTCTCACCTCCGTTCCCGCAGCGTGAGCGCCCGCGAGCGCCGAGGCGATCTCGTCGTAGAGGCCGAGCACGTTCCAGTGCAACCCGTCGGGAAGGCGCACCGGCCGGTTGGGGAATCGCGCCAGCTCCTCGACCGCGAGCCGCCCTCCGTCGAAGCGCCCGAGCAGAGCGCGGCCGCTCTCGGCGCCGAGATCGATCGCGACGTGGACGGAGGCGCTCACGGCGCTCCTTCCAGCAACGGCCTCCGCCGCCGCAGTCCCTGCCGGCTCTCGTGGGCGTTCACGGGCGCACCGCCTCGGCGAGGGCTCGCGAGCGGCGGCTGCGCTGCCGCAGCAATTCGCGTCCGCGCCGCGCGAACGAGCCGGCGCTCGGCAGCAGGACGCTCACGAGCAGCAAGGCGCCGGTCACGATGCCCAGCGCCCGCTGGTCGAAGTTCGTCAGGAAGAGCGCGTTCTGCAGTGCGGCGAAGACGAAGAGGGCCAGTACGACGCCGACGATCGACCCCTTGCCGCCGAAGATGGAGACGCCGCCGAGCAACACGACCGCGACGACGTTCAGCTCGAGACCCAGGCCGTTGTCCTGGACCGCCGTTGCGAGGCGGAACGTCCAGAGGATCCCCGCCAGTGAGCAGACGACGCCGGAGATGATGAAGAGCAGCGTCTTCGTCCGCTTGACGCGGATGCCGGCGTAGAGGGCGGCGTCCTTGTTCAGGCCCATCGCGTACAGGGTGCGCCCGAACGGCGTGACGTGCAACGCGAGACCGAAGAGCACCGCGAGGACGGCGAAGAAGCCGACCGAGTAGGAGACGAAGCCGGTGTGAGGGATCGGATTGATGCCGATGTCGGTGTAGCGGCCCGGGAAGTTGGAGATCGTGCTCGGGCCGAGCACGATGACGGCGATGCCGCGATAGAGGGTGAGCGTGCCGATCGTCACCGCGAGCGACGGAAGGCCGAACCTCGTCACGAGCAGGCCGTTGAACGCGCCGGCTACGGCTCCCGTCGCGAGCACGGTGACGATGATCAGCGGCATCGGCCAGCCGTGCGTCCAGAGGTCACCGAGCAGAGCGCTCGACATGCCGAGCGTCGAGGCGACGGAGAGGTCGATCTCGCCGGTGATCACGATCAGCGTCATCGGCAGCGCCATCAGCGCCACCTCGCCGACGTTCAGGCAGAGGTAGAAGAAGTTGTGCTGGGTGAGGAACTGCGAGGACGACGTGGAGCCGAAGAGCACGACGAAGACGGCGGCGAGAGCGAGTCCGCTCTCCCACCGGAGCAGTGCCTGCATGCGGCGGGGGCCCACGCGCGGCGGCTGGTTCTCGGCCGTGGCGCTCGCGGACTCGGCAGGCGTCGAATTCGGGTCAGGCGCCAAGGCGTGACCTCCGCTTGCGCAGCGCCGCGGTCAGGCGAACCGAGATGCCGCGGTCGAGCGCGATCGCCGTGATGAGCAGCAGCCCGGAGATCGCCTGGTCCCAGAACGGCGAGACGCCGAGCACGTAGAGCGCGGAGATGATCGTGTTGAGCAGCAATGCGCCGAGCGCCGCACCGATCGCGGTGCCGCTGCCGCCGAAGATCGCCACTCCGCCGACGACGACGGCGGCGATGACCTGCAGTTCGTAGCCCGTGCCGGCTGTGGAGTCGATCGTCCCGTAGCGCGAGGCGTAGAGCACGCCGGCGACGCCGGCTATCGCGCCGCTGACGGCGAAGGCCGTGAACACACGCTTCGCGATCGGGATGCCGCCCAGCCGCGCAGCGTCGGGGTTCGAGCCGATCGCGTACAGCTCGCGGCCGGAACGGTAGGAGCGGAGGTAGTACGCGCCTGCCACGACAACTGCCGCGATCACGATCGCGAGGTAGGGAACGCCGCCGATCGACTCGTTGGGGATGAGGACGAATGAGTTGGGCAGTGAGCTGGCAACGACCTGGCCGCCTCCGACGACGAGGATGTCGATGCCGCGAATGATGTAGAGCGTCGCGAGCGTCACGACGAGGCTCGGGACGCGTCCGACCGCCGAGATCAGCCCGTTCACCGCGCCGCAGACCAACCCGATCCCAAGGCCGACAAGGAAGACGACGGGAATGGGAACGCCGGGGACCTGCCCGAACACGTTTGCGGAGACGAAGGCGGACAGCCCGACGACCGACCCAATGGACAGGTCGACGTTACGGCTGACGACGACCATCGTCTCGCCGAGCGCGAGCAGGGCGAAGATGGCGGTGTCCTGCAGGATGAACTTCAGCTCCGTCTGGGTGAGGAAGCGCGACTGGATGCTCGCGGTAACCAGGACGAGCAGCGCGAGCGCGGCCACGATTCCGAACTCGCGGATCCGGAAGACCAGGTCGACCAGGTGGCGCGTGCCCGCTGTGTCCAGCGCGGCGACCTCCAGAGGCGTCTCGACGCCTGTGGTCACGCAGCCTCCTCGCTCACCCCGCCCGCGGCGGCCGCCACGATCCGCTCCTCGGTCGCCTCGGTGTGCGCGAGCTCGGTCACGAGCCGGCCCTCGCGCATGACGAGGATCCGATCGGCCAGGAGGAGCACCTCGGGAAGCTCCGAGGAGATCATCAGCACGGCGACGCCCTCCGCTGCGAGCTCGGTCAACAGTCGGTGCACCTCTACCTTGGTGGCGACGTCGATGCCGCGGGTCGGCTCGTCGACGATCAGCAGCGCCGGGTTGCGTCCGAGCCACTTCGCGAGCACGACCTTCTGCTGGTTGCCGCCGGAGAGGGAGCTGGCGGGGTTCGTAAGCCGCCCGTAGCGAAGTCCGAGCCGCACGGCCCAGTCGGCTGCGAACCGCTGCTCGGCGGCACCGCGGATGAAGCCGATACGGCCGAGCCGTCCCAGCGATGCGAGCGCGACGTTCTGGGCGATCGACATCTCCATCACGAGACCCTGCTGGCGTCGGTCCTCCGGTACGAAGCCGATGCCCGCCGCCATCGCGGCGGTCGGCGAGCCGCGCCGCAGTTTGCGTCCGCCCAGCTTGACCGAGCCGGCGTCGTAGCGGTCGATGCCGAAGATCGCGGTCGCCACCTCGCTGCGCCCCGCGCCGACGAGACCGGCGAGGGCGACGATCTCGCCGGCGCGCACGTCGAACGAGACGTCGACGAAGACGCCCTCCCGCGTCAGCCGCTCGACCTGCAACACGATCTCGCCGGTGCTCCGTCCGCCGGCGGCGCGCTCCTGGATCTCGCGGCCGACCATTGCGCGGACGAGGTCGTCCGTCGTGAGCCCGGCGAGCGGGCGCGTGAGCACCAGCTTTCCGTCTCGCAGCACGGTGACACGCTGGCAGAGCTGGGGAACCTCTCCGAGGCGGTGTGAGATGAACAGCACAGCCGCGCCGTGCTCGCGGAGCGTCTCGACGACGCGGAACAGGCGCGCGACCTCGACCGCGGAGAGCGCCGCAGTCGGCTCGTCCATCACGATCACCTTCGCGTCGAGCGAGAGCGCTTTGCCGATCTCGACGATCTGCTGTTCGGCGATGGACAGGCCGCGTGCGATCCGCCCCGGGTCGAGCCGGACACCGAGCCGCTCGAAGATCGCCGAGACCTGGCGGTGCATCTCGCGCCCGTCGATCCGGCGGCCGGTGGTCAGCGGCTGGCGGCCGATGAAGATGTTCTCGGCGACCGTCAGGTCGGGGAAGAGCGTCGGCTCCTGGTAGATGATCGCCACGCCTGCGTCGCGCGCGGCGGCGGGGCCGCTCAGCACCGTGTCCCGCCCGCCGACGAGCAGCCGGCCGGCCTCCGGCGAGTGCACGCCGGCGAGAATCTTCACGAGCGTCGACTTGCCGGCGCCGTTCTCCCCGACCAGCCCGTGCACCTCGCCGGGATAGAGATCGAGCGAAACGTCTTCGAGCGCCTGCACTGCGCCGAAGGCCTTGCTCGCATGTTGTAGCGAGAGGAGCGCAGTCTGCTCGCCGACGTCGTTGTCGCCCATGCGTCGCGGTGCTCCAGGACGGCCTCGCGGGGCGCCGGCAGGCGCCGGCGCCCCGCGGTCCCGCCTAGAAGTTGAACTTGTCGATGTTTGCCTTGTTGAAGACGAACGGCGGTCCGAGCAGGATCGTGCTCTTCGCGCCGATCTTGTACTTGCCGAGCTTGCCGGCCGTGAAGGTCTGGCCTGCCTTGCCGGTGATCACCTTCGAGGCGTAGTTCACGGCGGCGTACGCGGCGAGGTAGCCGAGGTCGGCCGGGTTCCATAGCTCGAAGCCCTGGATCGTGCCGTCCTTGACGTACTTGCGCAGCGAGTTCGGCGTCCCGAGCCCGGTCAGCAGGACCTTCCCGCGGTACTGCGACGTGTCCAGCACCGCGGCTGCCGCTGCGATGCCGACCGTCGTCGGCGAGATGATCCCCTTCAGGTTCGGGTACTGCTGGAGCAGACCCTGGGTCACCTGTGTCGACACCGTCGGATCATCGTTGCCGTACACGACCGCGTCGAGCTTCATGTTCGGGTACTTCGTGAGCTCCTGCTTCATGAAGCCGATCCAGGCGTTCTGGTTCGTCGCAGAAGCCGCCGCCGAGACGATTGCGATCTCGCCCGACTTGCCGATCTCCGAGGCGAGCAGGTCGACCTCGCTCGTGCCGATCGCCTTGGTGTCCGCCTGGTTCACGAACAGGTCACGGCAGGCCGGCGCATCGGAGTCGTACGTGACGACCGTGATGCCCTTCTTCATCGCCGAGTTGAGCGTCGGGCAGAGCGCAGCCGCATCGGTGGCCGACACGATCAAGGCGTTCGCGCCCTTCGTGATCGCGGCCTGAATCGCGGGGATCTCCGACGCCGACGTTGCAGCGGTGCCGCTTGTCTCTTTGCCGACCTCGCCGAGCGCCTTCAGCGCGGCGAGCGCACCGCCCGACTTCACGCTGTCCGAGGTGGTGAAGTACGGGTTGCCGAGGTTCTTCGGAATGACGAAGACCTTGAGCCCCTTCTTCAGAGGCGGAGAGGCCGATGTCGCGGCCATTGGGAGGACGGCGATGACCGCTGCGGCTGTTGCCGCCGTCACCGCCCAAACGACCCGTTTGTTCATTGCCATTGATCCTTTCAGCGGAAAAGGCATGGACCAGGTCTACCAACCTTACGTGAGGCTCAGCGGACCACCTCCCCTCGCCGGCGCGCACTGCTCACCGGACGAGTCTGATCGATTGTGATCGATTGTGCGGCAGAAGCAAGCTTACGAGTCATTTCGAACCGAATCAATAGCACCAAATGATCAGCAAAGATCGGCAAACCCACAGAAGCGTCAGGACGTTACGCGTCGTGCGAGGGCGGATCTTGGGGAAGGCCCGTTCAGACGATGCGGTGGACGTCGGCACCGGCGCGCTCCAGGACGTCGATTGCCGCGTCCTTGCGGTCGATGACGTAGGCGACGTCGATCCGGTCGGCGCGCGCGACGATGCTGAGGCCGCGGTCCTCGAATTTCTGCGGTGTCGCGAGCAGAACCGCCGTCTGCGCGTGGCCGATCATGTTGCGCTTCACCTCTGCCTCGAGCGGGTCGGCGTCGGTGAGGAATCCCTCCTGGGTGATGCCCTTGACCGAGAAGACGACCCGGTCGACCAGATACCCCTGAAGCGCCCGAACGGTGTCGGAGCCGACGTACGAATGGGTCAGCTTCCGGAAGCTGCCTCCGAGACCGACGAGCTCGAGGCTCGGCCCGCCTGCGCTGCCGATCAGGCTCATCACCGACAGCGAGTTCGTCAGCACCGTGAGGCCCAGCCCGGCCTCGACGATCGCCTGCGCCAGGTAGTAGGCGGTGGTGGAAGAGTCGATGAAGATCGTCTCGCTCCGTTCCAGCGTCTCCAGCACCGCCTGCGCCAGCCTCTGCTTTGCGGCTACCTCCTGTTCGAGGCGATGGCGGAACGAGTCCTCGTGCGCGGCGAGATCGGGCAGGATCGCGCCACCGTGCGTCCGGCGCGCGCGACCCTCGCGGGCGAGGATCATCAGGTCGCGCCGTGCCGTCATCGGCGAGATGCCGAACTGCTGTTCGAGCGCTGTCACGGTGACGCTGCGCCGCTCGTGCAGCATCTCCAGGATCAGCCGACGTCGTTCCTCCGGAACGAGCAAACGCTGCCGGCCGGCGGTCTCTGCCTGTCCCCTGGTGCTCATCGGACCACAAGTCTCCCACCCGCCGTGACCAACAGCAAACCTCGCAATCGCACACGAGACCGTGTGCTCCGATGAACGCCGCGAACTCCCGCGCTGCAAAGTAATGCTCTCGGTCGTCCCAGTGGCTGTGCGGCACGTCGGCCACCGCTCTGGGGCACTTACGGCCAACTCGTGGCCGGCAACCGCAACGGCCGGATCGCCTATCTCCGCCTCGTCCTGCACGAGGAGGGCGACTGAGTTGGGCTACCGCACCAAGCCACCCGTGCGCCTGCGGCGCGCGCAACGGCGGAGGACGTCGTCACACTGCGGTCCGCGCATTCCCGGAGGGCGTTCAGGGCATCCTCGGATGCCGGCGGCGGGCCGGACCGCGAGCATCACAGCATGCAGGCAAGCGTCCGCTCGTCCCGATGAAGCGCCTCGTCCTCGCGATCGCTCTCACGCTGGCGCTCGTCTTCGCCGGTCTCGCAGGCGCGGTCGGCGCCGGCGTGATCCGGCTCGGTCCCGGGCAGAAGGCGAGCGTGACCGGCACGGACGTCGTCTGCTTCGTCAAGACCAGCCCGAGCCAGAAGGTGAACTACGTGACCTGCACGCGCGTCGACTCGACCGGCGACGTGCGGCCCGGATCCTACGTGGTCGCCCTCTCCCCGAAGTTCGTGCTCGTCGGACAGGCCGACGCCAAGCGGAACATCAAGACCGTCTTCCAGCGCACCGGTACCCCCTGATCCGATCTGTCGCCGGTCGCAGCGGTACCGGCCCGCTGCGGCGGGTTACTCGTCGCACGAACTCACACCGCGGCTGAGCCTTCGAGGGCGCTACTCGTATTCGTCCCAGTCGAGCTGGGCGTCGGGGACGCCGGCCGCGCGACCGTACTCCTCGGCTTCTGCGCGCCCCACGTTGTCACCGCTCGGGTAACGGAAGATGCGACGCGCGTAGATCACGAACGTCTCACCGTTGACGTTGAAGTGCGAGTACCAGCCGCCGTGCTCGTCAATTACCTCAGCGAGTGCGTTCGCCACCCCCTCCGACGCCTCCTCGGGGAACTCGAACTCCACTGTCGTCCAGACAGGCGGCTGAGCCGGCGTCGCGTTGCTGACCGAGTAGCGTTCGATCTTCGTCAGCGTGAGCGGAACGCCTTCGAGACATGCACTCGGGCGCATACCCTCGACAAGGATGTATCCCGAAACCATCAGGCTCCTCTTTCGATCGCGCTCCGAGCCTACGCCTGCGCCGAAGCACCAATCTCGACTGGTGACTAACGCTTGCCGAGCGTCGCGTGAACCTCCTGGGTCAGCGCCAGCACTGACTGGGTGAGCTGCTCGATGCGTTTGCCCTGCTCGATCAACTCGACGTTCTGCTTCTTCTCCTCCTGAATCATCTCGTACTGGCTGTCGGCAAACACCTGCCGTCGCGCGTCCGCGCGGTTCTGGGAGATCATCACGAACGTCGAGAGGAAGATTGCCTCCAGGCTCACGATCATCGTCAACAGCCCGTACGGGTACTTCTCGGCCGGCAACAGAATCCAGAACGCGAACCACGCCATGTGGACGTACACGAAGCTCATCGACCCCGCGAAGCCGGTGACCGCGTCGGCGATCCGGCTCTGCAGGCTGGTTGCACGTTCCGTCTCGTGTTTGATGAGAGCCGGCGACAACGGCCCGCGCCTGGTCAACTCATGCCCGATGAACTTCAAAACCGCGCTCGACGTCACGTCGTCTCCTTCTGTTCATGCCCGCCGCGAGTGTCCGGCACGTGGAGTCTCTCTGGTTCCCGCGGGTGACGGCGACCGCGACGGCGCCTGAGCCGGTGCCGCGGGCCCACGGCGAAGGAGGCTCGCGCTACACTCAACGTACGGGGCCTCACTGATTGGCGTCGTGACGGTAGGCGGTGCCACAAGACCCGGCCCCGCGAAAGGCCCATCCTCAAGAGAGTAGGTCAGGGCGGTTCGTCGACCTGAACGCAATGGCCGGCGACGTAGCTTCGCGCTGAGGAGGACCGAAACCACCAGATGCGCCGTCCGTCACCGTATTTCGTTCGTGGCGTCTTCCTCTTGCTCGCGATCGTCGTGATCGGCTACGAGTTCACATCAGCGCGGAAGCATGCGCCGGCGCACACGACGAAAACCACCGATCTCTCGCAGTTGATCACCCGTGTCGAGGCCAAGCCCGGTTCGATCGACCGGGTCGTGTTCGACCCTGGAGCTCTCCTCGTGACGGCGACGCTGGCCGGCGGCGACGCGCTGCAGGCGAACTATCCGAGCGACCAGTCGGCGCTCAAGCTGCAGGACTTGCTCGAACAGAAGAAGGTCGACTTCGCTGCAAAGGCGCCGAGCCACGGCTCGGCCTGGACGTCGATCCTCGGCTCGGTGCTCCCGCTCCTCCTGCTCGCCGGCGTCTGGATCTTCGTGATGCGGCGGATGCGCGGCGGTGCCGGCGGTGCGGGCGGTCTCGGCCAGATCATGAGCTTCGGCAAGAACAAGGCGAGACGATTGGCCCCGGATCTCCCGACGATCGGCTTCAAGGACGTCGCGGGCGTCGACGAGGCGGTCGAGGAACTGCAGGAGATCAAGGAGTTCCTCGCCGATCCGAGGCGCTTCCAGGCACTCGGCGCGCGCATCCCGAAGGGTGTGTTGCTCTACGGCCCGCCCGGCACCGGCAAAACGCTGCTCGCCCGCGCCGTCGCGGGCGAGGCCGGCGTCGCGTTCTTCTCGATTTCCGGCTCGGACTTCGTCGAGATGTTCGTCGGCGTCGGCGCCAGCCGGGTGCGCGACCTGTTCAAGGAGGCCAAGGAGGCGGCGCCGTGCATCATCTTCGTCGATGAGCTCGATGCGGTCGGCCGCCATCGCGGCGCCGGCATCGGCGGCGGCAACGACGAGCGTGAGCAGACCCTGAACCAGCTGCTCGTGGAGATGGACGGTTTCTCGGTCAACCAGAACATCATCCTGATCGCGGCGACGAACCGCCCGGACGTCCTCGACCCGGCGTTGCTGCGCCCAGGCCGTTTCGATCGGCAGATCGTCGTCGACAGGCCCGACCGCAGCGGCCGCCGCCAGATCCTCGCGGTCCATGTCAGGGGGAAGCCGCTGGCGCCGGAGATCGACCTCGACGCGCTCGCGGCCGCGACGCCCGGCTTCACCGGCGCCGAGCTCGCCAACTTGATCAACGAGGCTGCGCTCCTGGCCGCCCGGCGTGGGAGGACGACGATCGGCCAGGACGAGCTCGAGGAGGGGGTCATGCGCGTGATCGCCGGACCGGAGAAGAAGACGCGTGTGTTCTCGGAGGCGGAGCGCAAGATCACCGCCTACCACGAGATGGGCCACGCCCTCGTCGGGCACTTCCTGGAGCACACCGACCCGGTCCACAAGATCTCGATCGTCAGCCGCGGGCAGGCGCTCGGGCTGACCGTCTCGCTACCGACCGAGGACCGTTTCCTGACCTCGCGCTCGGCGCTGATGGACCAGCTCGCGATGATGCTCGGCGGCCGCGCGGCCGAGGAGCTCGTCTTCCAGGAGATCACGACCGGCGCCGCCAACGACCTCGAGCGGGCGACGGCGATGTCGCGGCAGATGATCACCCGCTTCGGCATGAGCGACAAGCTCGGCCCACGTGTCTTCGGCTCCGACCCTCACCAGCCGTTCCTGGGGCGCGAGCTGGGGGCCGAGCCCTCCTATTCCGAGGAGATGGCGCACGAGATCGACGAGGAGATCTACCGCCTGATCGGAGAGGCGCACCGGCGCGCCGCCCAGGTGCTGCTCGAACACGAGCAGGCTCTCCACGAGATCGCTGCGATCTTGATCGAGCACGAAACGATCGACAAAGAGCAGTTCGAGCGGCTCCTGCGAGGCGAACCCGAGCACGACGTGCTCACGGACGCCACGCCGCCCGAGCAGGCGACACCCGCTAAGCCGCGACCCAAGCGCACGCGCAAACCACGAGCGAGCCGGGCGCCGATAGCGACGCCCCTACCCGCCGCCACGGTCGCACACGCCATCCAACGTGACGAGCTCCAGTCCTAGCAGCAGCAGCCGCGTCAGAGTCGCTCTTGTGTCCGCCCCCCCCACCACCGCACGACCTCAGACGCGCCCGGCGGGGCGACACGGATCTCCACGAATCGGTCAGAGCGTCGGCTGGGCACGAGCCATCGAGAGTTGCTGCTCGAGCGCATTGACGACCTCGATCAGGATCGCTTCGGCGACCGTTTCCGCCTGGCCGTCGGGCTGGTAGCCAAGCGCCACCGCCCGCTCGTCGACCGAGTCGGCCAGCCCGCGCCAGGCGGTGACAAGCTCGTCGAGCTGAAGGTGAAGCGGCCGGAAGTCCGGCCCGACGACGCTCCAGTGCAACTCCTTGCCGCGCCGCGCGAGATCGACGAACTCGACCAGCCTCGCCTGCAGCTCGCGCCCGATCTCCCGCTGCCGATGGTGCGAGAGCGTCGCGTGAGCCTCGCCCTCGTGGATCGTCTGCGTCCCCCCCATCGATCCTCCCTCGCGGCCTGAAGCCTCATCGCCCGCCAGGGAGCTGCGGCGGACAAGAACTCCTCCACCCCACGCTGTTGAGGGCGGATCGTTGCGGGCCGATTGCTGTGACCCGCGGACGGCGTTCTTCCACGACGACGGCCCGTTGAAGAAGCCGTGCCGCGAGTGTATCGTGGGCCTGTACGGATCGGCCTATGACATTAGTCCCACGCCCTCACGATCGGGCGATGGCCGAGAGCGGAATCGAGCACCTTCGCGTCCTGATCGCAAACGAGCGACGCGACCGGCTCGAGCTCCTGGCGCAGGTCGTCGCCGGGCTCGGCCATGAGGTGATCGCGCGCGAGGTCGACGTCAAGGAGGTCGGCGCGGTCACCGCGAGAGAGCATCCCGACGTCGCACTCGTCGGGCTCGGCCTCTCCTCGGAACATGCGCTCGACCTGATCGGCGAAATCGTCCGCGACGCCTCCTGCCCGGTGATCGCGCTGCTCGCGGCACGGGATCCCGCCTACGTCCGAGAGGCGGCCAAGCGCGGCGTCTTCGCCTACATCGTCGACACCACCCCCGAGGAGCTGCAAAGCGCGATCGACATCACCCTCCAGCGCTTCACCGAATACCACAGCCTGCAAGGAGCCTTCGGCCGCCGCGCTGTCATCGAGCAGGCAAAAGGCATCCTGATGGCTCGTCATGCGATCGACGGCGACGCAGCCTTCGAGATGCTGCGCGACCACTCACAGCACAACGGGCACAAGCTCGCCGACGTCGCCGCAGCGATCATCGAGAGCCACCAGCTACTGGTGCCCGCGGGTCCGCAACCGTCGCACCTCCGGAAACTCGGCCGCATACCTACGGGTATGCGGCCTCCCTGCGTCCTAGGCCTGCTTGGTTTGCGAACCGCCAGACACGAACGAACTTATGGCCGCGTCCACTAGTCGTTCCAGGTGGCCTGGACCGGCTCGTCGTCGCTGTCGCGCTGCTGCGCCTGGGCTAGCCCACCGTGGTTGCGCGCCACGTCGATGGCGCGGCTCTCCCGGATCACCGTCACCTTCACCTGGCCCGGGTACTCGAGCCGGTCCTCGATCTCGCGCGCGATCTCGTGCGCGAGCAGCGCCGCGTCGTCGTCGTCGATGTCTCCCGGCCGCACGATCACGCGGATCTCACGGCCGGCCTGCAGCGCGTACACCTTCTCCACGCCCGCCTTCGACGATGCCAGCTCCTCGAGCGACTCGAGACGCTTGATGTAGTGCTCGAGGCTCTCGCCGCGCGCGCCCGGCCGTGAGGCCGAGATCGCGTCGGCCGCGATCACGAGCACCGCCTCGACCGTCTGCGGCTGCACCTCGTAGTGGTGCGCCTCGATTGCATGCACGACACCCTGTGACTCGCCGTAGCGGCGCGCGAGTTGAGCGGAGATGAGCGCGTGCGACCCCTCGATCTCGTGCGTCATGGCCTTGCCGACGTCGTGCAGCATCGCGGCGCGCTTCGCCGTCTTCACGCTCGCACCGAGCTCCGTCGCCATGATCCCGGCGAGGTGCACGACCTCGAGCGTGTGCTTGAGCACGTTCTGCCCGTAGCTCGTGCGGAAGCGCAGACGTCCGAGGATCCGCACGAGCTCCTCGTGGAACGGGCCGCAGTTCGCCTCGAAGACGGCCTGCTCGCCGGCCTGGCGCACGACGTCCTCGATCTCCGCCTTCGACTGGTAGTAGGTCTCCTCGATCCGCGCCGGATGGATGCGCCCGTCCTCGATCAGCCGCGTGAGCGTGAGCCGCGCGACTTCGCGGCGCAAGCCGTCGAAGGACGAGAGCACGACGGCGTGCGGTGTGTCGTCGATGATGAAGTCGACGCCGGTGAGATGCTCGAGCGCGCGGATGTTGCGACCCTCGCGGCCGATGATGCGGCCCTTCATGTCGTCCGACGGCAGCTCGATCACGCTCACGGTCGTCTCGGCTGCATGGCTCGCGGCCACGCGCTGCAGCGCGTCCGCGACGAGGTTGCGCGCCAGCCGCTTCGACTCGACGCGCGCCTCCTCCTCGAGCATGCGGACGCGGCGCGCGAGGTCGTGACGGACGAGCTCCTCGCCGCGCTCGAGCAGGTGCGCCTTCGCCTCCTGCGCGGTCATGCCGGCGATGCGCTCGAGCTCTGCCTGCTCCGCCTGCTTCGCCTGCTTCATCTCTTCCTGGAGCTGGCGCAGGTGCGTCTCGCGGTCGGCGAGCCCCTGATCCTTGCGCGAGAGGTCGACGAGCTTCCGCTCGATCTCCTCCTCCTTCGCGAGAACGCGCTCCTCGATCTTGATCACCTGGTCGCGCCGGTCGGCCAGCTCGGAGTCGATCTCCGCGCGCAGCTTGACCGCCTGCTCGCGTGCCTCGATGTGCGCCTCACGGCGGACGGCCTCCGCCTCGCGCTCGGCGTCCTCGACCAGCTGGCGGCGGATGCGGCGCGCCTTCCCCACCCCGGTCGCGCCGAAAACCTGCACCGCGAGCAGCGCGAGCGCGGCCCCTGCGGCGATCCCGATGGCGAGTCCGATCCCGATCAGCACGTTGCCGGCTCCTGGCTCGGTTGGGTTGTCGGCCGTGTTCGGCCGCTGTCCCATCCGGCATTCGTCCGGCCCGGGATCTCCCGAAGTCGCTCGATTCCTGCGCGCCTACGCGCGCCCGCCAAAGACGGCCCTACCTCGCGGGAGGCCTCCGTCGTCTGCGTCTGGAAACGGTCATGAGGTCTGGTCTCAAGAGTTCAGCGATTCGAAAAAGTCCGTATGCAGGCAAAAACGTCGGGTGAAACGTGTGGGGATCCTAGCGCCGATCAGGGCTCCTCCGCAAATCCGCCCACAGCGTCCTCGACCGCGGCGGCGTCGAAGCCGCGGGCGGCGAGCCAGCGGACGGCTTGCACGCCCCGCCCTCGCTGCTCCACGAGCCGCCGCGCCCGCTCCCGCTCCGGCTCCAGCGCGGCGAGCGCCTCCGCCACGGACTCGCCGGCGAGCCCTTCCTGCTCGAGGTCGAAGCGGATCGCGGCGTCACCGTAGCCCCGCGCCGCGAGCGCCTCGGCGCGTGCCGAGGCGACGCGCCCGTCGTCGACCAGGCCGGCCCGCTCGAGCGCACCGATCGCTTCCGCGCGTGCGACGGCCCGCGTGCCGCGCCGGGCCAGCCGCTCCTCGAGGCGGCGGCGCGACAGATCCCGGAAGCGGAGGGCGCGAACGGCGGCACCGAGTGCCTCGGCGCGCCGCAACTCCCGCCCGAGCGCTCGCGCCGCCTCGCGGTCGAGCGCGCGTCCGACAAAGAGCCCGCTCCGCACAATCGTGTCTGCAGGCACGAGACGCCAGGGAACGCCGTCGAGTTCGACCTCGACCCGCCCCCGCGGCCGCTCGCGCAGCGCGGTCACCACCGGCACGGATTACCCCGCTTCGGCTTCGGCCCCGCCCGCGACCGCCACGGCCGCCGCGGCGGCTGCCGCACGCGCCGCCTTGCCGCCACCACTGTCGCCGTTCCCGGACGCCTCCTCGACGACCGGCAGCAGCCGCGCGGAAACGATCTGGTCCGGCCCGAGCTCGAGCTGGATCCGCTGGAGGATCTGCTGTGTCACGTCCGGGTGCTCGCGCAGGAACGCGGTCGCATTCTGACGGCCCTGCCCGAGCCGCTCGTCGCCGAAGCTGAAGTACGAGCCTGACTTCGCGACGATCTTCCGCTCGATCCCCGCGTCGAGCACGGTGCCCTCCCAGGAGATGCCGGAGCCGTAGATGATGTCGAACTCGGCCTGCTTGAACGGCGGTGCGACCTTGTTCTTCACGACCTTCACGCGCACGCGGTTGCCGATCGCCTCGACGCCCTCCTTCAGGGTCTCGATGCGGCGGATGTCGAGACGCACCGAGGCGTAGAACTTCAACGCGCGGCCGCCCGGCGTGACCTCCGGGTTGCCGAACATGACGCCGATCTTCTCGCGCAGCTGGTTCGTGAAGAGGCAGATCGTGTCGGTGCGGTTGAGCGTGCCGGCGAGCTTGCGCAGCGCCTGGCTCATCAGGCGCGCCTGCAGGCCGACGTGCGAGTCGCCCATCTCGCCTTCGATCTCCGCCTTCGGCGTCAGCGCGGCGACGGAGTCGACCGCGACGATGTCGAGTGCGCCCGAGCGGATGAGCAGCTCGGCGATCTCGAGCGCCTGCTCGCCGGTGTCCGGCTGCGAGACGAGGAGGTCGTCGATGTTGACGCCGATGTTCTTCGCGTACGCCGGGTCCATCGAGTGCTCCGCGTCGATGAAGGCGCAGATGCCGCCGCGGCGCTGCGCCTCGGCGATCACGTGATAGACGAGCGTCGTCTTGCCCGACGCCTCCGGGCCGAAGACCTCGATGATGCGGCCGCGGGGCAGGCCGCCGATCCCGAGCGCGAGATCGAGCTGGAGCGAGCCGGTCGAGACGGCGCCGACGGACACCGCCGGCCGGTCGTTCATCTTCATGACCGCGCCCTTGCCGAACTGGCGCTCGATCTGGCCGAGCGCGACATCGAGTGCTTCCTGCTTGTCCACCTATCGACCTCCTAGTGCAACCGATTCGAGAACGACGTACTGCGCCCCGCTCGGTCGCAGCCGAGACAGATAAGCAGCCGCGTCGGACGGAGCGAACGGCTCGAGCGCCGGCGGCTCCAGGCGCAGCCGCGGCCGCTCGCGGAAGCGGGCCACGGTCACGTGCGGCAGCCAGGACCGGCCCTCCCGCCGGTAGACGCCGAGCCGCGCCAGGCGTGCCTGGACGTCCTCCGCAACCGCCGTCACCCGCCCGCCCTCGTCGGCGAAGACGAGCATGGCGACGCTTCGAGTCTCGCGGTAGCCGGCCGGGGCGAGACGCAGATCCGGCGCGGCTGCGGCCGCGGCCGCCCGCAGCTCTCGCACGACGGTCTCGAGCTCGCCGGCGGGGCGGTGGCCGAGGAAGGCGACGGTGAGATGCAGGTGGTCGCGAGCGACCGCTCGCACCCCGCGCAGGTGTTGCCGCTGCCAGGCCTCGATGCCGTCCAGCACGGGGTCGGGCAGGCGCAGGGCGAGGAAGAGCCGGAGCCGTTCATCCCCGCCCACGCTAGCGGGAGAGGTCATACGCCTTCGTCGCGGCTCTGTGTCAGCAGGCGGCGGACGAGGTGCAGCGCACCGACGGTCGAACGGGCGCGGATCGAGGCGCGGTCGCCGGGGAAGCTGAACTCGCGCCCCAGCCCGCCGTCGGGTCCCTCCGCGTGCAGGTAGACGAGGCCGACGGGCTTCTCGGGTGTGCCGCCGTCCGGGCCGGCGATGCCCGTCACGGCCACGGCGACGTCGGCGCCGAGCCGCTCGCGCGCACCGTGCGCCATCGCAGCGGCCACCTCGGCGGAGACCGCACCGTGTGTCACCAGCAGCTCCTCCGGCACGTCCAGCTCCGACATCTTCAGCTCGTTGGAGTAGGCCACCACCCCGCCGACGAACTCTCCACTGGCACCTGCCACGCCGGTGAGCCTCGCCGCGACCATCCCGCCGGTGCAGGACTCGGCAGTCGCCATGCATAGTCCTCGCGCGCGCAAGAGCGCGAGGACGTGTGCTTCGATCGGCTGCTCGTCCCGCGCATAGAGCCACCGTTCGATATTCGGCAGGAGCGCCGACACGAGCGCGTCGGCGCGCGCTTCCGCGCCCGGCTCGACGACGAGGTCGACGTGGATCTCGAAGTCGCGCGCGCAGATCGTCGCCTCGACCCCGTCCCCGTCGCCGCCCGCCTCGGCGAGCGCGCGCGCGACCGAAGACTCGCTGACGCCGAAGAAGCGGAGCACGCGGCGCCCCGGCGGCTGCGTCCGCGCCAGCAGCTCCCTGAACGCGTCCTCCTCGAGGGCGAGCGGCCACAGCCGCTTCAGCTCTGCCGGCGGTCCCGGCAGCAGCACGACGATGCGACCGCCGTCGTGGCGCACGAGCAGCCCCGGCGCCGTGCCGGCGAGCCCCAGCACGACCGCGCCGTCCGGAATGGTCGCCTGCTTCGTCACTCCCGGCTGGAAATCGGCGTACGGCCGCCGCAGCCGCTGCGCCGTGGCCCGCGACACCGCCTCGATCTCCCGCTCGAGCCCCTCGTCCACGTGCAGCCCGACGCCGAGAACACGCGCGGTGAGCTCGACGGTGCGGTCATCGTGTGTCGGGCCGAGCCCCCCGGAGACGAGGCAGGCATCGGCCGCGACCGCCTCGCGCAGCGCCGCCTCCAGCTCGTCGGCGGTGTCGCCGACGATCGCGATCCGCGCCGGCTCGAGGCCGAGACGGAGCGCCTCGCGGGCGAGGAAGGGGCCGTTGAGATCGGTTCGCTCGCCGCGCACGAGCTCGCTGCCCGTGGCGACGACGACGGCACGCGGCCGTTTCAACCGCCGGCGAGCGCCGTGCGCGACGGCGTGACGACGACCTTCAGATTCGCCCGCGCGGGCAGCGAGACGGCCTTGCCGGCGAGCCGGACGCGCACGGAGGCCGGATGCTTCACATAGAGCCAGAAGCGGCTGCCGGTCACGCGCTCGACCTTGCCGCCCGGGACGGTCGCCTGCAGGAGCACCGCACCGGTCGCCGAGCCGCGCCGCACCTCGACGTAGGTCCCCCGGCCCACGCCCGTCAGCTGGAGCTCCGACGGCCTGTGCGTAGAGCCGGCCTGCTGCGGCACGACCGGGGGCGTCGACGAGTCGCCGCCCCCGAACTTCCAGGCGATGATCACGAGCGCCGTGAGGGCCGCGATGCCGGCGAGCGCGAGCAGCACCACCTTCCGCTCGATGCCCCGTTCGCGCTGCACGCGCGGCGAGACGCGGCGCAACGGCGTCTCGTCCACGCCGTCGGCGACGAAGCGGGAGTTGTACTCGTCGACGTAGAGCTGCCCGTCGAGGCCGAGGAAGTCGGCGTAGGTGCGCAGGAAGCCCTTGACGTACGGCTGCGCAGGCAGGACGGCGAACTCCTCGTCCTCGAGCGCACGCACGTACTTCGCGCGGATCTTCGTCGCGAGCTCGACCTGCGGGTAGTCGAGCCCCTGACGGACGCGCGCCTCACGCAGGCTGTTACCGATCTCGAACACGAAGCTCCATTGTAGAGCCCCGCCCCGGGCTCGGACCGTTACTTCTCGAGCCGCAGCAACAGCTCGTAGAAGCCGACCGCGATCGCACCCGAGAGGGCAACGCAGATCGCGGCGACGCCGAGGATCAGGCCGGCCCGGACACGCCCCCTGCCTCCGGCGCGATCGAGCGTCCAGCGGATCTGGCCGCGCGCACCCCGCGCGAACAGGAGCGCGGCCGTGCCGCAGACCGCGGCCACCGGGATTCCCCAGGCGGCGTCGACCAGCTGCACGCCGGCGGTCTGCCGGGCGACGAGGACCGCGGCCGGCAGCGTGAGCACGCCGGCGAGCCCGAGCAGGAACGCCAGCGACGCCCGGTGGTTCGAGCGGCTATTGCTTGCGGTACGGCCTGCCATCCGCTGCCGGAGGGATCGTGCGGCCGATCAGACCTGCCACTGCGACGAGCGTGAGCACGTAGGGGAGCGCCTGAAAGAGGATCGCCGCCGAGCTGGAGTAGGCGGGCAGCCGGAACGCGAGCGCGGTCGAGAAGCCGAACAGCACTGCCGCGCCGAATGCGCCGAACGGCCGCCAGTTGCCGAAGATCATCGCCGCGAGCGCGATGAAGCCGCGGCCCTCGGTCATGTCCTCGGTGAAGCTGCCGCCGCCGAAGCCGATCGAGAGGTACGCGCCGCCGAGCGCCGCCAGCATCCCGGACGTGATGACGGCCATGTAGCGGACGGTGTAGACGTTGATCCCGACCGTGTCGGCGGCGCGCGGGTGCTCGCCGCAGGCGCGGACCCGGAGGCCGAACGCGGTCTTGAAGAGGGCGACGTACGAGAGCGGAACGAGCAGGATCGCGATCCAGACGAGCAGGTTGAGGTCGCCGATCGCCGGGCCGACGTACGTCCAGTGCGAGAGGAGCGGGATCTTGACGTTGGGGACGGTCGAGACGCCGGAGGGGATGTTCTGCTGGCCGTAGAGCTGCTCGAAGAAGTAGCCGGTGACGCCGAGGGCGAGGAAGTTGATCGCCATCCCGCTCACGATCTGGTCGGCGCGCAGGTGGATCGCCCAGAACGCGTGCAGGCCCGCGAAGATCCCGCCGGAGAACACCGCGATCACGAGCCCGGCCGCCCAGCTCCCCGTCTTGTCGGCGCCGTAGACGCCCCAGAAGGCGCCCATCAGCATCATCCCCTCGAGGCCGACGTTCACGACGCCGCTCCGCTCCGAGACCATGCCGCCGATCGCCGCAAACGTGAGCGGCGTCGCGAAGACGAGCGTCGAGGCGACGAGGTCGGCGGCGAACACCGTGTGCAGGTTCGAGGTGCTCGAGTGCGTGGCGAGGATGCCGAGGCTCAAACCGATGAGCCCCGAGACGACGGCGCCCCACCCGACACGCCGCCGGCCGCGTGAGATCCCCCAGACGCCGGCCGCCATGGCGAGGACGCCGATCAGCACCGGGAAGACGAGCGTGCGCGCGTCGAAGGGCGGGATCGCGCTCCAGAACGCGAGCACGCCGAGCACGATCCCTGTGATCGCGATGCCGTTCGGGGTCAGGGCACGGCGCGGGTCCTCGAGGCGGGCGGCGAGGTTCGTCACGCCGGCGCCTCCTGCTGCCGCAGCCGCAGCTTCCGCCGGGCGTTCCAGAGGTAGAGGATGACGATGTCGGCGCCGACGAAGAGGACGACCAGCCCCTGGATCATCGACGTCAGGTTGCCGGCGAGCCCCGGGTCGAAGACGTTCGGGTTCAGGCCGCGGGTGGTGCCGTAGAGGAGCCCGCCGAACAGGAACGCCGCAATCCCGGTCCCGACGGCGGTGTTCCGCCCGAGCAGGGCGACGGCGATGCCGAGGAAGCCGATCTGGGAGGCCTGGACGTCGAGCGTCCCGTACTGGAACAGGTAGCCGAGCATGTCCAGCGCCCCTGCGAGCCCGGCGAACATGCCCGAGATCGCCATCGCCATGAAGTAGCTCCTCTTCACGTTGATCCCGCCGTACGCGGCCGCGTCGGGGTTGAAGCCGACGGCGCGCACCTCGTAGCCGAGCGTCGTCCGGTTGAGGAGCAGCCAGAACACGACGAGCATCGCGAGCGCGACGAAGAAGCCGACGTCGAGCCCTTGCAGCAACGAGCTCCCCCAGAACACCGGCAGCCGCGCGCTCTGCGCGACGGCGCCCGAGACCGGTGAGCTCGGATCCTGGGCGTTCTGCAAAGGGCCGCCCTGGCCGAACAGGTAGCTGCCACCCCAGATCGCGATCCAGTTGAGCATGATCGTCGAGATGACCTCGTGGGCGCCGGTGGTCGCCTTCAGGAAGCCCGCGACGCCCGCCCAGATCCCACCGGCGAGCGTCGCGGCCGCGATCCCGAGCAGCACGTGCGGAAGCGTCGGCCAGCCGGCGAACGAGACGCCGACCCAGTTGGCGGTGACGAGGCCGACGATGTACTGGCCCTGACCGCCGATGTTGAACATTCCGCACCGGAAGGAGAACGCCACGGCGAGCCCGGTCAGGATCAGCGTCGTCGTCAGCAGCAGGGTCTGGCTGAGGTTGTACGCGTCGAGGTTCACCGTGCTCGTGTTCCAGGGCACGTGGACGAACCAGTTCAGGCCGGCGCCCGCGAAGATGCCCTTGTACGCGGTCCAGGGGTTGTGACCGGTCGCGAGCACGACGATCCCGCCCATCGCGAAGGCCACGACGGCGGTCAGGATCGGGACGGCCACGCCGCCTGCTCGCTGGGCCACGCCCAGCCGCACGGCGAAGCCGGCCGGCGGCTCCTCCTCCGGTGGCCCGGCGGCGGCGTCGACCGGCTCGGTCACGCAGCCTGCTTCCCGCCGCCGAGCATCTCCAGCCCGATCTCCTCCTCGCCCGCGCCGGCGGCGTGCTCGCCGACGATCCGGCCCTCGTACATGACGAGGATGCGGTCGGCGAGCGAGAGCACCTCGTCGAGCTCGAGCGAGACGAGCAGGATCGCGCGCCCCGCGTCGCGCTCGGTCACGAGCCGGCGGTGGAGATACTCGATCGCGCCGATGTCGAGCCCGCGGGTCGGCTGGGCCGCGACGAGCACCCGCGGGTCGCGGGCGACCTCCCGGGCCACGACGAGCTTCTGCTGGTTCCCGCCCGAGAGCGTGCGTGCGAACGCGAGCGGGCCGCCGCCGCGCACGTCGAACTCGCGGATCACGCGGGCCGCCCGCTCGATCAGCCGGCCGGGGAAGAGCCAGCCCCGGCGCGAGGCCGGAGGCTTGTCGTAGTCGTGCAGGGCGATGTTCTCGGCGATCGTGAACTCGAGCACGAGGCCCCTCCGCTGGCGGTCCTCGGGGATGTGCCCGACTCCGGCGTCGAGCATCTCGCGCACCGTCGCGTGCTGCGGCGCCGTCTTGCCGGCGACGGTGACGGTTCCCGACTCGATCCGGAGGAGGCCCGTGATCGCCTCGACGAGCTCCGTCTGGCCGTTTCCCTCCACGCCTGCGATCCCGACGATCTCGCCGGCGCGCACCTGGAACGGCACGCCGCGCACCCGCTCGAGCCCACGCTCGTCGAGCACGTGCAGGTCCGACACCTCCAGCAGGAGGTCGCCCGGCTGCGCCGGCCCCTTCTCGACGCGCAGCAGCACCTCGCGGCCGACCATCATCCGCGCGAGCCCGGCCTCGGTCGCCCCCTCCCGTGGGACGGTGTCGATCTTCCGTCCGCGCCGCAGGACCGTGATCCGGTCGGCGACCTCGAGCACCTCGTTCAGCTTGTGGCTGATGAAGATGATCGACGTGCCGTCGGCGCGGAGGCGCCGGATGATCTCGAAGAGCTCGCCCGCCTCCTGCGGCGTCAGCACCGCGGTCGGCTCGTCGAGGATCAGGATCTCCGCCCTGCGGTAGAGCGCCTTGACGATCTCGACGCGCTGCTGCTGCCCGACGCTGATCTCGTCGACCCGCGCGCCGGGGTCGACCGCCAGCCCGAACCTCGCCGAGAAGTCGCGCACGCTCTGCTCGGCCACGCGCTCGTCGAGCAGGACGCCGTCGCGCACGGGTTCCATGCCGAGCACGATGTTCTCCGCGACCGTCATCACCGGTATGAGCATGAAGTGCTGGTGCACCATGCCGATCCCGTGGTCGATCGCGTCCTTCGCCGAGGCGAACGACACCGGCTCGCCCTTGACGACGATCTCGCCCTCGTCCGGCCTGTAGAGGCCGTAGAGGATGTTCATGAGCGTCGACTTGCCCGCGCCGTTTTCGCCGAGGAGCGCGTGCACCTCGCCGCTCCCCCGGCTGACTCCGGCTGGAGTATCGAGCTAGCCGACTGCCGGCGATCCCGGTGCGTACGGAACCTTCAGCGTGCCGGCGATGATCTTCGCCTTGATCGCGTTCATCTTCGTGATGAACGCCGTGGGCACCTTCGGGCTGATCTTGCCGACGGAGACGCCCTTGTTCTTCAGGTCGAAGACGAGGTCGGTGCCGCCCTTGAACTGCCCTGTTTTGGCGAGCTTGACCGCGTCGAAGATGCCGACGTCCACGCGCTTGACCGCGCTCGTCAGGACGTTCTTCGCCAGGGCGTACTGGTCGACGTCGACGCCGATCCCCCAGATGCCGGCCTGGTCCGCCGCGCTCAGGACACCGAGGCCGCAGCCGCCGGCGACCTGGAACTCGACCTGCGAGCCCTGGCCGATCTGGTTCTGCGCGACCGTCTTGCACTTGTCCTGCGCGACGAAGTCCTGCGAGTAGCCGGTGAGGACGGTGATCTTCGGGTTGTAGAGCTTCGCGCAGTACTTGTAGCCGACGATGTAGTCGTCGACCGACGGGATCTTGATCCCGCCGACGGCGCCGATCACCTGCTTGCCACCCTGCTTCTGCACCATCTCGGCGGCGAGATAGCCGACGAGGCAGCCCGCCTCGTTCGACGCGAATGTAAGCCCCATGACGTTCGCGACGCTCTTCGCCTTGGCGAAGTCGGGGCCCTTCACCGAGTCGTCGGTGATCGTGAAGTCGACCTTCGGGAACTGCGGTGCGATCTGCGCGAGCGTCGGCGCGAGCAGGTAGCCGGCCGCCATCACGATGCCCGCACCACGCCTGACCGCAGTGGTCAGGTTCGGCAGGTAATCGGAGCTCGAGTTCGACTGGATCGGCAGGATGCTCACCCCGAGCTGCGCCTGTGCCCGCTTGAGGCCGGCGAGCTGATCCTGGTTGAACGACTTGTCGTTGAACTTGCCGACGTCGCTGATCAGCGACGCCGTGAACGTCGCCCTTGGCGCGGCGGAGCCCGTGGCGGTGGCGATCATGACCGCAGCGAGCGTCAACAGTCCGACGACGACCCATGTCCTAGCCTTCAATGTTCCCTCCTCGATCGAAAAGGCGGCCCACCGGGCCCCTCCGTTCCGACGCCGATCCTAGACTGTTGTTGGTGGCGCTTCTAGGCGGAGGTGCGCTCGAGCCGGTTCTCGTCCACGAGCACGCGCCGGGGCTTGGAGCCTTCGTAGCCGCTGATGATCCCGCGGCGTTCGAGCATGTCGATGAGGCGTCCGGCCCGGGTGTAGCCCACCCGGAGACGGCGCTGGATGAGCGAGACCGACGCGGTCTGGGTCTGGAGGACGATCTCGATCGCCCGCTCGAGCAGGGGGTCGTCGTCCGGGTCGAACTCGCCGTGGTCGTCGCCGGCGTCGGGGTCGGCGAAGACCTCGGGCAGCTCGAGATAGCCCTTGTCGAGCTCCTGCTCGCGCTGCTTCGTCTGCTCGACGACGAGCGCGATCTCCTCCTCCGACACGTACGCGCCCTGGACGCGCTGGAGGCGCGAGGTGCCGAGCGGCTTGAAGAGCATGTCGCCCTGGCCGAGCAGGGACTCCGCCCCGCCCTGGTCGAGGATCACGCGCGAGTCGGTCTGCGAGGAGACGGCGAACGCGATGCGCGAGGGGACGTTCGCCTTGATCATGCCGGTGATCACGTCTACCGACGGCCGCTGCGTCGCGAGCACGAGGTGGATGCCGACGGCGCGCGACTTCTGCGCGAGCCGGATCACCGCGTCCTCCACCGCCTGCGGCGCGATCATCATCAGGTCGGCGAGCTCGTCGATCACGACGAGCAGATAGGGCATCGCCTTCTCGCCGCGCTGGCGGTAGGCGCGGTTCGCCTCGTTGAGGTTGCGCGCGCGGACGGACGAGAGCCGCTCGTAGCGGCGCTCCATCTCGGCGAGGCAGTTGGCGAGGACGGCGCTCGCCTCCTTCGGGCTCGAGACGACGGGCGTGAGCAGGTGCGGGATCGCCTCGTAGTGGCTGAGCTCGATCCGCTTGGGGTCGATCAGGATCATCCGCACCTCGTCCGGCGTCGCGCGCAGCAGGATCGACGTCAACAGCGCGTTGATGCACCCGGACTTGCCCGAGCCGGTGGTGCCGGCGATGAGCAGGTGCGGCATGCGCGCGAGGTCGGTCCAGACGGCGGAGCCGGAGATGTCCTTGCCGAGCCAGACCGCGAGCGGGCTCGCCGTCGCGGGCAGGTCGTCGAAGATGTCGCCGAGCGTGACGAGGTTCGGAGAGAGGTTCGGCAGCTCGACGCCGACCGCCTGCTTGCCCGGGATCGGCGCGAGGATGCGGATCTCCGTCGTCGCGAGCGCGTAGGAGAGGTCGTCCTTGAGCGCCGCCACCTTGGCCACCTTCGTGCCGGGCGCGAGCTGCAGCTCGTAGCGCGTGACGCGCGGGCCGGAGATCTGTCCGATCACCGTTGCCTCGACGCCGAAGTGCGCGAGCGTCTGCACGAGCAGATCCGCGACCCTGGCGGCGGCCTCCTCGGTCGTCGCGGCCTTCTCCGGCGCCGGCCGCAGCACGTTGCGGTCCGGCAGCCGGTACTCCGGGTGCTCGACGGTGACGTCGTCGAAGAGCGTCAACGGGTCGTCGACGAGCGGGGCCGGCTCGGCGTGGATGAGCGGTGACGGCGCCAGGCGCCCGTGCGCCGCCTCGTCGCCGACCACGTCCGGGTACGCCTGCTCCGCGTCGACCGGCTTCTTCGTGCGCGCCGGGCCTGCGGCGGCGGGCGGCTCGGGCCAGGTCTCCTTCGCGGGACGGGCGCGGCGGGCCTTCGTCGCTGCCCGGCGCACGCCGTGGCCCGAACGGCGCAGGATCGCTCCGAGAGAGGCGCCGGAGAGCAGCAGCGCGCCGACGAGCAGCAGCAGGGCACCGAGGATCGTCGACCCGGTGGCGCCGACGGCGACGCCGACCGCCCCGCCGAGGGCCTGGCCGGCGTAGCCGCCGCTGTCCTTGCCGAGCGCGAGCATCAGCCCGAGGGCGAGCACGACGAGCCCGGTGCGGAACGGGCGGACGTCCACGAGCGCACTGCGCGCGACCATCAGCCCGCCGAGTGCGACGAGGAGCACCGGCATGCCCCAGGAGCCGCCGCCGATCAGCGCGTCGAGCCCGTCGGCAAGCGCATGCCCGACGTAGCCGCCGTTCCAGCCGAAGTAGAGGATGCTGCCGAGGAATGCGCCCAGGGCGACGAGCCCGAGCCCCCAGATCTCCGGGTGCTGGAGGCCGCGCGTCTTCGCCCGCTTCTTCCGGATCCGGGCCGGGATCTTGGGACGCAGCCTGGTCTTGCGCCTGGAGCGCGCCATGCGGCCCTGTTCGCGCGCAAGTGCCGGGCTCCTGCCCGGCCGCCGTTCAGGGCTCGACGCCCGCCACGAGCATGCCGTAGTACGTGGGCGCCGCGTAGGCGAGGAGGTCGGTGCGCGGCGCCTCCCCCACGGCGCCCTGGAGCATCAGCAGCTGCCAGAGCGAGTCGGCCTTCGCCGTGTGGGCGAGCGGCGCGAGCGGCGCGAAGTCCAGCCGGCCGGAGCCGACGATCGCCCGGATGAGCGCGTCGTACTCGGCGGCGGCGGGGTCGAAGCCGTACGGGCCGTTCGCATCGTGCGCGTGCCCATGGTCGGCGCTCGCGACGAGCGCGACTCGCCTCTCGCCGGTTGCGCGGGCGAGCGCGGCGCCGGCGCGCACGTGCTCGGAGAGCGGCCTGTCGCGTGCCGGGCAGACGACGACGATCCGCTCGGCGCGCAGGAAGGCGAGCGGCACCTCGGTGCCCCAGTCGAGGGGCATCTCCGCTTCCGCGTGGTCGTTGCCCCCGTAGGAGACGCCGACGGCCGGCACGCCGTCCTCGAGCAGCGCGGCGAGCACGGCGGCCGCGAGCGCGCGGTCGGTCTCCCTGTCGCCGACCCGTGCGGCGGTGACGACGGCAAAGTGCCCGTCGACGTGGACGTTGTGCGGCGTGACGACGATCGCCGCGTCGGGCGCCGCTGCGTCGAAGCGCCGGCCGAGCTCCTCCATCGCCTCGCGCAGCTCGGGTGCCGAGTCGACGTCGCCGTGCGGAGCGATCGCGGCGAAGCAGATCATCCGAGCGACGCGATCCGCTCGACGAGCAGCTCGAGGAAGCGCTCCGCGTCGACGTCGATGCCGACGTGGGCGTTGCGCGCGCGACTTGTGACGAGCCAGCGGTCGACGACCGTCCGCCCGTCGCAGTGTTGCGAGGCGGTCTCGATCTCGACATTGCACTCGAGCGTCGTGACGAGCGTCGGGTCGATCACGTGCGCGACGGCGAGCGCGTCGTGGATCGGTGAGCCGCTCATCCCGTAGCGGCGCTCGTGGAACTGCTGGAAGAAGTCCGACAGCTCGGCAACGACGCGTCCTGCCGCGCCGGTGCCCCGCAGCCGCTCGGCGTGCGCGCGCGTGAACAGCGCTCTGTGCGTGACGTCGAGCCCGATCATCGTCAGCGGGATCCCGCTTCCGAAGACGATCGCGGCCGCTTCGGGGTCGACGAACGCGTTGAACTCCGCCGCCGGCGTGATGTTCCCCTCCGCGATCGCGCCGCCCATCCAGACGATCCGATCGAGCCGGTCGCGCACGTCGGGGTGGCGCTGGAGCAGGAGCGCAATGTTCGTCAGCGGTCCGGTCGGCACGAGCACGACGCCGGGCTCGATCAGCTCGTCGAGGAGCTCGGCCGCGTGCGCGTCGACCGGCCGGGTCGCCGGCTCCGGCAGCGCCGGCCCGTCGAGGCCGCTCTCCCCGTGCACGTGCGCGGCGGTGCGCAGGGCGCGCCGCAGCGGCCGCTCGGCGCCGGCGGCAACGGGAACGTCGGTGCGGCCGGCGAGCTCGAGCACTTTGAGCGCGTTGCGCGTCGTCTTGTCCAGTGTCTGGTTGCCGGCGACGGTCGTCACCGCGCGCAGCTCCACCTCCGGCGAGGCGAGCGCGAGCAGGATCGCGATCGCGTCGTCGTGGCCCGGGTCGCAGTCGATCAGGATCGGGGTGCTCACAGGAGCGCGTCCACCTCCTCCGCGGTCGGCAGTGAGGACTGGGCCCCGAACCGCGAGGCGGCGAGCGCGCCCGCGATGCAGGCGCGGCGCAGCGCCTCGCCGCGCTCACGGCCCTCGAGCAGCGAGACGACGAGGCACGCCGTGAACGCGTCGCCCGCGGCCGTGCCGTCGACGGGCTCCACGCCGGGAGGCACCGCACGCGCCACCTCCGCCCCATCCTCCAGCAGCACAGCGCCGTCGGCGCCGAGCGTCACCGCGATCACGCCGTCCCCGTGCGGCAGCGCCTCGAGCTCGTAGCGGTTCACCACGGTGACGTCGGCGGCGGGGACCGGGCCGCGCGCCGGCGCGGCATTGAGGAAGAACGCTCCGGGCGCGATCGCCGCCACGTGGCGCACCGTCTCGAGCGGGATCTCGAGCTGCGAGAGCACGCCGTCGGCCTCGGGAAGTGCGACGTCCTCCGGCCGCAGCTCGAAGTTGGCGCCGGGCGCGACGACGATCTCGTTCTCGCCGTCCGCATCGACCGTGATGAGCGCGACTCCCGTCGCCGCCGTGGGCGCGATCTTCAGCAGCCCGAGCCCGACGCCCGCCCGCTCGAGCTCGACCAGCGCCTCGCGGCCGAAGTCGTCGCCGCCGATGCAGGCGATGAGCGTCACGTCGGCGCCCAGGCGCGCCGCGGCGACCGCCTGGTTCGCGCCCTTGCCGCCGGGGACGCGCACGAAGGTCGCGCCCGTCACCGTCTCCCCCGGCCGCGGCAGCCGCTCGGCCCGGGCGACGAGGTCGAGGTTGATCGAGCCGACGACGGTCAGGCGAGGAGGAGGCACGGGCGCGGTCAGATCGCGGAGAGCGCCCGGAGGTCTTCGAGGCCCCTGCCGAGCAGGTTCTCGCGGAGGTCGAAGAGGCCGGCCCAGAGCGACGAGCGGGCCGGCGTCGCGTCGAGCCGGACCGCGGTCGTCAGACCCTCGAGCGCGCGCACGAACACGGCCAGCTCGAGGTACGCCTGCGCGACCCGCTCCGGCGCGGCGCGCACACCCGCGCGTGAGAGCACGGGCTCCCAGTCGAGCAGCTCCGCGGCGCCGGGGCCGCCGTACCAGGAGCGACCCTCGGCCGCGTCCGCCTCGAGCTCGAGGAGGTAGCGGTCGAGCGGGTGCTCGAGACCCGTGAGCGCCGTCTCGACCCGGTCGGCGGCGTGCCGCAGCGCCGCCTGGCGCCCGCCAGGCGTGGCCGGCTGCGCGTCGCCGCGCGCCCAGCGCTCGAGCAGCCGGCAGAACGCGAGCGCGGCCGCCTCGCTGGCGCCGACCTGCGCGACGAGCAGCTGCGCGGTCGGCTGCTCGGCGGCGCACTCCTCGAGCACGTCCGCCCAGGTCGGCAGATAGCGGAGCCGCTGGGGCACTCCTAGACCTCGACCAGCACCGGCAGGATCATCGGCCGGCGGCCCGTGCGGTCGTAGACGACGCCGCCGAGGGCCTCGTGCAGGTGCTCCTGGAGCAGCTTGATCTCCGTGATGTCGTCGCCGAGCAGCTGGGCGAGCACGCGGCGCGCCTCCTCCCGCAGCTCGGCGAGCAGCTCGTCGGCCGCGTCCCCGAAGCCGCGCGCGATCAGCTCCGGCGGCGCCGTGAGCCCGCCGGCCCCGTTATCCGCGGCGAGCGTCGCCACGACGATCAGCACACCGTCCTCCGCCAGCCGGCGCCGGTCGCGCAGCGCGACGTCCTTCACGTCGCCGACACCGAGGCCGTCGACGAAGGTCACGCCCGCTGCGACGTGGTCGACGATGCGCGCGCCGTGCTCATGCGAGAGCTCAACGACGCTGCCGTTCTCGGCGAGCAGGATCCGTCCCTCCGGGATCCCGCCCTCGCGCGCGAGCTGTGCATGCGCGGCGAGCATCCTGAACTCGCCGTGCACCGGCATCACCGCGCGCGGGCGCAGGAGGCCGAGGATCGTGCGCAGCTCCTCGGCGCGCCCGTGGCCGGAGACGTGCACGGGCGCGTTGTCCTCGTGCAGCACCTCGGCGCCGGACTTCGCCAGCCGGTTGATCGCGTCGTGCACGCGCAGCTCGTTGCCGGGAATCGGCTTCGCGGAGATGATCACCGTGTCGCCGGCCTCGACCGACACCGCCGGGTGGTCGTTGTACGCGATCCGCGTCATGGCCGAGAGCGGCTCGCCCTGGCTGCCGGTGCAGAGGATCAGCTGCTCGTGTCGCGGCAGCTCCGCGAGCTCGTGCGGCCGGAGGATCATGTCGTCCTGCACGTCCATGTAGCCGAGGTTGCGCGCGATGTTGGAGTTCTTACGCATCGAGCGCCCGACGAACGCGACCTTGCGGCCGCAGTCGACGCCGACGTCGACGGCCTGCTGCATCCGGTGCACGTTCGACGCGAAGGACGCGACGAGGATCTTTCCCTTACGCTGCGGAAAGATCTGGCGGAACGCCTCGCCGACGACGCGCTCCGACTCCGTGAAGCCCGCCCGTTCCGCGTTCGTCGAGTCTCCGAGCAGGAGGTCGACGCCGCGGTTGCCGATCGACGCCAGCCGGCCGACGTCCGTGCGCTGCCCATCGACGGGCGTGTGGTCGAGCTTGTAGTCGCCGGTGTGGACGACCAGGCCGCCCGGCGTCTCGAGCACGACTGCCGCGGCGTCCGGAATCGAGTGCGCCATGCGCACGAGCTCGACCGTGAACGGTCCGAGGTGGAACGGCTCGTCGCCGGGCGCGATCTCGCGCAGCTCGGCGTCGCGCAGCAGGCCGTGCTCGTCGAGCTTCGACTTCACCAGCGCGAGCGTCAGCCGCGTCGCTGCGACGACGGGCACGTGCACCTCGCGCATCAGGTACGGCAGCCCGCCGACGTGGTCCTCGTGGCCGTGCGTGAGGACGACGCCGCGGATCATCGACTCGCGCTCGACGAGATACGAGACGTCTGGCAGGAGGAGGTCGACGCCGAGGTGCTCGTCGCGCGGGAACGCGAGGCCCGCGTCGACGATCACGATCGACCCCTCCGCCTCGAAGACGGTCATGTTCTTCCCGACCTCGCCGAGACCGCCGAGCGGGATGATCCGGCAAACGCCCATGCCGGGCTGAAGTCTAGTTTGCTTCAGGCGGAGGCCGGCTGGAGAATCCCGGCGCGCTCGAGGCAGGCGCGCACCTGCTCCAGCTCCTGCTCGGTCGGCGGGACCATCGGCAGCCGGTAGCCGCCGACCTCGTGGCCGAGCAGGTTGACCGCGGCCTTGATCGGGATCGGGTTCGTCGTGATCTTCAGCAGGTCGAACGCCGGCTGCATCTCCTCGTTCAGCGCCCGCGCGCCCTCGACGTCGCCGTCCTTGTAGCGGCGGACCATCTCCTTCGTCTGCGGCCCCCAGACGTGCGTGTGGACGCAGACGCCCCCGGCACCGCCGAGCTCGAGGAACGGGAAGATGAGGTTGTCGTCGCCCGCGTAGAGCGTGAGGCCCGTCTCGACGATCCAGCGGGCCTGCGCGAGGTCGTCGTTCGCCTGCTTCACGGCGGCGACGTTCGGGATCTCCGCGAGCCGGGCGATGGTGTCCGGCTCGATGTTGACGACGACGCGGCTCGGGATGTTGTAGACGACGACCGGCTTGTCGGTGACCGACGCGATCTCCTCGAAGTGGCGGACGATCGCGCGCTGCGGCGGCTTGTTGTAGTACGGCGTCACCACGAGGAACCCGTCGACGCCGAGCACGTGCGCGGCCTCCGTCAGGTGCACGGAGTGCGCCGTGTCATAGGTGCCCGTGCCGGCGACGACCGTCGCACGGTCGCCGACCGCCTCGATCGCGGCGGCGAACAGCTCGAGCTTCTCCGCGTCGGAGAGCGTCGGCGACTCGCCGGTCGTCCCGGCGACGACGAGACCGTCCGAGCCGTGGTCGACGAGATACGCGGCCAGCTCGCGGAACTTCTCGACGTTGACCGACCCGTCCGGGTGGAACGGCGTCACGATCGCCGTGAGGACCTCGCCGAGCATGGACGGAATTCTAGGGCAGCGGCACGTGCTGCACACCCCGGGCGGCGCAGGCACTGACCTGCTCGATCCCGCGGTAGCGCGCCTCGCATTGCTCCATCACCACGAGCAACGGCGGCATCACGCGCGCATGCACGCGAAGTACGAGCCCTCCCCGCCGACGAGCCGGCTCTCGACGAGCGTCAGCTCCACGGCGCCGTCGAGCCGGCGGAGGGCGCCGACGAAGTGCTCGCCGGTCGACCCTCCGCCGAGAACGACGACCTTCATTACTTGAGATTGTTGGCCTTCAGGAAGCCGGCGGCGACCGCGGCGGGCGTTGCCTTGTCGATCGCGACCGCCTTGTTCATGGCGATCATCGCCTGCAGCGTCAGCTTCGCCGAGACGGCGTTGACGATCTGCGCGAACTTCGGGCCGGCCGCGGAGAGGAGCTTCTGCGAGACGACCGGCGCGACGTTCTGGAAGCCGAAGATGTGGTTCGTGTCCACAAGGATCGTGTACTTCGTGCCGGCCAGCTGCGGGTCGGTCGAGAAGACGTCACCCGCGGTGATCTTGCCCTGGTCGAGCAGCGTGTAGACGCTGATCGAGGCGAGCGGGACGAACTGCACCTGCGTCAGCCCGTAGACCTGCTTCAGGCCGAGCAGGCAGGTGATGCGCGTCTTGCACTCCGGGTAGCCGGCGAACGAGAAGGATTTCACCTTCTTCATGTCGGCGATCGTCTTGACGCCGAGCTTCTTCGCGGTCGACGTCAGCATCCCGAACGAGTCGGTGTCGTAGAACGGCGTGGCGTTGAGCAGCGTGAGCCCGCGCGTCTCCTCGAACTTCTTCGCCGCGGCGAACGTCGCCGCCGCGCTCGAAGGTGACTTCTTCTTCGCGAGGTCCTGCACGATCACACCCGTGTACTCGGGGTAGAAGTTGATCTTGCCGCTCGTGATCGCGGTGTCGATCAGCTCGGAGCTGCCGATGCTCTCCTTGTAGGAGACCTTGAAGCCGGCGCCCTCGAGCGCCTGCTTGTACAGCTGCCCGAGGATGTACTCCTCGGTGAAGTTCTTCGTGCCGACGACGATCGTCGGCGCCGCCGCAGTCTTCTTCGGCGCGGCGGTGGCGGTTCCGCCCAGGACGATCGCGACCCCCAGTGAAATGGCAAAGACCGCCTTGGCGGCACGTCGAGTGTGCTTCCTGATCACCTGCGCCCTCCTCCGGTCGGGGACGCCGTCACCCTACGGAATCGGTCCCGGTCTACGCGACATTTGCCGGAGCAGGAGGCTCAGCAGCAGGGCCGCGAGGAACGCCAGCGCCGACACGCAGAGCGAGGCCGCGACGACGCCGGAGAGCCCGTAGCTCGGCTGGTCGACGATGATCTCCCCCAGCCCTCCGCCCCCCGCGATCGCCGCGATCGTCGCGGTCGCGATCACGAAGATGACGGCGATCCGGATCCCCGCGATCACGAGCGGGAGGCCGAGGGGCAGCTCGACGCGCCACAGCACCTGCAGCTCGCCGAGACCCATCCCCCGCGCCGCCTCGACGACGTCGCGGTCGACTCCGTCGATCGCGAAGTACGCGTTCGTAAGGATCGGCGGTACCGCGAGCACGACGAGGGCCGCGGTGTTGTTCCAGAAGCCGACGCCGAAGATCGTCAGCCCGACGGCGATCAGGACGAGGCTCGGCAGCGCCCGGCCGACGTTCGAGACGCTGACCGCGAAGAAGAGCCCGCGGTGCCGGTGGCCGAGCCAGAGGCCGAGCGGCAGCGAGAGCAGCAGCGCGATCCCGAGCGCCGTGAGCGACAGCTCGAGGTGCTCGCCGCTCTTCTGGAGCAGGAAGCCGGCGTTGTGCCCCATGAATCGGAACGCGTCGACGAAGGTGCCGGGCTCGAACTGGTCGGCGAGCATCACGCCCGCCGCTCCAGCCGGCTCCACGGGGTGAGCGCGCGCTGCGCGAGCACGAGCACCGCGTCGGCGGACAGCGCGAGCAGGACCGCGAGCCCACCTGCGGTGAGGATCTCCGTCTTGAACACCTCCTGCTCGAGCGCGACGAAGATCGGGCGCCCGAGCCCCTCCGGGATCACGAACGCTGCGACGGTGGCGATCGAGATCGTCGAGACGGTCGCGATGCGCAGGCCGGCGATGACCGCGGGCAGTGCGAGCGGCAGCTCGACGTGCACGAGCGTCTGCAGGCGCGTGAAGCCGGAGCCGCGCGCCGCCTCGAGCGCGTCGGGCGGGACGCCGCGCAGCCCCTCGATCATGTTCCGGTACAGGATCAGGAGCGTGTACGAGACGAGCGCGATCTCCACCGTCGTCACCGTCAGCCCGGTGAGCGGAACGAGGAGCTGGAACAGCGCAAGGCTCGGGATCGTGTACAGGAAGTCGGCGAAGAAGCCGATCGGCGGGTCGAGCAGGCGGAAGCGGAACCCTGCGAACGCGAGCGCGGAGGCGAGCACGAAGCCGATCGCCACCGCGATCGCCGCAAGCTCGACGTGCTGCACGAGAGCCGGCTGGAGCGTGTCGCCCCAATGCGCGCGCACCCAGTCCGTGCAGAACCAGCCGTTGTGGATCTCGCACGAGCTGCCCTGCCCGAAGTTCGGGATGACAGGGCCTCCCCCGGAGGCGAGAGCAGGCGTCATCGCAGGAGGTCGTCCCGGGTGAGGGTGCCGACCGCGTCGCCCCGGTGGTCGAGCACGACCAGCGCATCACGCTTCTCGGCGACGAGCAGCGCGAGCGCGTCGCGCACCGTCGTATCGCACGCGAGGCGCGGCGCGCCCTCCGTCCCGTCGAGCGGCCGCAACTCGAGCTGATCGAGCGTCCGGAGCGCGAGAGCCTTCAGGGCGCGGTCGGCGCCGACGAACTCGGCGACGAAGTCGTCGGCAGGGTGCTCGAGGATCGTCGCCGGCGTGTCGTACTGCGCCAGCCGGCCGCCTTCGCGGAGGATCGCGATCCGGTCGCCGACCTTGATCGCCTCGTCGATGTCGTGCGTGACGAAGACGACCGTCTTGCGCACCTCGGTCTGCAGGCGCAGAAACTCGTCCTGGAGCCGCGAGCGGACGATCGGGTCGATCGCGCCGAACGGCTCGTCCATCAGCATCAGCGGCGGGTCCGCAGCGAGCGCCCGGGCCAGCCCGACGCGTTGGCGCTCGCCGCCGGAGAGCTGCGCCGGATACCGCTTCGCGTACGACGCGTCGAGGCCGACCAGCTCGAGCAGCTCCTGCGAGCGACCGTGGATCCAGTCCTTCGAGCGCCCGTACAAGCGCGGCACGGTGCCGATGTTCGCCTCGACGTTCATGTGCGGGAACAGGCCCACCTGCTGGATCACGTAGCCGATGCCGCGTCGCAGCTGGACGACGTTCTGCTCCTTCACGCTCGTCCCGTCGATGCGGATGTCGCCGGTGGAGAGCTCGATCAGGCGGTTGACGAGCTTGAGCGCGGTCGTCTTGCCGCCGCCCGACGGGCCGACGAGCACGCAGATCTCTCCCGCCGGCACGGTCAGCGAGAGACGGTCGACCGCCGGCTCGGGCCGCCCCGCGTACTGCTTCGTCGCCTCGTCGAAGACGAGCTCGGCGGCCTCGCTCGCCATGACCCGGAACTATCCCTGACGGGACCCGGGCTACGGGGTCGGCACCGGCGAGGCCGGGAACGCCGGCAGCGCGCCGCTCGCCGTCATGCAGTCCTGGAAGGCCTGCACGTAGGCGTGCTCCGCAGGCGACGGCGTGACCGGGCCGGGAGCGGCGGGCGGCGTCGGCGGCGGCATCGGACCGAGCTTGACGTTGCAGTCCTCGGAGGCGACGATCATCGCCGGCAGCACCGCCTCGGCCTCGACCTGACCACCCTGGAGGAGCGCGAGCTTCCGCCAGTCCTGCGCGCCGAGCTCGAGCAGGAAGACGCGCCTGTCGCCGTCGACGACCGGCCCGGTGAGCGGATACTCGAGCGTCGTGCCGTCCCCCGTCGTGACGTCGACCGCGTCGGCGTCCGCGGCAACCGTTCCGGTGAGCACCCAGCGCTGCGCCGTGGCGTCGCCAGTCTCGTCCGACGAGAGGCAGATCGCCGCGCACGGCGTCTCGCCCTGGCCCGCACCGGCGCACGGGCCGCTCGCCCCGCCCCCGCCGCCGCCGTGCGCGTCGACGATCTGGGCCGTCGTGCACAGCAGCCCGCCGCGGTTGTGCCAGGTCAGGAAGAGCACCTCGCCTCCGTCGGCGAGCGGCAGGCGGGCCACGACCCGCGGCGGCGCGCCGGTTGCCGGCTCGATCGCCGTGCGTCGCGCCTCGATGTCGGAGCGGAGCTGTGCGATCTGCGCGGCGGTCGGCTTCGTCGTCGTCGACGCGGTCCCGTCGGGGCTGAGCGTGTCGATCCCCGACGAGTACGAGTACACCATGGTGAACGAGCCCGCGCCGGCACTCGACGAGGTGCCCGAGACCTGCTCGCCGAAGTCCGCCGGCAACGGCGCGAACTCGGCGTCAAGCATGTCCTGCACCTGCGGTGGCGGCGCCTCGTCGACAGCCTCGATCGGCGGCGCATCGGCAACCGGAGCGGCCGGCGCTGCAGGCGCTCCCGAGCGGCCCGCCATCGTTCCGCACCCGGCGAGCACCACCACCCCGGCGAGACCGAGGAGCAGCCTCACGCCGCGGAGTCTAGACACGGGTCAGCCGAGCAGCGCGTCGAGCCCGACCGTCAGGCCGGGCGGCAGCGTCTGGAGCTTCTCGAGCGCGAGCAGCACGCCCGGCACGAACGACTCGCGCGCCGTCGTGTCGTGGCGGATCGTCAGCAGCTGCCCCTCGCCGCCGAAGATCACCTCCTGGTGCGCGACGAGGCCGGGCAGGCGCACCGAGTGGATGACGGGGTCGCCGCCGATCAGGGCGGCCGTCGCCTTCGCGGTGCCGGACGGAGCGTCCTTCTTCGCCTCGTTGTGCAGCTCGATGATCTCGGCGCGCGGGAAGAACGCGGCCGCCTGCTGCGCGAACCGCATCATCAGAACGGCGCCGACCGAGAAGTTCGGCGCGACGAACAGCCGCAGCCCCCGCCCGACCGCGAGCCCGTGCAGCGGCTGCGGGTCCCATCCCGTCGTCCCGACGACGCACGAGACGCCCTGCTCGAGAGCGGCGCGCACGTTCTCCGGGGCCGCCTCCGGCGTCGTGAAGTCCACGGCGACGTCGAGCCCGTGCACGTCGACCGCGTCGCCGATCTCGATCCCGTGCACCTCGTGCCCGGCCTGCTCGAGCGCCGGCACGAGCACGCGCCCGACCTTCCCCTCCGCGCCGAGGACGGCAATCTTCATCTACCTAGGCCGCCGCCCGCGCGACGAGCTCCGCGCTCGCCCGTCCGATCGCCGTGCGGAACCGGTCGTCGTCCGGCCCGACACCCGCGGCCGACAGGCGCTCCGGCGCCAGCAGCACCGCCGCCAGCTCGGCGATCCCGTCCTCGTCGACGGCGTCGATCTCCCTCATGATCCGGTCGAACGTCAGCAGCTCGGTGTCGGAGCTGAGTGACTTGCCGAGCCTGCTCATCCGGTTCGACGTCGACTCCATCGAGAGCATGATCCTCCCCTTCACGCTCTCCTTCGCCCGCTCGAGCTCGCCCTTGCGGAGCTTGCCGGCGGCGATCTCGCCGACCTGCTCGACGCAGATCTCGACGCAGGAGGCGAGGTTCTCCTCGCGCGTCCCCACGTAGACGCCGACGAGCCCCGTGTCCGTGTACTGCGAGGCGAAGCTGTAGACCGCGTAGGCCATCCCGCGCTTCTCGCGGATCTCCTGGAACAGCCGGGACGACGCCGAGCCGCCGAGGATGCCGTCGAGCAATGAGGCGGCGAAGCGCCGCCGGTCGGAGCGCGAGATGCCGGGCGCGCCCAGGCAGACGTGGTACTGCTCCGTGTCCTTGCGCTGGAAGCGCAGCCCCGGCGGCGGCGGCTGCACGAGCGGCCGGCGCAGGTGCGACCTGCGCCGCTCCGGATCGGCGCTGCGGCGCTCGCAGCGCTGGAGGAGCGAGACGAACCTGTCGTGCGCGATGTTCCCGGCTGCGGCGACGACGATGTTGCCGCCCGTGTACATCGTCCGGTGATACGCGGCGAGCGCGCGCCGGCTGACCGTCGAGATCACGCCCGCGGTGCCGATCACCGGCCGCCCCAGCGCATGCGAGCCGAACACGGCCTCCGAGAAGAGATCGTGCACGAGCTCCTGCGGCGTGTCCTCGTACATCGCGATCTCCTCGAGCACCACCTCCCGCTCGTGGTCGAGCTCGGCGAACGACGGCGCGAACACCATGTCCGTCATCACCTCGAGCGCCTCCTCGACATGCCGGTCGGGCACGCGCGCGTAGACGACCGTGTGCTCGCGGGAGGTCGCGGCGTTGAGCTCCGCGCCCATCGCATCGAACGTCTCGGCGATCTGCTGCGCGTCGTACGAGCGCGACCCCTTGAACAGCAGGTGCTCGATGAAGTGAGACACGCCCGCGCGGTCAGGGCGCTCGTCGCGCGAGCCGGCGCCGATCCAGAAGCCGAGCGCCACCGAGCGCACGCTCGGCACCTTCTCCGAGATCACGCGCTCGCCCGAGTCGAGCTCCGAGAGGACGTACTTCTGCACTCGTCGATCGTACCCGGGCCTTGCGCGGCTTCGCGTTGCCCGCCGCCCGAGCTCGGGCCGTCAGGCGACGAACTGCAGCCCGGAGCCGTTGCGCTTCGCGAGGTAGAGCGCCTCGTCGGCGAGCCGGAAGAGGGTCTGCGGGTCGCGGGCGTCGGCGGGACACGACGCGACGCCGAAGCTCGCGCGGAGCCCGGTCAGCCGCGCGCCGTCGCTCGCGTCGAGCAGCTCGGCGATCCGCCGCACGACCTCGCGCGCGTCGTCCTCGGAGGCCTCGGTGAGCAGCAGCGCGAACTCGTCGCCGCCGATCCGGAAGGCGTCGTCCGGCTTCCGCAGCGCGCCACGCAGGAGACCGGCGAAGATCTGGAGCGCCTCGTCGCCGGCCGCATGCCCGAAGCGGTCGTTCAGCTCCTTGAAGCCGTCGAGGTCGCAGAGCACGAGGCCGAACGCGCGGTCGTAGCGCAGCACGCGCGCGACCTCGCCGTCGAGCCGGCCGACGAACGCGCGCCGGTTGAGCAGGCGCGTAAGCGGGTCGTGGTCGGCGAGGAAGCGCAGCTCGTGCACGTACGCCGAAGCCACGATCGCCGCCGCCGCCTGGTTCGCGAAGATGCGCAGCGCCTGGAGCTTCTCCGCCGACGGCAGCAGCCGATCCTCGGGCTCGTCCGCGCTGAGGATTCCGATCACGCCACCTCCGCGGTCGTGCAGCGGCACGACCAGCCAGTGCCGGCGCCAGGCGCGGGGGCCCCGCCCGTTGAGCTGCGAGACGTACGCGACCTTCTCGGCGGGGACGAGCTGCTCCGCCGCCTCGCTCGGCAGCAGGAAGCAGCCCTCGATCTCGAACGCCGGGTCGAGCAGCGGCTGGACGTCGGCGAGGAACACCGGCCGGCCGGCCTCCGGCGGGTCGATTGCCCAGCCGACTGCCGCGCGCGGCTCGAGCCGGGAGCTCTGCGGGTCGACGAGCAGCGCGAGCACGTTCCGGAAGCCGAGCGCGTCGCGCACGCCGGTGCACACGGCCCGCAGGATCTCGTCGGCCGCAGGCTCGTCGGTGAGGCGGGACGACACGCGCAGCAGCTGCTCGAGCGCGAGCCGGTGGCGGGCCGCCTCGGCCGCCTCCTGCGCCGACTGGACGGCGAGCGCCGCGTGGTCGGCGAACGACGCGAGCACCTCGAGCTCCTCGTCGGTCGGCCGCCGCCGGGTCACCGGCTCGTCGACGGAGACGATGCCGAGGAGGTGCCCGTCCGCGTGCCGCATCGGCAGGAAGAGCGCGTCTTCGGGCTGCCAGGCATCGACTCCCTCGCCCGGCTCCACGTCGGGCACGTAGCTGTAGCCGGTGTCGGTCCAGTCGTAGGCGCCGGCGGGGACGACGTAGGCGCCGCGCCGGTGGAAGCGCTCGCTGAGCAGCGGCTCCCATTCCGCGTGCGTGCGCACCTGCCCGAGCAGGGAGGCACGCGCTCCGTCGTTCCCGTGCACGGTGGTGACGCAGAAGTCGTCCCAGGCGGGCCGGTAGAGGTCGATCACGACCGTCTCGTAGCCCAGCGCCTCCGAGATCGTGCGCGCGATCGCCGCGAGCAACTCAGGCAGGTCTCCCTCGGCTCGGACGAGCCGGGAAACCTCGAGCAGGCCTCGCAACGGCGAGATCGGTGAGGGCGGTGGAGCTGGCATGGCGACGACGGGTTGAGTTCCCCAGAACGGGCATCGGCATCCGGAGTGCGCGTGCGTACCCCCTTTGAGGGAACGCCGCCTTACCCTGAAAGGGCCGCGCGCTCCCGCAGGGCCGCCGTGAAGACCTCTTGCTCGAGGTTGACGACGCGCCGATCGCGCGGGAACGCGTCGGCGACCCCGCTGCGCCGCCAGGTCGCGCCGCGAGCGCGATGAGGCCGACGATGACAGCGGCTTTGATCCAGCCGCGGTGGTTTGAAGCTCGAGCGAGGGCGGGTGCTCACCCGCCCTCGCTCGAGCGCTCTACCTGCGGTCGCGGCCGCCGCCGCGGCGGCCGCGGTCGCCGTCGCGGCGCGGGCGCTCCTCCTCCGGCGGCCGGGGCGGTGCGTCCTTCGCCCGCTCGATCAGCTCCTCCGGCTGGACGAGGCGCTCGCCTTCATGCTTGGCGATCAGCTTGAGGCCGATGCGGCCGCGTGCCTTGTCGACCTCCTGGACGAGCACGTCGACGACGTCGCCGCGGGACATCACGTCCTCGATGTGGCCGACCCGGCCGGGGCCGACGTTCGAGACGTGCAGCAGCCCGTCGGTGCCCTTCTTCAGCTCGACGAAGGCGCCGAACTGCGTCGTCTTGACGACCTTGCCGGTGTAGGTGTCCCCCACCTCCGGCTCCTTCGTCAGGCTCTCGATCGCGGCGATCGCGGCGGCCGCCTTCTCGCCGTCGGTCGCGTAGATGAGGATCGTGCCGTCCTCTTCGATGTCGATCTGCACCTCGTAGTCCGACTCGAGGCCGCGGATCGTCTCGCCGCCCTTGCCGATGACGAGGCCGATCTGCTCCTGGTTGATCTTGATCGACGTGATCCGCGGGGCGTTCGCGGACAGCTCCGACCGCGACTCCGGGATCACTGCGAGCATCTGGTCGAGGATGAAGTCGCGCGCCCGCTTCGCCTGCTCGAGCGCGTCGCGCATGATCTGCTGGGTGACGCCCGTGATCTTGATGTCCATCTGGAGCGCGGTGATGCCGGCCCGCGAGCCGGCGACCTTGAAGTCCATGTCGCCCAGGTGGTCCTCCGCGCCCTGGATGTCGGTGAGGATCGTGTAGTCGTCGCCTTCCTTGACGAGGCCCATCGCGATGCCGCTGACCGGCGCCTTGATCGGTACGCCGGCGTCCATCAGCGACAGCGTCGAGCCGCACACGGAGCCCATCGACGACGAGCCGTTCGACTCGAGCGTCTCGGAGACGATGCGGATCGTGTAGGGGAACTCGTCGGCTGGCGGGATGACCGCTTCGAGCGCCCGCTGGGCGAGCGCGCCGTGGCCGATGTCACGCCGCTTCGGGCCGCGCATGAAGCCCGTCTCCCCGACCGAGTACGGCGGGAAGTTGTAGTGGTGCATGAAGCGGCGTTCCTCCTCGAGGGAGAGATCGTCGATGCGCTGCCCCTCCTTCGCGGTGCCGAGCGTGAGCGTGCTGAGGATCTGCGTCTGGCCGCGCTGGAACAGGCCGGACCCGTGTGCGCGCGGGTTGGCGCCGACCTCGATCTCGATCGGACGGATTTCGTCGGTCGCGCGGCCGTCCGGGCGGCGCTTCTCGACGGCGATCTTCTTCCGCACGAGGTCCTTGTAGATCGACTCGCACGCCTTTCTGACCCACGACTTCGTCGCCGAGTCCTTCGCCGGCGCGGCCGGCTCGCCGCTCTCCGGCTCCGTCGCCGCAGGGCCGACCGGGAAGGGCAGCTGCACCTCGTCGGCGATCTTCTCGAACAGCAGGTGCCGCTTCGCCGACTTGAGCTGCTTCGAGTCCTGCTCGGCGTCGGTGAGGGCGCGCAGCTCGTCGCCGAACTGCACACGCACCGGCTCCTCGACGGCGGCCGCGCGCTGTTTGTCGAGCAGCGTTTGGAGCGCCGAGCGCACCTGGAGCTGGCGGGTGATGTCGTCGTCCGTCGTGTCCATCGACAGCGGCGGGCAAAGCTCGGCGAGCAGCTCCTCGACGATCGCACCGGCGTCCTTCAGGCCGACCGACTGGATCCGCTCCCAGATCGCGTGGCCGTGGTCGCGCTCGAGCTCGACGGTGAGCTCGAGGTCGAGCCACTTCGGCTTGCCGGCCTGGCGCCGCAGCTCCTCCTGCGCCTCGCACAGCTTCACGATCTCGGCGTGCGCGAGCTCGAGCGCCTCGAGGATCGTGTCCTCGGGGATCTCCTCCGCGCCGGCCTCGACCATCGTCAGGGCGTCCTTCGTGCCGACGACGATCAGGTCGAGGGTCGAGTCGTCCTCGACCTCGCGCAGGGTCGGGTTGACGACGAGGCTGCCGTCGATCAGGCCGATGCGCACCGCACCCACCGGCCCGAGGAAGGGCAGCGGCGAGATCATCAGCGCCGCGGAGGCGCCGTTGATGCACAGGATGTCGTGCGCGGTGACGAGGTCGGCGGAGAGCACGGTGCAGATCACCTGCACCTCGTTGCGGAAGCCCTTCGGCCACAGCGGCCGGATCGGGCGGTCGATCATGCGGGCGGTGAGGATCGCCCGCTCCGTGGGGCGCCCCTCACGCTTGAAGAAGCCGCCCGGGATCTTGCCGGCGGCGTACATCCGCTCCTCGACGTCGACCGTGAGCGGGAAGAAGTCCGCGCCCTCGCGCGTCTCGGCGCGGCCCTGTGCGGTGGCGAGCACCATCGTGTCGCCGGAGCGGACGACGACGGCGCCGTCCGCCTGCTTCGCGAGCTTGCCGGTCTCGAAGCTGATCTCCTGGCTTCCTACCTGGACGGAGACCTGCGCTCGGCGCTCGGTCGCGATACTCATTCGATTGTCCTCCACTCTGCTTGTGGAGGGCGGGAGTTTGAGACAGCCCCGGAGGCGGGGCTCGCTCAAACTTCCACCCTCCGGTTTGACCGCAACCAGGTTTCACAAACCTGGTTGCGGCGTGACCGTTGCTGGAGCTAGCGGCGCAGGCCGAGCTCCTTGATCAGGGCGCGATAGCCCTCGAGATCCTGCTTCTGGAGATACGTGAGGAAACGGCGGCGGCGGCCGACGAGCTTCAGGAGGCCGCGACGGGAGTAGTGGTCGTGGCGGTGGGTGCGGAGGTGCTCGGTCAGCTCGTTGATCCGCTGCGTGAGCATCGCAATCTGCACTTGCGGCGAGCCCGTGTCGGCCTCGCTGCGGCCGTGCTTCTTGATGATCTCTTGCTTGGCTTCCTTGGTGAGGGCCATGAGCCTCCTTGTCGTGGTCTCCCGAGCCCCCGCTCGGAACGCGAAGGAAGGCACACGTTCCGGCCGGGACTGGGTCGGGCGGTAGGGTAGCAATCCCGCATGGTTCCTGCGTTCGAGCTCCAGGAGATCGTCCGCGAGGCGCGCTCTCGCACGGGCGTGCCGGGGGTCGCGGCGGGCCTGCTCCTGGGCGGTGAGGCCGTGACCGTCGCGGACGGCGTGCTCGTGCTCGAAGGCGACGATCCGGTGCGCTTTCGTGCCTACCGCTCGACGAGCGGCTGCAGGGGTGGCTCAGCCATACGGCCGGGCTCCGCTGCGAGTCGCAGCAGCCGCTCCCCGACGGCGCCGAGGGACTGTTCTCGTACTCGAACGCCGGCTACTGGGCCGCGGGCGAGGCCTGCGCGCGTGCGTGCGGTTCGTCGTTCGAGCAGGCGATGCAGGCGCGGATCCTCGAGCCGCTCGGGCTCCCTGCGACCGGGTACGAGGAGCCTGCAGCGCCGGCGCGCGGCCACGTGCAGGCGGGTGAGACCGGCCACCGGTCAGTACCGCGCGACGTCTACCCGGCCGAGCGGCGCCCCTCGGGCGGGCTCTGGTCGACGGTCGGCGACCTGCTCGCGTTCGCAGCCCACCACCTCGGCGGCCCCGGCCCGCTCGACGAGGAGGCGCGGGCCGCCATGCAGCGGCCGCGCTCACAGGCGCTCGGCGCCGGTTACGGCCTGGGCTGGTGGGCGCGCGAGGCCGGCGGGCACACCGCGCTCGACCACGAGGGATCGGTGGCCGGCTACCAGTCGCTGCTCCTGCTGGTGCCGGAGCAGCAGCTCGCGCTCGCGGTGCTGACGAACAGCTGGCGCGGCGGCGGCCTCGTCCGCCGCGTCGTCGAGCGACTCGGGCTGGCGGCGCCGCCCGGGCCCGCCGCTGCCGCGGTCGCACCCCGGGACGTGGCCGGACGGTATGCCCTCGACGGCGCCGACGCGACGGTCGAGGCGCACGGCACCGGGCTGCGCGTGCGCGAGGGGGAGCGCGACCCGGTGACGGGCGACCGGATCGACCGGCCCGTGTTTCAGGCGGCGCCGCTCGACGGCGGCGTCTACGGCTTCGCCGGCGGCCTGCTGCTGAGCGACCGGCTCGACTTCCCGCGCCCCGGCTTCGCACGGATCGGCTGGGTGGTCATGCCGCAGGTCGACGCGTGATCGCCGGGGTCGCGGCCGGGCATCCGGCGACGGCAGCCGCCGGTGTCGAGGTGCTCGTGGACGGCGGCACCGCGGCGGACGCAGCCGTGGCCGCTTGCATGGCCTCCTGCGTCGCGGAGACGGTGATGACCGGGCTTCTGGGCGGCGGGCATGCGATCCACTTCGACGCGCGCACAGGTGCGGCGCAGAACCTCGACTGCTTCTGCGCCGTTCCCGGGCTCGGCGCGGAGCGGCTCGAGCCGGAGCTCTTGCACCTCGAGGTGCCGTTCGGAGCCGAGCTCGTCCACTACGCCGTCGGCCCCGGGTCGTGCGCGGTGCCCGGGGTGCCCGCCGGGCTCAGTGCGCTCTGGCGGGCGCACGGCCGTCTGCCGTGGCCGCGGCTCGTCGAGCCGGCCCTCCGGCTCGCCCGGGAGGGAGTGCCGATGCCCCCGGCGCACGCCGCCTGCCTCGAGATGCTCGCGCCGGCCATGACGCTGCGGGAAGGGAAGCGCATGTATGCGCCCGGCGGAACGCTGCTCCGCCCGGGTGAGCTCCTCCGGCAGCCCGGCCTCGTTGCGGCGCTCGAGTCGCTGGCGGCCGAGGGCGCCGCGGGGGCCTACAGCGGCACGATCGCCGAGTCGGGCCTCCTGACGGCCGACGATCTCACCGCGTACGTACCGGCGTGGAGCGAGCCGGTCGAGGCGCCCTGGCTCGGCCTGCGCTTCCTCACCCGCCGCGGCCTGTCCGGCGTCCTGCCTGCGCTCGGCCGGCTGCCGCGGCTGCGTGGCCTCACGCCGGCCGCGCGGCTGCGCGCGCTCCTCGGTGCCCTGGACGGCGAGGTCGGTCCCGACACGCACACGACGAACCTCGTCACGGTGGACGGCGACGGCAACGCGTGCGTGCTGACCACGAGCCTCGGCCTCGGCTCGGGCGACTGGCTCCCCGGGCTCGACCTCCACCTCAACAGCATGCTCGGCGAGGTCGACCTCCTGCGCGGCCCCCTCGAGCCCGGGAGCCGGATGCAGAGCATGATGGCGCCGAGCGTCGCGCTCGACGGCGACGGCCTCGTGCTCGCGATCGGGGCCGCCGGCGGCACGCGCCTGCGCACGGCCCTGCTGACGGTCGCTGCAGGGATCCTCGACGAGCGCGTCGAGCCGCAGGAGGCGGTCGACGAGCCGCGCGCCCATCCCGCCGGCGACGTCGTCCACGCCGAGCCGGGCGTCGACGAGGACGGGCTCGTACAGCTCGAACGGGCCGGCCGCAGCGTCCGCCGCTGGCCGGAGCGGCACCACTACTTCGGCGGCGTCAGCGCGATCGGGCGAAGAGGCCGGGCCGCCGACCCGCGCCGGAGCGGCGCCGCACTCGCGGCTCCAGGGGCAGGCTGACCGGGATCCACCCGAGGTAGCCGCACGTCGGGCAGCCCGGGTTCTTCTCCACCGTGCCGCCGGCCGTCGGCTTCGAGTAGATCTCGCCGCATTCGAGGCAGCGGACGCTCTCCAGCACCGAGAGTCGCGGGCACGCCTGCGCCGCCGCCTCCATACCGACCAAGATGCCCCTCGGCCGGGAAACTTGCGCGTGTCAGACGGGTCGGCGGGCGGCCCTCGCCCGCTGCACGTCGTTCTCGATCGCCGCGACGAGCTCCGCCTCCGAGCCGAACGCCGCCTCGTCCCGCAGCCGCTCCCAGAGCTGGACGACCAGCCGCTCGTCGTAGAGGTCGCCCTCGAAGTCGAGCAGGTACGCCTCGACGCGCCGCTCGGTGCCTCCGTAGTGGGGGTTCGTGCCGATCGAGATCGCCGCCCGGTGGCCGAGCGCCTCGCCCGCGTAGATCCCGAGCGCCGGCACGAGCAGGTCCGGCGGCACGGCCAGGTTGGCGGTCGGGAAGCCGAGCGTGCCGCCGCGCTGGTCGCCGAGCACGACCGTCCCCTCCACCTCGGCCGGCCGCCCGAGCAGCTTCGCGGCGCGCGCGACGTCGCCGGTGGCGAGCAGCCGCCGCACGTGGCTCGAGGAGACGTTCTCGACGAGCGGGACGTGGCGGACGTCGAAGCCGAGCCGCTCGAGCAGGTCGAGGTCGCCGCTGCGCCCGCGCCCGAAGCGGAAGCCGTCCCCCGCCGTCACGACCTCGGCCCCGATCGCGCCGAGCACGGAGACGGCGAATTCCTCGGGCGCGAGCGCGGCGAGCGCCGCGTCGAAGCGGAGCAGCAGCACGTCCTCGACCCCCAGCTCCTCGAACAGCTCGAGGCGCCGCCGCGTCGTCGTGAGCAGCTGGACCCGGTTGCCGAGGATCACGCGCGGATGCGGATCGAAGGTCACGACGGCCGGGCGGAGGTGCGCAGCCCGGGCCGCCTCGATCACCCGCCGGTGCCCGAGGTGGACGCCGTCGAAGGTACCGATCGCGACCGCGCGTCGTGCCTCGGCGAGCTCCTCCGGCCGCCGGGCGATGTTCACGTCGCCGCTCCACCACGCGCCCACTCCAGCCGCGCGAGCACGTCGGCCTCGGCGAGCAGCCGGCCGGGCTCGAACGCCTCCGGCGCCACCGCCTCCTCGACCGAGAAGGGGCCGACCTCGGTTCGGCGCAACGTCCGGCAGTGGCCGCCGAGCGCTTCGGCGATCGCCCGCACGTAGGTGCCCGAGCTGACGCGCAGGTCGAGCGTCACGCTCGCGCCGGCGTACGCGACGACGTCCAGCGAGCGCACGGTCGAGCGTCGCAGCGGCATCTCCACCTGCACGCCCCGTCGCGCGAGACGGTACGCGCGCTCGCCGCCGATCTTCACCGCCGAGGCAGCCGGGATCGGCAGCTCGATCTCGCCGCGGAGGCCCGCGAGCCGGCGCTCGAGCTCCGCCTCGGCCGGCGGCTCGAGCGTCTCGACGACCTCGCCCTCCGGGTCGCCGGTCGACGTGCGTGCGGTGAGCGCGACCTCGGTGGTGTAGCGCTTGTCCAGGCCGACGAGCCGCGGCGCCAGCTTCGTCGCGCGTCCCGAAAGCACGAGCAGGAGGCCGGTCGCAAACGGGTCGAGCGTGCCGGCGTGGCCGGTCCTGGCGCCGGTCATGCGCCGGATCTGCGCGACGATCGCGAACGACGACGGTCCCGCCGGCTTGTCGACGAGCGCGACGCCGGCAGGCTCAAGCGCTCGGGCGGGCACGTTGGGCGACGAATCCCTCGCGGATGCGTTCGATGATCTCGTCGACGGAGGCCTCGCTCGAGAACCCGGCGGCCTGCCGGTGGCCTCCCCCGCCGAACAGCCTGGCGATCGCGGACACGTCGAGCTCGTCGACGCTCGCCCTTAGCGAGACGCGCCGCGTCGGTCCCTCGTCGCGCGGCGGCTCGCGGATCAGCACGGCGAGCTCCGAGCCTTCGACCGCGCGCAGGTAGTCGATGATCCCCTCCGAGTACGGCTCGGCCGCGCCGACTTCGGCGAAGTCCGTGCGCACGAGGTACGAGACGACGATCCGTCCCCCTTCGATCACGCGTGCACGCTCGAGCGCCCGCGCGAGCAGCTTCAGCTTCGCGAACTCCACCGACTCGTAGACCTGTTGGAAGACCTCGTGCACGTCCGCGCCCGCCTCGACCAGCTCCGCCGCCAGCCGCAGCGACTTCGGCGTCGTGTTCGCATACTGGAAGCGCCCGGTGTCGGTGACGAGGGCGATGTAGAGCGCCTCCGCGATCTCGGGCGTGACCTCGACGCCGAGCTCCCGAAAGACGTCCCGCAGCACCTCGCCAGTCGAGGACGCGTCCGGGACGATGAGGTTCACGTTCCCGAAGCGCGTGTTGTCGTGGTGATGGTCGATGTCGACCACGAACGCGGCGAGCTCGACCAGCGCCGCGTCGGGCCCGATCCGTTCGGCCTTGGCGCAGTCGACTGCGACCAGTGTGCGCTCGCCGACGTCGGCGGGCAGCTCGCGCGCGATGCCGTCGAACTGCATGAACGCGTACTCCCGCGGCAGCGGCGCACTCCCGCCGAGGTACATCACCGCGTCCTTCCCAAGCCGGCCGAGGGCGATTGTCGTCGCAAGCATCGAGCCGAGCGCGTCGCCGTCCGGATTCTCGTGGGTGACAACGAGGAAACGGTCGTTCGCGCGAAGCGCGTCGACGACCGCCTGCAGGTCACTCGTCTGGGGCGAGCTCATCGATCAGCTGTGTCATGCGCACGCCGCGCTCGACCGACGGATCGTACTCGAACGTCAGTTGCGGGGTCCGCTTCATCCGCAGCTCGCGGGCGAGCCGGCCCTGCAGCAGCCCGTGGGCCGCCGCGAGGCCCTGGAGGGTCGCCTTCCGCCTGCGGGCCGAGCCGAGCACGCTCACGTACACGACCGCGTGGCGGAGGTCAGGCGTCGTCGCGACCCCGGTCACGGTGACGAGGCCGATGCGCGGGTCCTTCAGCGCCGGCAGCGCCTCGGCCAGCACCTGCCGGACAGACTCGTTCACGCGCCGCATGCGTTCGCTCATAGGGGATATTCAAGCTAGTGCACGCGCTGGTCCTCGCAGGAGTCGGAATCTGGTGCTTCCTCGTCGCCCTCGCAGGCGGCCTCGTCGGCCTCGTGCTCGGCAACATCCGGCTGCCCGTCCTGCTGTTCGCAGCTGCGGGCCCCGCGGCGGCCGGGGGCGCCAACATCGCGGTCTCCGGGCTGGCCGCGGCGGCCGCGTCGGTCACCCACGTGCGCGCGCGGCGGGTCGACTGGCGGCTGGTCGCCTGGATGCTCCCGCCCTCGGTGCTCGGCGCGATCGGCGGCGGCGCGGCTGCCTCCTACGTGCCCGCGAACGCACTGCGGATCGTGATCGGAACGGCCCTGCTCGCCTTCGGAATCGATCTGCTGCGGCCGAAACGCAGCGGGCCCGTGCCGGCGCCGCGCCCGGAGCCGGACGTCAGGGCGGCGGTCGTCTCCGGCGCCGTGATCGGCGTCCTCGGCGGGCTGATCGGGCTCATCCTCGGCTCGCTGCGGATGCCGGCCCTGATCCGCTGGGTCGGCGAGGAGCCGACCCGCGCCGTCGGCACGAACCTCGTCGTCGGGATCGCAGTCGGCGCCGCCGGGCTCGTCGGCCACCTGCCGGGCGGAATCGACTGGACGCTGCTCTGGGTCGGAGCCGCGGGCTCGATCCCCGGTGCACTGCTCGGTTCACGTCTGACAGGGCGTCTCTCTCCAGGCGCCCTCCTGCGAGCCGTCGGCGCACTTCTCCTCGTCGCCGGCACAGCCGCCGTGGTGCAGGGCGCCGTGTAGACGTCAACTTCCGCAACCAGGTTGCGCCGAAGGCGCAGCCGTTCAATCGTCGGGGTCGAGAATCAGCCGCTCCACGAGTGCGACCTCCCACTCCTGCCCGTTCAGCCAGCGCTCCGCCTCGTCGAGCAGCCGCTCCAGCTCATGGTGCTCCCGCGCGACGCACGCCACCGTGAGGCGCGTCCGCTGCCACACGTCGAGATGGTCGACCTCGGCCACCGACGCGCCGACGCGGTTCTGGAGCTGCGCCTTGACCGAGCGCACGTAGTGGCGCTTCTCCTTCAGCGAGTGCGCCTCGGGAAAGTGCAGCTCACAGGTCAGGACGCCGACGAACCCACTCGCCACGACCTGGCTCAACCTGCTCGACTCTTACGACGCTGCGGTGGGGGCGAGTTCGTCGAGCGACGTCCGCTCGATCTCACGCGTCTCGAACACCTCGAGCACGTCGCCCTCCTTCAGGTCATTGAAGCCCTCGAGCAGGATCCCGCACTCGAAGCCCTCCTGCACCTCGCGCGCGTCGTCCTTGAAGCGCTTCAGCTGCGCGACCGTCGTCGTGTAGATCACGGTGCCGTCGCGCACCAAGCGCACCTGCGCACCGCGGCGCACGACGCCGTGCGTGACCATGCAGCCCGCGATCGTGCCGAGGCGCGACACCCGGAACAGCGCGCGCACCTGCGCCTCGCCGATCGTCTCCTCGGTCTTGACCGCGGAGAGCTTGCCGACGAGCGCCTGCTCGATCTCGTCGGTGAGCTGATAGATGACGTTGTAGGTGCGGATCTCGACGCCCTCGCGGGCGGCGAGCTCGCGCGCCTCGACGTTCGGGCGCACGTTGAAGCCGACGATGAGCGCGTCGGATGCCGACGCGAGCATGATGTCGTTCTGTGTGATCGCGCCGACGCCCTGGTGGATCACGTTCAGGCGCACCTCGGAGTGCTCGAACTTCGACAGCTCCGAAACGACCGCCTCGACCGACCCGACGACGTCGCCCTTGATCACGAGGTTGAGGTCGGCGACCTCGCCGCTCTGCATCTGCTCGAAGAGGTTCTCGAGCGAGACGCTCGTCGGGCGCTGCGTCGCGAGCTGCTCGCGGCGGAGCCGCTCGGCGCGCCGCTGCGCGAGATCGCGCGCAGTGCGCTCGCTGTCGACGACGCGGGCGATCTCGCCTGCGGGTGGCGGCTTGTCGAAGCCCAGAATCTCGACCGGGTCGCCCGGCCCCGCAGACGCGAGCTTCTCGCCCTTGTAGTTGAAGAGCGCCTTCACGCGTCCGTGCGCGTCGCCGGCGACGATCGCGTCTCCGACCTTCAGCGTGCCGCGGTGCACGAGCATCGTCGCCACGGGGCCGCGGCCGACGTCGAGCCGGGACTCGATGATCGGCCCGGACGCCTCGACGTTCGGATTCGCGCGCAGGTCGAGCTCGAGGTCGGCGACGAGCAGGATCCGCTCGAGCAGCGCGTCGAGATTCTGCTGCGCCTTCGCCGACACCTCGGCGAACTGCGTCGTCCCGCCCCACTCCTCCGGCTGCAGGCCCTCCTGCGCCAGCTCCGCCTTGACTCGGTCGATGTTGGAGTCGGGCAGGTCGATCTTGTTGATGGCGACGACGATCGGCACGCCGGCGGCGCGTGCGTGCGAGATCGACTCCTTCGTCTGCGGCATCACGCCGTCGTCGGCCGCGACGACGAGCACGGCGATATCGGTCACCTTCGCGCCGCGGGCGCGCATCGCGGTGAACGCCTCGTGGCCGGGTGTGTCGAGAAACGCGATCTTGCGGCCGTTGACGTCGACCTGGTAGGCGCCGATGTGCTGCGTGATCCCGCCGGCCTCGGTCGCGACGACGTGCGTCTTACGGATGGCGTCGAGCAGCGTCGTCTTGCCGTGGTCGACGTGGCCCATGATCGTGACCACCGGTGGGCGCGCCTCGAGCGCCTCCTCGGGATCGTCGTACTCCTCCGGCACCACGTCCTCCTCGCCGGCGTGCTTGATCGTCACCTCGCGCTCGAGCTCGGCGGCGATCAGCTCGACCTCCTCGTCGGTGAGCGACTGCGTTGCCGTCCGCATCTGGCCGAGGCCCATCAGGATCTTGATGATGTTCGGCATCGGGACGCCGAGCGCCTGCGAGAAATCGCGGACGGTGACGCCCGACTCGACGGAGACGGGGCCGGTCGGCTGCGCCGGCGTCTGGCGCGCCGCCTCACGGCGGCCGCCGTCCTGGCGCTCGCGCGTCTGGCGCTGGTCCTGGCGCGGGCGCGCCGCCTGGTTGTCGATGACGACGCGGCGCCTGCGGCTGCCCGGCCCGCTGCCGCCGCGCGGGCGGAGCGGACGATTCGGTCTGTTGCCTCCGTTAGCCATCAGCCTCTCCAGTGTAAACGGCGAGCGCCGGATCGACGCGGACGGTCTGCCGCAGCGCCCGCGCGAACCCGCGCTGCGTGGCGGCCCGCTCGAAGCACACGCGGCGCCGGCACGTGTAGGCGCCGCGGCCCGGCGCCCCCTGCCCCGGCACGAGCTCGCCGTCCCGGACTGCGAAGCGGACGAGCTCGCGCTGCGGAGCGCGCCGGCCGCAGCCGGCGCAGCGCCTGACCGGCTCTGCGCTCACGCCTCTGCCTGCGTCTCCTCCGCGCCCGCCGGCTCGGCGGCCGCGACAGCCGCCGCAGGCGGCGCCTCCTCGGTTCCGGCCTCCTCCTCGGCCTCCTCGGCCGCTTCGTCGGGCTGCGGGCCGCCGACGCGATCGGAGCCCGTGCCCTGAAGCGCCTGGTGCGCGGGCACGCCGCAGAAGCGCGAGCCGGGCAGCGCGGCGTTCGGGCAGCGCTTGCCGTTGGAGAGGATCGCGGCGCAGCGGCCGGAGATGTCCTCCTCGCCGCCGCCGCCGCCGAAGGCGACGTCGGCCTCCGCCTGCGCGAACTCCGAGTCCGACTGGATGTCGATCTTCCAGCCGGTGAGCCGCGCCGCGAGGCGGGCGTTCATGCCCTCCTTGCCGATCGCCAGCGCCAGCTGGTCGTCGGGCACGACGACAGTCGCCTCCTTCGCGTCGTCGTCGAGGTAGACCTCGCGCACGCGGGCCGGCGAGAGCGCCTTCGCGACGAACCGCGCCGGCTCCGGGTTCCACGGGATGATGTCGATCTTCTCGCCGCGCAGCTCGGAGACGACCATGCGCACGCGCGAGCCGCGCGGGCCGACGCAGGCGCCGACGGGGTCGACGCCCTGCGCGTGCGACTCGACGGCGATTTTCGACCGGTACCCCGGCTCGCGGGCGACGCCTCGGATCTCGACGAGCCCGTCGGCGATCTCCGGCACCTCGAGCTCGAAGAGCGTCTTGATCAGCTCCGAGTCGCGGCGCGAGAGGATCACCTGCGGCCCCTTCGTGCCCGAGCGGACCTCGGTGATCACGGCCTTGATGCGCGAACCCTGCTCGTAGCGCTCGCCGTCCACCTGCTCGGAGCGCGGCAGCAGCGCCTCGACCTTGCCGAGGTCGACGAGCACGTTGTTGCGGTCGCCCGCCTGCTGGACGATGCCGGTGACGACCTCCCCAACGCGGTCGATGTACTCGTCGTACATCATCCGCCGCTCTTCCTCGCGGATGCGCTGGAGGATCACCTGCTTCGCGGTCTGGGCAGCGATGCGGCCGAAGCCCTCCGGCGTCACGTCCTCGCGCCGGATCTCGCCTTCGGGAATATCGGACCAGTCGACGTCGAGGTCGTCGTCCGAGATGAGCGTGTGCTGGCGCTCGCCCGTCTCCTCCTCGAGGCGCTCGAGCTCCTCGAGCTTCCGCTCGCGCGCCTCGTCGAGCAGCCGCTCCTCGACGTCGGGGGGCAGCTCGATCGAATAGACGCGGAAGTCGCCGGTGTCGCCCATCTCGACGGTGGCGTGCCGCGCGGCGCCGGCCGTCTTCTTGTACGCGGCGAGCAGGGCGTCTTCGAGCGCGGCGACGAGCGCGCCCTCTTCGATGCCCTTGTCGCGCTCAATCTCGCGGACCGCGTCGATGATCTCCTGGCTCATCTCTCTACCCTTCGTCGATCAGGTTCCCCCGCACGATCGAGTCGTACGGGATGGTCACGTCGGCGTCCTCGACGCCGAGCGTCACGGCGCCCTCTCCGGCGTCCTTCAGCACGCCCTTGAACTTCGACCGGCCGGCGACCGGCTGCGACGTCCGCAGCGAGACGCGCCGGCCCACGACGCTCGCAAAGTGCCCCGGCTTCCGGAGCGGGCGCGCCAGACCGGGCGACGAGACGTCGATCGTGTACTCGCGCAGGTAGTCGCGGAGCAGGCCCGTGACGCGCTCGCAAAGCGCATGGTCGACCCCCGCCGGGTGGTCGACGTAGACACAGAAGCGCGACGGCGTCAGCAGCTCGACTGCGAGCACGTCGACGCCCGGCAGATCCTGCTCGACCCGCGGTGCGATCTCCTGCTGCAGTTGGCGCTCTCTCTCGTAGGTCGTCGTCATCCGTTTCTGCTCCTTACAAAAGAAAAGGGCGCGACGCGCCCATTTCTCCAAACGGCGAAATGTGGTATCAGGAGGATAGCAAAGCCGCTGCTATTCCACGACTTCGCGCAGGCCGCGGAGCCTGGTCGAAAGCAGCGCCGCCGCCCTGTCGGAGTCGAGCGCGACGTTGCGGGCGCGGCCGGCGCGCGGGCTCGGCCCGCCGCGCACCTCGTCCGGGTCGAGGCCATGGGCGGCTCGCAGCCGGCGGGCGAGCTCGTAGCGGGAGACGGCATCCGGGGCGGCGACGTGGAGCGGGCCGGCGAGGTCGTCGCGCCCGGCCAGCTCGATCAGCGCGGCGGCCAACTCGCCGACGACGGTCGGGCAGCGGATCTCGTCCACGTAGAAGTCGACGTCGCTGAAGGCGAGCTTCTCCTGTGGTCCCGGCTCCGGCTTGCCGTAGAGGAGCGACGTGCGGACGAGCAGCGCCGCGGGGTGGAGCCGCCGCACGAGCTCCTCCGCCTGCGCCTTCGCGACGCCGTACGCCGACACCGGGCGCGGCTCGTCCTCCTCGGTGTACGGGGCGCCCTGCTCGCCGTCGAAGACGAGGTCGGTCGAGAGGTGGATCAGCCGGGCGCCGCAGCGGTGCGCGTTGAGGGCGACGGAGTGGCTGCCCTTGACGATCGCGCTCTCCATCTCCGGCCCGCTCAGCCGGTACGCCGTGTGGACGACGACCTCCGGGCCATGTCGGAGGAAGATACGCGCGGTCGCCTCCTCGTCGCGGACGGCGAGCCGGACCGGGCGGCCGTGCGGTGGCTCGGCGTCGAGGCGCGTTGCGAAGACCTCCCAGCCGCGCTCCACTGCCTGCCGGCAGACCTCGGAGCCGAGGTAGCCCGCACCGCCGGTGACGAGGAGCTTCATCCGAGGACGATCGTTACCGGCCCGTCGTTCACGAGCTCGACCGCCATGCGCGCGCCGAAGACGCCCTGTTCGACCGGGACGCCGAGCGCGCGCAGCTCGGCGCAGAAGCGCTCGTAGAGCGGCTCGGCCTCCTCAGGCGGCGCCGCACCGGAGAAGCTCGGGCGGTTTCCCTTCGCGGTGTCCGCGATGAGGGTGAACTGCGAGACGACGAGCGCGCCGCCGCCGACATCGAGCAGGCTGCGGTCGAAGCGGCCGGCGTCGTCCTCGAACACACGCAGGCGCGCCGTCTTCCCGGCGAGACGGGCGGCGTCGCCGGCTCCGTCACCGCGCGCGACGCCAAGCAGGACGCACAAACCGGGGCCGATCTCCCCCACGACCTCGCCGCCGACGAGCACCCGGGCGGCGTCGACCCGCTGGCAAACGGCTCTCATGCTCGCGGCAGCGTAATCCGATAGAGCGACCGTGGACGCCGCGGCCAACCTCCCGCTGCCCCTTCCGCGCGAGCTCGCCGAGCCGACCCGGCTGCCACTCGGCTCTCTGCTGCTGCGCGACGCCCTCCTGACGGCCGAGCAGCTCGAGCAGGCGCTGACGGAGAAGGACTCGACAGGGCGCCGGCTGGGCGAGATCGTCGTCGGCCACGGCTGGGTTCCCGCCGCCACGGTCGCCGGCCTGCTCGCCGAGCAGCACGGGCTCGAGTACGTCGACCTGGCGAAGACCGACATCGAGCCGGCCGCAGCCGGCCTGCTGCCGGAGAAGTACGCGCGTCGCTACGAGGCGCTGCCGCTCCGCTTCGTCGCCGACGACGCCGTGCTCGTAGCCGTTGCCGACCCCACGAACGTCGTCGCCTCTGACGATCTCCGGCTCGCGCTCGGCCTCAACGTGCGCGTCGTGGTCGCCGCGGGTCCCGATCTCGCGACCGCGATCGAACGTACCTACCGCGCGTCGCTCGACGTCGAGGCGGTCGAGGATGAGCTCGACGAGGAGGGCACGTCCCTCGAGGACATCCGCGGCGGCGCGGCGACGAGCGCGCCGGCGATCACCCTCGTCAACTCGCTCATCGCGCGTGCGATCGACGAGAAAGCGTCCGACCTCCACTTCGAGCCGCAGGCGAAGCAGATGGTCGTTCGCGCGCGCATCGACGGCGTCATGCGCCGCCTGACGACGATCTCGAAGGCGCTGCAGCCGGCGGTCACGAGCCGCCTGAAGATCATGGGCGAGCTCGACATCGCCGAGCGCCGCGCGCCGCAGGACGGCCGTATCTCGATCGGCTACGGCGGCCGACCGATGGACCTGCGCGTGGCGGTGCTACCCACGACGCACGGCGAGCAGATCGTGCTCCGGATCATGAACCGGCCGGGCGGCCGGCTCGGGCTCGAAGAGCTCGGCATGAGCAAGGACGCGGAAGAGCGGTTTGCGCGCGCGATCCGCCAGCCGTACGGCGCCGTGCTCGCCGTCGGCCCGACCGGCTCCGGCAAGACGACGACGCTGTACGCGGCGCTCGACATCCTCAACGACGATGACCGCGTGCTGATAACGATCGAGGATCCGCTCGAGTACCAGACGCCTGGGCTCAACCAGGTCGAGGTGAACTTCAAGAGCGGCCTGACGTTCGCCCGCGGCCTCCGCACGATCCTCCGCTCCGACCCGGACGTCCTGCTCGTCGGCGAGATCCGCGACGAGGAGACGGCGCGCATCGCGATCCAGGCGGCGATGACGGGCCATCTCGTGCTGACGACACTCCACACGCACAACGCGGCCTCGTCGATCGCGCGCCTCGTCGACATGGGCGTGGAGCCGAGCCTGCTCGCGACGTCGATCAACTGCATCGTCGCGCAGCGCCTGGCGCGACGGCTGTGCACGCATTGCCGCGAGCCGTACTGGCCCGAGGAGCACGAGCTGGCCGAGCTCGGCCTCGAGCGGCCGAGCGACGACACCTGGCTCTACCGCCCCGTCGGCTGCGTCCACTGCTAGGGCACCGGCTTCACCGGCCGCGTCGCGCTATACGAGGTGATGACGGTGCAGGGCCGGCTGCGGCGCCTGCTCGAGTCCGGCTCGACCGACGAGATCTTCGCCGAGGCCGTCGCGCAGGGCATGATGACGCTCCGCCAGGACGGCATCCGGCTCGCCCTTGAAGGCGTGTCTTCCTTGGACGAGGTCCGCCGCGTCACCGGCGGCCGCCTCGTCTAGAAGGCCTTGGCTCGCCTAGGCCTTGACGCGTCAGGTTGACTTGCTTGAAGGAGAACATCCCGCGAGAGGGTCGATGAGCGAGTCCACCTACAGCCTCTTTCAGAAGGGCCGTGCCCACCTCAAGCAAGGCATGGCCGCGCAGGCCACCGTCTCGCTCGAGAAGGCGAAGCGGCGCGAGCCGGAGAAGGCCTCGATTCGCGAGGCGCTGGGCATCGCGTACTTCCGCATCGGGCGCTGGGGCGCGGCCGAGGCGGAGTTCCGCAAGGTGCTCGAGCTCTCGCCTGTCAACGACTATGCCCACTACGCGCTCGGGCGTTGCCTCGAGAAGCAGGGCCGCGAGCGCGAGGCGAATCGCCACTACAAGCTCGCGAGCTCGCTGCGCCCCGGCTCCGACCACTACCGGGCGCGCATCCTTGATCTCGATTGAAGTGCTACGCACTTCAATCGAGGCTGGGTTGTGCTCCGCAGAGCGGCCGCCGGCGAAGCCGGCGGCCTCTTCAGCTGCCGGGCGGTTGGAGTCGTGGCGCGCGCGGTGGCGCTGAAGCGTCCCCGCGCGCGTGCATCCGGCCCTCGCGAACGCTCCGCGTTCGCTCTGGCCTCATCCGTTCGCCGCCGGCCGAAAGGTTGAAACCGCCGCTCGTCCACCGGTCCAGGGCCGCAGGCTAACGCCGCAGGCGTTAACCGGAGGCCGGATCCTCGCGGGCGGGGATGCGCAGCACCACCGCCCGCGCTACCGGACCCCTCAGCCTCTCGCCA
>JBEKEH010000043.1:0-23674 GCA_050013935.1 Gaiellaceae bacterium | reverse complement strand
CGCCTCCAGGGCAAGGTCGACGCGACGGTCGCCGCAGCGTGCCGCCGGCAGGGCTACGCGGCCGACCTCCGGAGCGCCCCGTGAGCGGACGCGCCGCGCCTAGCTGAACGTCTCGATGATCGCCTCGGCGATCACACGCATGGGGCGGCCGGAGGACTGGCTTGCCTTGCGCAGGCGCGCGAACGCCGCCTCCTCGGTGAGGGACTGCTTCGCCATCAGGATCCCCTTCGCCCGCTCGATCGCCTTGCGCGCGGCGAGGGCGTCGGCGAGCGTGTCGACCTGCTCGCGCACGGCGGCGAGCTGGCCGAAGCGCGCGCGGGCGGTTGCGATCGCCGGCAGCAGGTCCTCCTCGCGGAACGGCTTCGCGAGATAGCCGAACACGCCCGCCTCGGCGGCGCGCTCGACGAGGGTGGCCTCCGTGTACGCGCTCACGATCACGATCGGGATCGGCCGCTCGTCGAGGATCCTGCGTGCCGTCTCGATCCCGTCCAGCCGCGGCATCTTCACGTCGAGGACGGCGAGGTCGGGCTGCTCCGTCCGCGCGAGCTCGACCGCCTCTTCGCCGTCTCGCGCCTCCGCGCACACCTCGAATCCGGCGGCCTCGAGCATCCCGCGCAGGTCGAGGCGGATCAGCGTCTCGTCCTCGCCTATGAGCACCCTCATCGTTCGGACATCCGGATGTCGAGCGATCCGTCCTCGTTGCGCCGGACGCGCAACGGCCACGTGTGGCCGCTCTGCGACGGCAGGTCGAGCTCGATCGGGTGCGGCGGCTCGGCGCCGAGCGTCCGCCGCGCTGCCAGCAACTCGGCGTGCCGAGCCGTCGCGGCCCGGATCGCCGGGACGACGTCGCTCTCGCGAAACGGCTTCACGAGGTACGTGAACACGCCGGCGGCGATCGCCTTCTCGACGTTGTTGCGATCGCTGAAAGCGGTCAGCATCACGATCGGGATCGGGCGCTCCGCGTAGATGCGGCGCGCAGCCTCGATCCCGTCGAGCTTCGGCATCCGCAGGTCGAGGACAGCGACGTCGGGCGCCGTCGCGCGCGCGAGCGCCACCGCCTCGGCGCCGTCGCGCGCCTCGGCGCAAACCGTCATGCCGTGCCGCTCGAGCAGGCCGCGCAGGTCGAGCCGGATGATCGTCTCATCCTCGGCAATCAGCACGTTCACGAGCGCCTCCCTTCCGGACCAACAAAAAAGCCCCCACGAGCCCAAGGCTCGTGAAGGCAGCTCCGCCTCACGCGACCGCACCCATTGCCGCCGCGCAGGACGAAACGCTAGCAGATCGCCCGGCGCGACCTGCTCCGGAGCCGGGTCTTGCAATCGCGCACTCGTGTGCCTGAGCTGCAGGAGTGCCGGGGGCGGGACTCGAACCCGCATGCCCGAAGGCACCCGATTTTAAGTCGGGCGCGTCTGACCAGTTTCGCCACCCCGGCCGACGCAGCGTAGCGCCCGCCTGAGCTCCGGGCCGTATGGCAAGGTCTCCCCGATGACCCACGACACGATCGTCGCGCTCGCCGCGCTCGGCGTCGCCGGGCAGGTGCTGGCAGGCGCGCTCATCCTTGTCGGCGCCGCGGCGGCCGCGGGGGTGCGGGCGCCTCTGCAGCGGCTGCGCTCCGCGCTGTGGGGCTACGAGCTGTGGGCCGCCTTCGTCGTCGCGGCGGTCGCCACAGGCGGCAGCCTCTTCTTCTCCGAAGTCGCGGGCTTCATCCCGTGCGAGCTCTGCTGGTTCCAGCGCGTCTGCATGTACCCGCTCTCGATCATCACCCTGCTCGCCGCGCTCGCCGGCGACCATCGCGTCTCGCGCTACCTGCTGCCGCTGCCGTTCGTCGGCGCCGGCATCGCCGTCTACCACCTCCTCGTCGAGAACGGCGTCGCCGGCCAGTCGACGACGTGCCAGGCCTCCGCCCCGGGCGGCTGCGCGACGAAATGGATCAACGAGTTCGGGTACATGACGATCCCGACGCTCACGCTCACCGGCTTCGTGCTCCTCATCGGATTCTTAAGCCTCGCAGCCGCCGGAGGAGACGGCGACGTGGCTACGCTTCCCGGCAATGCCTAGCGGCAAGAAGAGCAAGCAGATGCGGCGCGCCGCCCAGTCGGCCCCGCCGCCCGTGCAGTCGAAGGGCAGCGGGCGCAGTCGCCAGGCGTCGCCGCGCGTGCTCATGGCCGGCGCCGGCGGCGTGGCGCTCATCGTCGTGATCGTCGTGCTCGCGATCGTGCTCAGCGGCGGCGGCGGCAGCTCCGGGATCCCGAAGGTCGTCCAGACGGTCGGCTCGCTCGCGAGCGGGCTGCCCGGCGCGGCCGACGTCCAGCGGATGTACAAGGGCATCCCGCAGAAGGGGTTCTTCCTCGGCTCGCCGTTCGCGCCCGTGCAGATGGTGATCTACATCGACCTGCAGTGCCCGATCTGCCAGCAGTTCGAGACGACCGCGGCTCCGACCCTCGTCTCGAAATACGTGCGCACGGGCAAGCTGCGCATCGAGGTCAAGCCGTGGGCGTTCATCGGGCCCGACTCGTACCGCGGCCAGGCGGCCATGATGGCGGCGGCCAAGCAGAACAAGGCGTTCAACTTCGCGCAGGTCCTCTACGACAACCAGGGGACGGAGAACACGGGCTGGCTGAACGACGGGATGATCTACCAGATCGCGGAGAGCGTCCCCGGGCTGAACGTGCCCCAGCTCCTCTCCGACCGGAAGTCGTCGACCGTGAAGAAGGAAGCGAGCGACGTCGCCGCCGACGCCGACGCGAACAAGGTCACGGGAACGCCGACCGTCTTCGTCGGCAAGAGCGGCAGCAAGCCGAAGCTCGTCGGCGCGCAGAGCGCGGCGCCGGACCTCCAGCAGGTCACCACGGCGATCGACACCGCGCTCCTCGGCTAGGCCCAGGCTCCGTCCGACGCCGCCTCTAGCGTTCGTCGGCCCGATGGTCGTCGTCGCACTCGCCCTCCTCGTCGTCGCCGTCTTCGCGGTCGGCCTTGTGCTGTTCCCGCGCGTGCTGCGCGGCGAGCTCGGCACGCTGCGCGATGCGACGACGCGCGAGTTGACGGCGCGCAACGCCGACGTCGACCGCCGGCTCGAAGGTGTGATCGAGACGATGGACCGGCGGCTCGGCGAGCTCGACACGAAGGTCGACCGGCGGCTCGAGACCGCCGGCAAGACGACGACGCAGATCCACGAGCGGCTCGGCGAGGTGACGAAGGCGACCGCGGAGATGATCGAGCGCGCCAAGGAGCTCGGCAAGCTCGAGCAGGTGCTGCGCCCGCCCAAGGCGCGCGGGGGCTTCGGCGAGCTGCTGCTCGAGAACCTGCTCCGCGATCGGCTGCCGCCGGAGGCGTACGAGCTCCAGTACACGTTCACGACGGGCGAGCGCGTGGACGCCGTCATCCGCGCAGCAGACCGGCTCGTCCCCATCGACGCGAAGTTCCCGCTCGATAACTTCGAGCGGATGGCAGCAGCCGACTCGGAGGCGGAGCAGCAGCTGCACGAGAAGGCGTTCGCACGCGACGTGCGCGGCCACATCGACGCGATCGCCGCGAAGTACATCCGGCCCGAGGAGGCGACCTACGACTGGGCACTGATGTACCTGCCCGCGGAGGCGATCTATTACGAGCTCGTGTCGGGCAAGACGGGGGCGCTGCTCTCGTACGCGCACGACAAGCGCGTCTTCCCGGTCTCGGCCACCACCTTCACCGCGTACCTCCAGGTGATTGTGTTCGGCCTCAAGGGCATGCAGATCGAGCGCCATGCGCAGGAGGTGATGGCCTACTGCGCCGCCCTCCAGACCGACTTCGTGAAGTTCAAGGACGAGTTCGACCTCGTCGGCAAGCACCTCTCGAACGCGCAGGGGAAGTTCGTGGCCGCCGAGAAGCGCCTCACCCGGTTCGAGACGAAGCTCGACCAGGCGACCGACGAGCCCGTCGAGCTGGCCGACGCCGCGCTGCTGCCCGCCCTGCCCCGGGCCCTCGACGCCGCCTGAGCACCCTCGACGTTCGCGTCGCCAACCAGGCTGCACGGGAACGCCCGGCCGACCGGCAGCGTTTAATACATCAGAACCGTTTTTCGAGGAAGGAACAGACGGAATGACTGACGTACGCGAGCTGATCATCATCGGCGGCGGCCCGGCGGGGTACACCGCGGCCCTCTACGCGGCCCGGGCGAACCTCCGGCCGCTCGTGATCGAGGGCTTCAACTGGGGCGGCCAGCTGATGATCACGAGCGACGTCGAGAACTACCCCGGCTATGCCGACGGCATCATGGGGCCGGAGATGATGGCCGACTTCCGCCGCCAGGCGGAGCGTTTCGGCGCCGACTTCGTCACCGACGACGTGACGAAGGTCGACTTCTCCGAGCGGCCCTTCCGCGTCTGGGTCGAGAACGACGAATACCGCGGCCGCGCGGTCGTTGTCGCGACCGGCGCGAGCGCGCGCTGGCTCGGGCTCCCCGGCGAGCAGCGGCTCCAGGGCCGCGGCGTCTCGGCCTGCGCCACGTGCGACGGCGCCTTCTTCAAGGAGAAGGAGCTCGTCGTCGTCGGCGGCGGGGACTCCGCGATGGAGGAGGCGAGCTTCCTCACCCGCTATGCCACCAAGGTGACGATCGTGCACCGGCGCGACGAGTTCCGCGCCTCGCCGATCATGCTCGACCGCGCCCGCGCGAACCCGAAGATCGAGTTCCTGACGAACGCCGTCGTCGAGGACATCCTCGGCGGGATCACCGTCGAAGGCGTCCGTCTGCGCGACACGCGCACGGGCGAGACCCGGGAGCTGAAGACCGACGGCGTCTTCGTCGCGATCGGCCACGACCCGAACACGGCGCTGTTCCTCGACCAGCTCGACCACGACGACGCGGGCTACCTCGTCGCCCAGCCCGGCTCGACCGCGACGAACGTCGCGGGCGTCTTCGCCGCGGGCGACGTGCAGGACCACGTCTACCGGCAGGCGGTCACCGCCGCCGGCACCGGCTGCATGGCGGCGCTCGACGCCGAGCGCTTCCTCGCGGCGAGCGAGACGCCGCAGGCGGCCGGGGCGAAGGTCTAGCCCACTCCGCGTCGAACGCGGCCGCGTGGCCGCGACGTGGATCGACCTGCTCGACCCGAGCGCCGACGAGCTGCGCGCGAAGTCGCCGCGCGAGCTCGAGGAGTCCGCGGTCGAGCTCCTGCTCCAGTCGCCGAAGCACGAGGACGAGCCGCGCCCCACGATCCAGGGGCACGGCGACTACGTCTTCGGCATTTTCCTCATCGCGGTCGCGATCCCCGACGAGGACACGGTCTACTACCAGGAGATCGACGTCGTCATCGCGCACGACACACTCCTGACCGTGCGCAAGACGCCGCCGGGCGGCGGTGGCCGGCAGCCGTACGACATCGCCCTGGCGCGCGAGTCGGCGAAGGAGGACGACTCGGCCGGAATGCTCGCGTACCGGGTGATCGACGACATCGCCGAGCGCTACCTCGACCTCGTCGACGATCTCGACGCGGAGATAGACGAGCTCGAGGACCGGGTCGAGTCGCAGTCCGCCGAGCTGACCCGGCAGCGAATCTCGGAGCTACGGCACGACATGCTCCACATCAGGCGGACGCTCGCCCCGATGCGCGACGCGGTCCGGCGCGTGATCGTGAACGCGTGCGACGTCGACCGCGGGCCCGAGGTCTTCCCACACGACGTCGAGGTCGCCTTCAACGCCGTCTACGACAAGCTGATGCGCGCGCTCGACAGCCTCGACCTCACGCGCGACCTGCTCGCCGGCGTGCGCGACTACCACCAGGCCCAGATCTCGAACAGCCAGAACGAGGTCATGAAGCGGCTGACCGTCGTCGCGTCCCTGCTGCTCGTGCCGACCTTCATCGTCGGCTTGTACGGCCAGAACTTCCGCCACATCCCCGAGCTGGGCTGGCACTGGGGATACGAGTTCGCGTGGGGTCTGATCATCGGCACGACGGTCTTCCAGCTCTGGTTGTTCCGGCGCAACCGCTGGTTCTGATGCCGCCGTGCGTCTACCGGATCGCGTTCTCGACGAACGTCGAGCGGGTTGCGCTCGCACCCGGGCACAAGGGGATCGAGCTCGAGTGGGTCGACGTCGACGCGGACGACCGCTCGCCCGTGGAGCTGGTCAGCGGGCAGCCGCTCGTGCCCGTGCTCGTGGACGGCGAGTTCGTCCTCGTCGAGCAGCAACCGCTCGGAAACGGCAAACGGCTACGCAAGACTGCGCAGATGGGTGGAAGCCGTCGACGCCCACCCGCGCAGCTAGCCTGACCCGGTGCCGTATTTCATCTGCCCGAACTGTAAGGAGCGGTCGATCGACATCGACCGCAAGGAGGGCCTCTACGACGAGGCTGTCGCCTGCCACCACTGCGGCTTCGGCTTCCTGTTCGAGCTGATGGACGACTACTACCCGGCGCCCGGCACCGGCTTCGTCGTCTGCGACCGGCAGGGCCGGATCCTCGCCGTCGGCCGCGGCGTCTTCGAGCTGACCGGCTGGGGCGAGGTCGACCTGCTCGGCGCCGACGTCGTCGACGCGCTCGGCCTCGCCGGCTTCGAGGCGGAGCGGAACCCAGCCAAGCTCGCGCTCGAATGGGGCGTGCGCCGGCTCGACGAGAAGCTCGAGCTGCGCACCCGCGCCGGCCGCGCCAAGCCCGTCACCGGCGACTTCTTTCCGGCCTATGACGACGACGGCGGCCTGCTCGTCGCGCTGACGCCGCGCGCGGACTATGAGTAGCGCTGGGGGCCGCACGGTCGCGGCCCCCAGCGGCCCATCCCGCTTACGCGGGTATCCAGGCGGGCGGCTGCGCGGACGGCGTGTTCACGGGCGCCGTCCCGGGCTGCGCCCACGCATAGCTCGAACCCGGCACCGGCGCCACCACGGCCACCGGCGCGATCGGGACGCTCACAGGCGGCTGGGCGCACGGGACGACCACGGGCGCACACCCGGGCTGACCCCAGCCGTACGTTGCTCCCGGCGGAGCGGCCGAAGAGCCGCCCGCAGCGAGTGCGAGCGCGACGATCAGTGGAGCGGGAAGGGCAAGGAGAACCTTGCGACGAGTGCGCACGATTGCCTCCTTTCGCCTTCTAGCCTCGTCCGGACCGGGGCCGCTCCCATCGGCGGAACTACTGATCGGCGCCGGCCGGGGCACGCGCGGGCGCCGGGGGCACCGGCGCCGTCAGATCGCGGTGCGCCCTGGCCTGCGGCTGGTAGAAGCGCTGCGCGATCGCCGTCGGGACGATCGCCGAGAGGACAACGACCGCGATCAGGAGCGAGAACTGGGTCCGATCGATGATGTGCGCGTTCAGCCCGTAGAGCGACGTGATCGTCCCGAACGTCAGCCCCGTCGACATCAGCAGGGTCGTGAAGGTCGTGTGCGGCGCCGTGAAGCGCCGCGCCAGGGGGTAGATGCCTGCGAACTTGGGGACCATCTTCCCGACGAACAGGATTCCGAGCACGCCGAGGTTCGCCCACAGCGCGCCGGCGGAGACGTTCATCCCGCCCTTGAGGAAGAAGAACGGCGTCAGGAACGCGAACGAGACCACGCGCATCCGGTCCTGCTCGGTGCGGTGTGAAGCGTAGAAGGACGACATCACGAGCCCGAGGATGAACGCCGGCAGCGCGGCCTGCGAGTTCGCCCTCGTGCCGAGCCACATCAGCAGGAACAGGCAGGCGAAGACGAGCTTGATCTCCGGCTCGATCACGCGGTTGCCGTAACGGCGGAAGAAGCGCGCCGCGACGCGCGGCAGGCCGGCGATGAGCGCGATCGAGACGAGCACGAACGGGACGATCCAGAGCGTCGGCTTGATGAACAGGATCGTCAGGCCGGCGACGGTCGCGATGTCCGTGACGAACGTCGCGGACATCAGGCGCTTGCCGACGAGCTCGCGGTTGAGGCCGGTCTCGACGAGCACCGCGTACACGACGGCGAGGCTCGTCGTCGAGAGCGCGAGGCCGCCGATCTCCGCCTGGCGCCGGTCCCAGCCGAGCCCGTAGTAGGCGAGGAGGCCGACGACCGCGAACGGCCCGAAGAACGAGACGAGGCCGATCGAGAGCGACGCCTTCCATTCGCGCCGGAACTGCGGCACGTCCACCTCGGCGCCGGCCTGGAAGGTGAGGACGATGCCGGCAAACGAGCCGAGGAAGCTGAGCCAGCTCGGCACGTGCAGGTGGAGCGCGTTTCCGACGACGAAGCCGGCGAAGAGCTCGATCAGGGCGACCGAGAGCCCGATCTCGACCGAGACGGTCGACGCGAGCAGGACGGTTCCGGCCAGCACGGCTGCGATCGCGATGTCGCTCATCTCTACCTCCGTTTGGCGAGCTTGCGGGGGTAGAGGCCATCAGCGGCGGCGCCGCGGTTCGATGCGCGAGCCTCATCGCGCTTGCAGCCCGCGGACTATAGCCACAATGGGGGCATGGAGACCCTCCAGGGGCAGCTGCTGATCGCCTCCCCCGCCCTGCTCGACCCGAACTTCCGGCGCACGGTCGTGCTCGTGACCGAGCACACCGACGAGGGCGCCGCCGGACTCGTGCTCAACCGGCCCTCGCCGGCTGAGGTCGCGGAGCTCGTGCCCCAGCTCGAGCTGCTCGTCGAGGATGGCGAGCCGGTCTGGCTCGGCGGGCCGGTGCAGCAGGACGCGGTGCTCGTGCTCGGCGAGTTCGTCGACCCGGACGATGCCGCGGTGCCGCTGTTCGGCGCGCTCGGCTTCCCGGCGCTCGACGCACCGGACGACGTCGTGCCGGCGACGACGCGCCGGCGCGTCTTCGCGGGCTACGCCGGCTGGGGCGCCGGCCAGCTCGAGGACGAGCTCGCACGCGAGGACTGGATCATCGAGCCGGCGCTCGCCGACGACGCCTTCACCGACGCGCCCGAGGCGCTCTGGTCCGACGTGCTGCGCCGCAAGGGCGGCGTCTACGAGCTCGTGGCGCGGATCCCCGAGGATCCGTCGGTCAACTGACCGAGACGCGATCCGTCACGTACACCCGCGTCATGATCGTCAGCTCGAGCGGGCCGTGCCCCGCGAGCGCGCGCACCTGGTCTTCGACGCGTTCCTGCACCGCGGGATGCGCGGAGGCGACGGGACTCGTCGAGGACACCCAGTCGACGAGCCGGTCGGCGTCGAGCGTGCGCGTGTGCCGGAAGTCGCGCTCCTCGAGCGGCCCGAAGAGCAGCGAGGCCTCGACCGCCGCCGCCCATTGCGGTGTCCCCTCTTCCTCGCGCCGCGGCCGCAGCCCGGAGACGAGCTCGTCGACCGCCCGCTGGAGCGGATCCTGGTGATCCCACTCGTTCCAGAGCAGCGCGAGCGCGCCTCCGGGCCGCAGCACGCGGTGGATCTCGCCGAGCGCTTCCTCCGTGCGGAACCAGTGGAACGCCTGGCCGACGGTCACCGCGTCGACCGCCGCGTCGGGCAGGGGAATCGCCTCGGCGCTGCCGGCGAGCGTCTCCGCCTCCGACACGACGCGAACGAGCACGCCGCGCATCTCGTCGCCCGGCTCGACCGCGACCACGTCGGCGCCGAGGGTCAGCAGCTGGCGCGTGAGCTTGCCGGTGCCCGCGGCGAGGTCGAGCACGCGGCGGCCGGGGCCGATCCCGATCCGCTCCGCGAGCCACGCGAGCGCCGTCGGCGCGTAGCCGGGCCGGGAGCGCTCGTAGGCTTCCGCCACCCTCTCGAAGCTGCAGCGAAGGCGGTCGTCAGACACGGCTCGACGGGCAGAGGTCGTTGACGACGCAGTCCTCGCAGCGCGGCCGGCGCGCGTCGCAGACGCGGCGCCCGTGCCAGATGAGCAGGTGCGGGAAACGTGCCCAGTCCTCCCGCGGGACGAGCCGCACGAGATCGCGCTCGATCTTCACAGGGTCATCTTCTCTCGTGAAGCCCAGCCGTTGCGAGAGCCGGCGGACGTGGGTGTCGACCACGATCCCCTGCGCGTGGCCGAGCTCCGCGGCCACAACGTTGCCGGTCTTGCGCGCGACCCCCGGCAGCCGCACGAGCTCCTCCAGCGTGCGGGGGATCTCGCCGTCGAACTCCTCGAGCAGCAGCCGCATCGTGCCGCGCAGCGACTTCGCCTTCTGGCGGTAGAAGCCGGTGGCGAAGATGTCGCGCTCGAGCTCCTCCTGCTGCACGGCGAGGTAGTCCTCGGGCGTGCGGTACTTCTCGAACAGCGTGGCGGTGACCTTGTTCACGTTCACGTCGGTGGTCTGGGCGGACAGCATCACCGAGACGAGCAGTTCGAGCGGGCTGCGGAACGTGAGCGCGATCGCCGCATCCGCGTGCTCCGCGGCGAGCCGCTCGATCACCAGGCGGATGCGCACCCGTTTCGGCCCGACCCGCTTCCGCGCCTCCTTGACGTAACTCCGCGCCACCCCGCGACGCTAGCCGACCGCGGCAAGCGGCGGTGCCCCGTCGCGGTCGCCGCCGCCGCGAAGGCGCGGTCCGGCGCACACGAGGTCGAGGGCAGGGCAGCCGGCGCAGGCGAACTCGCTCGGCGTCGGCCGGAACTCGCCCGCGTGGATGCGGGTGATCGACTCGGACAGCTCGGCCTCGAGCTCGTCCACCCGGTCGCGTGCGAACGTCGTCGAGACGACAGCGTCCGGGCGCTCGAGGAAATGGTAGGCGACCTCGACCTCCTCCGCGCCCGCGCGGAAGCACGCGAGCGCGTACACGAGCCGCTGCAGCCGGTAGTCAGCCTCGACGATCTCCTCGGGCGAGGACTCGCCGAGCAGGTTCGTCTTGTAGTCGACGACGAGCGCGCGCGGCCCGTCGAGATGGAGGGCGTCGAGGTAACCGTGCAGCAGCACGCCGTCGTGCTCGAACGTGAAGTGCCGCTCCTTCTCGACGCGGGCAAAGGTCGCGATGCGCCGCGCCAGCTCGGAGTCGCAGTAGGACGCGACGAAGACGCGGATCCGGTCGAGCTCCTCCTCGGTGACCGTCGGATACCACTCGCGCACCTGCTCGAAGTCGGGCGCGGCGGGCACGCGCAAATCGACCTGCTCGAGCAGCCGGTGCACTGCGTCGCCGACCTCGGTCGCGCGCAGGCCGCCCTCACCGCCGTCGCGGTGCTCGGGTCGCCGCTCGGCCATGCCGGCGACGCGGAGCGCGTAGTACTTGTAGGAGCACTGCTCGAAGGTCGAAAGCGCGGTGAACGAGAGACGGCGCACGTGGTGCAGCGGCGGGTCAGGCGGAGCCACAAGCGGTAGCAGCTCCGGGGCTGCCGCGGCGGCGGCTTCCGCGCTCGCCGTGAAGAGGCTGAGCTGCCCGCTTTCGCCTTCGTCGGCCGCCGCGCTAGAGGGCTCCCCCCAGTCCTTCTCGCGGAAGCGGTCCATGCGCACGACGAACTGCGCCCCGTTGCGCTGGATCTCGACCGGCGCGTCGCCGGCTGCGGCGAGCTCGTCGTCTGCCTGCAGCCGGTTGAGCACCCAGCCGATCGGCGTCGACGCGTCGGCCTTCTTTTCTCGGTCGGTCGCGCCAGAGACGATCAGCCGCTCCTTCGCGCGCGTCATCGCGACGTAGTAGAGGCGCAGCCGCTCGGCCCTGTCCTCCTCGGTGCGCGCCTTCTTGACCTCGTCGTAGTCGAACGCGGCACGCCGCTTCTCCGTTACCGGGTCGGCGACGCGGAAGCCGAAGCGGCCGTCCGCGAGCGCGAGGATCTCCTCGGGCGACGGCGGCGGCCGGTCGCGGCCGGCGTCCGCGACGATCACCACCTTGAACTCGAGCCCCTTCGCGGCGTGAATGGTGAGCAGCCGCACGGCGTCGGCGCCCTCCTCCTCCGCGACCGCTTCGAGCTCGCGCGCGCCGACCGCCTCCTGCTCGGCGACGAAGCGCACGAAGCCCTCGACGTCGGGACCGCGCAGCTCCTCGTACGAGCGGGCGAGCCGTGCGAGCTTGCGCATGTTCGCGTAGCGGCGGCGCCCGTCCCACTGAGCGAGCACGGCGAGGTCGTAGTCGTGCTCGCTCACCACGCGCTCGCACAGCAGCTCGAGCGAGAGCCGGGGCAGTGCGGCGGCAAGCCGGTCGAAGCGCTGCCGGAACGCGCGCAGAAGCCGCTCGTCGCGCTCGGACAGCTCGGTGGGCAGCGCGTACTCGATGCCCGAGAACAACGGACGCCGGGACGCGGCGCGTCGCACGAGCGCGAGCCCGTCGTTCGAGATCCCGACGAAGGGCGACGCGAGCACGGTGAGCAGCGCCTCGTCGTCGTAGCGGTTGTGCAGCAGACGGAGGTACCTGAGCAGGTCGACGACCTGCTGCTGGCCGAAGTAGCCCTTGCCGGTCGCGCGGTACGTCGGCAGGCCGGCGCGCCGGAGCTCGCTCTCGTACAGCTCGGCGTCCGTGCCGGCGGCGAAGAGGACGACGATCTCGCCCGGGGTCGCGGCGCCCACGTCGACGAGCTCGCGGACGCGGCGCGCGACGGCGCGCGCCTCCGCCCGCCGCCAGTGCACGCCTGAGTCGTGGTAGGCGGCCTTGTCGGTCACGAGCAGCTCGACCGGATGCCCGAACACCGGGTCGGGGAACTCGGACGCGGCGTGCAGCGGCTGGAACTCGTCGCCGAAGTGCGAGCCGAACAGCTCGTTGACCGCAGCGAGCACCTCCGGCCGCGAGCGGTAGTTGAGCGTCAGCGGCAGCAGCTGTGCCGCCTGCGCGCGCCGCTCGCGAAACACGCGCACGTCGGCGTGGCGGAAGCCGTAGATCGACTGGAGCTCGTCTCCGACGAAGAAGACCTCCGTGGCCGGCCCACGCAGCAGGTCGACGAGCTCGCATTGGAGCCGGTTCGTGTCCTGGAACTCGTCCACCATGATCGAGCGGAAGCGAAGGCGCTCGCGCTCCCGGATCGATTCGTTGTCACGCAACAGGTCGCGCGCGTGCAGCTGCAGGTCCTCGAAGTCGAGTGCGGACTCGCGCGCCTTCACTTCGGCGTACGCCGTCCCGAAGCGATCGAGCAGCTCTTGCAGCAGCTCCCGGTCACGCGTCGCTGCCTCGTCGAGCGCGGCCTGCTCCACGACACGGCGTGCTTCCTCGTACGACGCCGCCCGCTCGCCGGAGGCGCGGAAGCCCGCCAGCTCCATCAGCCGGTCGGCGCGGACATCGCGCTCGAGCAACTCAAGCAGCTGCCCGGCGTTGGTGCGCTGGTTGTCGCTCGCTCCCGGGTCGTCGACGAGGCAGCGCGCAGCGTCGCGCAGCTCCTCGACGCGCTCCGCGAGCTCCGGCCGTTCGCCGAGGTCGAGCGTGAGGTCGCGCCCCGCGGAGCGCAGCGTCTCGTAGACGCCCGTCAGCATCCGGCGGAGACCATCGGCGCCATACGTCGCGAGGAGGCGCAGCCGGTCGGCGTCGCCGCCGGCGCAGAACTCGCCGAGCGCGACCTGGAACGCCTCGCTGCGCAGCACGGCCCCCTGCGGCTCGTCGAGCTCCCGGAAGCGCGGGTCGAGTCCGGCCGCGAACGGGTACGCCTTCAGCAGGCGCCGGCAGAAGCCGTGGATGGTGGAGATCCAGGCGCCGTCGAGCTCGCGCGCGAGGTCCTGCCGGCCGCGCTCCGTGAGCGCGGCGCGCACGCGCGAGCCCAGCTCGCCCGCCGCGCGCCGCGTGTACGTGATCACGAGGATCGACTCGACGTCGAGGCCGCGCTCGCAGACGTCGCGCACGAAGCGCTCGACGAGCACCGCCGTCTTGCCGGTCCCCGCGCCGGCCGAGACGAACACCTCGCCGCGGGCGTCGACCGCAGCCTGCTGCTGCGCGTTCACGCGCGCCCCACTCGGCACATCGGCCAGAGGTCGCACCACCCCGGGCACTCGCCGCCCTTCGGGTCGTGCTCGACGTCGCCCTCGCGGATCCGCCCGGCGAGCCGGCGCGCGGTCTCCTTCGCATTCTCGACCGCAGCCCAGAACGACTCCTCGTCGAGGTAGTCCGTCTTCACGTAGCCGGGCAGCGTCTCGCCCTCGCCCTTGCGCAGCAGTCCGCGCGCCTGGCGCTCGCCCGAGAGCGGCCGGTACACGCCCCCGAGCGGCTCGACGCCGACGAGGTCGCGCAGCACGAGCATGTACAGCGGGATCTGCAGCCGCAGCTCTTTCTCGATCTCCGCCGCGGAGTGCGCATGCTTGCCCGACTTGTAGTCCTGCACGATCCCCTGGGTGCTGAAGGGATCGATGTCGATCCGATCGATCTTCCCGGAGAGCGTCAAGCCGTCGCCGAGATCGAGCCCGCGCTGCAGCTCGGGCGCCGCGCGCTCGCCGCCGAACGCGACCTCGAAGCGGCGCGGCACGAGCCGCAGCTCGCTCGCGCACTCCTCGCGCACGGTCGCCTCGAGGTCGCGCCAGAGCGTCTGGTCGAGCTCACGCGCTTCCATCTCGGTCATCTCCATGCGCACGCCTTGCAGCGCCTCGTCGAGGCAGGCGCGCATCAGCCGCACGGCGTCTTCCTCGACCCGCTCGTCGAGCTTCTCGACTCCGAGCTCCTTGGGCAGGCGCGTGAAGAACTTGAACAGCGCGCTGTGCGCGACGGACCCGCGCAGCTTCGCGTCCACCTCGCCGTCGATCGACTTCGGGTCGAGGAAGCGCTCGACGAACCACGCGGACGAGCAGTCGGCGAACCGCTCCAGCTCGGTGACGTTGAACGTCAACTTCGACCGGAGCTGCTCGAGCACGAGCGGGTGCGTGATGCGGGTCGGACGGCGGAACGCGCCGAGCGCGCGAGCGAGCCGCCGCTCCCAGCCGTTCGCGCGCGAGAGCGCCTCGGCGGCCGGCGCGTCGCGCGCAGCGAGCTCGGCGAGCGAGCGCAGCCGCTCGCGCTCCGTCGGCGCCGTGTCGAGCGTCCACGTCAGCGTCGACAGCGGCCGGCGGCGCGTCCAGCGACGCACGTCCTCCGGGTCGAACACGGCCTGCACCTCTTCCCAGAAGGGGCTCGGCTCGCGCGGGCTGCCTTCGTCGTCCGCCGCCTCGCGGACAAGGTAGAGCCGGTCGAGCGGCCGCGTGCACGCGGTGTAGAAGAGGTAGCGGTCGCGGCTCACGGAGTCAGGCCGCTGCAGCCGCGCGCCCTGCTCGTCGAACGCGCGCCGAGCGTCGTCGTCGAGGAACGGCGACGAGGCGCCGCGCCGCGGCAGGCTTCCCTCTTCGAGCCCGAGCACGAAGACGACGTCGAAGCGGCGCGTGCGCGCGCGGAGCAGGTCGACGACCGCGACGCGCCCCGGCTCGTCGCCGCGCATGGGCCGCAGCGTCTGCCGGTCGAGCGCAGCGGTGACGTGCTCGCGCGTGAGCTCTCCGGCGATCGCGCGCCAGCGGTCGAGGTCGCCGAGCAGGTGCGTCACCGCCTCGTACGCGCGCAGGTCGAGCCGCGACTGCTCGCCGACGGGCGGGCCGTCGAGCCCGTAGGCGTTGCGCAGCATCCGCGCCGCCAACTCGCGCACCGCGCCGACCGGATCGTCCGCGTCGCGCAGCTCCGCGAGCCCGGGCACCGGCGCGCCGCGCAGCTTCTCCGCTTCCTCGACGACGCGCTCGGGCGTCTGAATCGCGCGACCGCGCAGCCGTCCCTCGACGAAGTCGACCGCGCGGCGCTCGAGGCCGGAGAACGGCGAGCGCAGGTACGTGAACAGGTCGCGGCGTGTGCCGCCGAGCCACGCGAAGCGGAGCATCGCGCTCAGGGCGTGGCCGAGCGGCAGCTGCACGAGCCGCACCTCGCCGTCGATCGAGTACGGAACCCCGAGCGTGCCGAGCGCGGTCTCGAGTGGCGTCCGCCGGCGCTCGACGCTCGGGCAGATGATGCCGATCCGCTCCGGCCGCGTCCCGGCGCGCAGCAGCGTGAGCAGCTCCTCGCCGACGAGCTCGAGCGCACCCCGAGCGCCCGCGCCTTCGAAGAAGCGCACCGCCCCTTCCATCGCCACCGGCTCGGGGACCATGTCGTTGAACAGCGCGCGCTCGAGGTGCGCGAGCGCCGGGTGTGCCGACGCCCCATACCGGGGCGGCAGCTCCTCGATCCGGTCACCGGCGAGCCGGGAGATGTCCTCCGCCGTGCGCCGCAGCGACGCGAACGCGGGCCGTCCGGGCTCGTAGGGCAGCGAGACACCGACCTCGGTGCGGGCGGCGAGCGCCTCGAGCAGCGCCCACTCGGCGCCGGTCAAATCCTCGAAGCCGTACGCGAAGACGGGCTCGCCGTGCCAGGCGTCGAGGTCGGACTGGAGCCGCTCGGCGGCGCGCCGGCGCAGCAGGTCGCGGTCCCAGAGCTCCAGCCGGTCGAGCTCGGCGCGGTAGGCCGCGTGCAGCGTCGCGAGGTCTCCCTCGAGCTGTCCGGGGTCGAGCAGCCCCGACTCCAGCTCGCCGAGCGTCTGCAGCAGCGCGTCCGCGAAGCCGCCGAACCGGGCCGAGGCGGAGAGCCCGTCGAGCTGCACGCCGGCGAGCACACGGCGCACGAGCAGCGCGCGCTGCGCCTGCGAGACGAGCGGCCGCGCGCCCTCGCCCGCAGCGGCGATCCGCTCGAAGAGGTCGTCGAAGGTGCCGATCGAGCCGGCGAGCAGCGCGGGACGGCGGGCCAGCAACTCACGTTCGACCCGCTCGACGTCCGACCGGTTCGGCACGATGAGGATGGGCTCGCGCTCGAGTGAGTCCAGATAGCGGCCGAGCAACAGCTCGACCTTGCCCGCATTCGCCGGGCCCGCGATAAGGCTGAGCGGCACCGCTTCCATCGTAGAGCGGGGTCCTGATGTCTCCCGGAATCCGCGGTCGCCCGGAACGCGCAAAGAGCGAGAAACGCGTCGGCTAAGGGGCACTACGCTCGAGGGGTGGCAGCGCTGGCGATCGAGAACGACCGTCTCGTCGTCCGGCTCTCGGTGCTCGAGCACATCGGCGGCACGGTCTTCGAGGCGCCCTCGGCGCCGCTCGCCGCCGTCTACGGCAGGCGGCCCGGCGTCGTCGCCGACCTCGAGGGAGCGCGCTGGACGCGCTTCGTCGTCTCCGCAGACGACCCCGATGCGGTTGTCGCAGAGCTCGAGAGAGGCGGCTTGCGCCGCCTCTCCGCCTCGAGCTAGGAAAGGCTAGGCCGCCGTCGCCGACTTCGGCCGGCGGCCGCGACGGGCGGCAGGCCGGCCGGGCATCTTGCCGGCGCATTCGTCGCAGAGATCGGCCTGCTTTGCCCCGCGCCGCGCGTCGGTGTACGTCACGCGCAGCACGGCGCCCTTGGCCTCGTCGACTTCCTTGCCGCAGCTGTCGCAAACGAGAACGGTCTTGCGTGCCACTCATTCCTCCTTCGCACAGGATCGACTCGATGAAATGGTAGCGGAAAAGCGAGATGGAAAGCGCACCGAAATCGTCGACGCCAGTACACTTCGGCGCCGATGATCGACGAGCACACGATCGTCGTCCTCGAGGGCGACCAGACGGGACAGGAGTTGCTGGAGGAGGCGCTCAGCGTCCTCGCCCCCGACGTGATCGGCGTCGAGCTGGACTACCCCCGCTTCGACCTCTCGCTCGAGCACCGGCGCGCCACGCAGAACCAGGTCGTCTACGACGCGGCCGAGGCGATCCGCGAGCACGGGCTCGGCCTGAAGGCGGCGACCGTGACGCCCGAGGGACGCGACGACGTCGGTTCTCCCAACCGGATTCTGCGCGAGGAGATCGGCGGCAAGGTGATCGTCCGCACCGGACGCCGCCTTCCCGGCGTCGTGCCGATCGGTGGCGTCCATGCCCCGATCTCGATCGTGCGCATGGCCGTCGGGGACGCGTACGGCGCGACGGAATGGCGCGAGGGCGAGGGCGATGACGAGATCGCCTACCGCACGGAGCGGATCGAGCGGCGGGTCTGCCACGCGGTGGCCGAGTTCGCGTTCCGGCAGGCGGAGCGCACCGGCGCAAAGGTCTTCGGCGGCCCGAAGTACACGGTCAGCCCGACCTACGAGGGGATGCTCAAGGAGGAGATGGACGACGCCGCCGCGCGGCATCCGGGCGTCCCCTACGAGCCGCAGCTGATCGACGCGACGTTCGCGCTGCTCCTCTCCACGGCGGGCGATCCGCTCGTCATCCCGTCGCTGAACCGGGACGGCGACATCCTCTCCGACCTCGTGCTGCCGCTGTTCGGCTCGATCGCCGGCTCGGAGTCGCTGCTCGTCGGCTTCGGCGACGACTTCCAGCCCTCCGCGATCATGGCCGAGGCCGCGCACGGGACCGCGCCCTCGCTCGCGGGCAAGAACGTCGCCAACCCGATGGCGATGATCCTCGCCGGCGCCGCCTTGCTCTCCCACGCCAGCGACGCCGCGCAGCAGGCGGGCCGCGCGATCCGCGAGGCCTGCCTGGAGGCCGTCGCCTCCGGCGCGCGCACCACCGACCTCGGCGGCAACCTCGGCACGACCGAGTTCACCGACGAGGTGATCGCCCGCGTGCGGTCGAAGCTCGACATCTGGTCTTCCTTGTAGCCGGGAAGCCTGCGTCGCGGTTCGCCACCCCCGGGGTCAGACCCGGGTCAGACACCAGGGTCCTGCACCGCATGAAATGGGCGGATCTCGCTGCCAGGTGTTACGACTTCGTGCCGGGCATCACCCTGCACGAAACCCTGGTGTCAGACCCGGGACTGACACCAGGGCGAGCCTCTAGGATGCGGCGCGCTCGCGCCACGCGACGGCGTGCTCGGCCCACACGCCGAGGAACAACTCGGCCACCTCGGGGTCGAACTGCGTGCCCGCGCAGCGGCCGATCTCGGCGAGGGCCGCTTCGGTCGACAGCGCGGCGCTGTACGGCCGCGGCGAGGTCATCGCGTCGAAGGCGTCTGCGACTGCGAGCAGCCGGGCCTCGAGCGGAATCCAGCTGCCGCGCAGCCCGGCCGGGTACCCCAATCCGTCCCAGCGCTCGTGGTGGAACAGGATGTACGGCAGCGCGACCCACGCGCCGCGCAGCGGCTGGACGAGCGAGGCGCCGACGCGCGGGTGGGTCCGGATCTCGGCAACTTCCTCGTAGCTGAGCAGCCCCGGCTTGCGCAGCACGGCCCGGCGGACGGCGAGCTTGCCGATGTCGTGCAGGTGCGCGCCGAAGCGAAGTGTGGCGATCCGCTCGGACCCCCACCCGAGCCGCTGCGCGACCGCCTCCGCCAGGGTTGCCACGCGCGCCCCGTGGCCGTGAGTCTGGTCGCGCTCCTCGAGCGCCCGGGAGATCGCCGCCAACATGCGCGAGGTAGGTTCCTCGGACCGGACACGATTCCTTCGTTGAGCGTCGGAGTCAGAGCCGGGCTTCGAACCGGCGCTTGCCGATGTACAGCGCGAGCCAGCCGATAACGAGCAGCGCGGCCACACCGGCGGCCGCGAAGATGCCGTAGCGCTGGATCGCGTCCGCGGCCGCCTTGCCGGAGTAGAACGCAACGAGCCCTACGCTCACCGCCCAGGCGATTCCGCCCGACGCGTTCCAGAACAGGAACCTCCACCAGGGCATCCGGCCAAGGCCGGCGACCCACGCGGCGGTGAAGCGCAGGATGGCAATGAAGCGGCCGAGGAAGACCGTCTTGCCGCCGTGACGGCGCATGATGCGTTCGGCTCGCGGCAGAACCCGATCGGCGTATCGGTGCAGCCATGTCGAGCGCTCGAAGAGCGCCCGTCCGCCGAGGCGCCCGATCAGCCAGTAGCCGAGGTTGTCGCCGACGATCGCGGCGGCCGCAGCCAGCACGATCACCCACTCGATGCTGTAGTTCCCCTGGGCCGCGAGCACGCCGAAGGCGATCAGCGCCGTCTCACCCGGGAGCGGGATCCCGAACGACTCGAGCATCACCACCACGAACAGCAGCGGCAGCCCGTGGTGCGTGAAGAAGTACGTCACGGAAGAAGTCTAGGAGGGGTCACTCGAGCGGCTGCAGCCACTCGGGCGGGAACACGGGGCCGATGCGGCCGGCGTAGTCCGGCGCGAGCCGGCGGGCGAGCGCGCCTGCGGGCCGCGGCTCGACGTGCGGCCGCAGGTCGTCGAAGCAGTCCAGCAGCCCGACGGTGGCGGCAACCTGGAAGTCGGCCGCATTCGGCGCGCTACCGTCGAGCAGACCCTCGGCGACGGCCGCGTCGACGCGGTCGAGCTGTGCGGGGAGCGCGGCGAGGCAGGCGCGCGCCTCCTGGTCGTCCACCCGGAAGCCGGCGAGGATCAGCGGCGTGATCAACGGCAGCAGCGCCTGCACGAGCCACGGGGGCAGCGGCAGGTACGAGGGCGTGGCGAAGGTTCGCAGCGACGCGCGGTCGCGGCTCGCGCCCCAATGCGCGAGCTCGCGCGCGGTGTGCTGGAACTCCTCGTCCGCCCAGCGCTCGAGCTCCTCCACGCGCGCGCGCAGCGCGGGGTCGGCCGGGAGGAGCGGCCGCTCAGGCTGCAGCTCGTCGAGCGCGCGCGTGATAGCGCGCGAGCCTTCGACGCGCCGCCCGGCGATCCGAGCGACGGGCACCGTGCGGCCGTGGTAGCCGCGCAGCCGCAGCAGCGGGCGGTGCAGCTGGTTCGGCAGGTCGCGGCGCACGTAGGGGATGCCCTTGTACTCGAGCATCTCCTGCACCGCGAGGACGGGATGCGAGCCGGGAATGCCGATCAGGTGCACGCGCTCCATCAGTCGAGGCTACGTCACCTGTCCCCGCGCGTCCACGGATTCGAGTTGCGGAAGATCACGCATCCCCGCGATCCCAGGCTCGCTTAGAGTTGACGGCGATGAGGGTCGGCGTAGTGCGTGAGACGGCGCCGGGCGAGCGCAGGGTTGCGCTCGTGCCCGAGACCGCCGGCAAGCTGGCTGCGGCCGGTTTCGAGATCGTCGTCGAGCCCGGCGCGGGCGAGGCCGCATCGTTCCCCGACGAGGCCTTCCGCGACGCGGGCGTGACGCTCGGCGCGCCGTGGGACGCAGACGTGGTCGTCAAGGTGCGCAAGCCGGACGAGGCCGAGACCGCGCGCCTGCGCGACGGACAGCTGCTGATCGGGTTCCTCGATCCGCTGGCCGACCGTGAGGGCGTCGAGCGGCTCGAGGCGCGCGGCGTCCTCGCCTTTGCGATGGAGTCGATCCCGCGCATCACGCGCGCGCAGTCGATGGACGCGCTCTCCTCGCAGGCGACCGTCGGCGGCTACAAGGGCGCGCTGCTCGCCGCCGAATACCTCCCCCGCTTCTTCCCGATGCTGATGACCGCGGCGGGCACGGTGGCGCCGGCGAAGGTGCTCGTGATCGGCGCCGGCGTCGCCGGGCTGCAGGCGATCGCCACCGCGCGCCGGCTCGGCGCCGTCGTCACCGGCTTCGACGTGCGGCCGGTCGTGCGCGAGCAGATCCAGAGCCTCGGCGCGAACTGGCTCGACCTCGGCGTCAGCGGCGCGGAGGCCGAGGGCGGCTACGCGCGCGAGTTGACGCCGGAGGAGATGCAGGCGCAGCAGCAGGCGCTCGAGGCGCGGATCGCGGACTTCGACGTGGTCATCACCACGGCCGCCGTCCCGGGTCGCGCGGCGCCGAAGATCATCCCCGCCTCCGCCGTGAAGGCGATGCGGCCCGGCTCCGTGATCGTCGACCTCGCCTCCGAGACGGGCGGCAACTGCGAGCTGACCGAGCCCGGCGAGATCGTCGCGCGCGAGGGCGTCACCCTGATCGGGCTGACGAACCTGCCGAGCACGATGCCGTACCACGCGTCGATGCTCTATTCCCGCAACGTGCAGGCGTTGCTGCTCCATCTCGCCCCGGGGGGCGAGCTGAAGCTCGACTGGGACGACGAGATCACGGCGGGCACCTGCGTGACCAGGAAGAAGGAGGCTGCACCGGCATGAGCCACGGCACGCTGCTCGTCTTCGAGGTGACGATCCTCGTGATCGCGATCTTCCTCGGCTTCGAGGTGATCTCGAAGGTGCCGACGCTGCTGCACACGCCGCTGATGTCCGGCACGAACGCGATCCACGGCATCGTGGTCGTCGGCGCGATGCTCGTGCTCGGTCTCGGCCACAAGGGGCCGTTCACCTGGATCATCGGCTTCCTCGCCGTGGTCCTCGGCTCGGCCAACGTCGTCGGCGGTTTCGTCGTCACCGACCGGATGCTGGAGATGTTCAAGAAGCGCGAGCCGGCGAAGCCGGCCGACGCCTCGCAGGACAGCAAAGGAACCTAGCTCGTGTCGTACAACGTCACGAACCTCCTCTACCTGATCACGATCGTCAGCTTCATCCTGGCGCTGAAGTTCCTCTCGAGCCCGGCGCACGCGCGCCGCGGCAACCAGATCGGCGCGGCCGGCATGATCGTCGCTGTCGTCGTCACGTGGATCGACATCGGCACGACGAGCTGGTGGGCGATCGCGATCGGGATGCTGATCGGCGGCGGCTTCGGTGCGGTCGCGGCGCGCAGGGTGAAGATGACGGCGATGCCGCAGATGGTGGCGCTGTTCAACGGCGTCGGCGGCGGCGCGGCAGCGCTGATCGCGCTCGCCGAGCTGCACCGGATCCTCCCTGAGCCCGGCGCGCCGAAGGTCGACATCAGTGCGGCGATCGTCCTCTCCGCGCTCATCGGCTCCATCTCGTTCGCCGGCTCGATGGTCGCGTTCGCAAAGCTGCAGGAGCTGATCAAGGGCCGGCCGATCACGTATCCGGGCCAGAAGATCGTCAACCTCGTCCTGCTCGGCGCGTGCGTCGGGCTCGGCGTCACGCTCGTCGCCGGCGTCCAGGACCAGTGGCTGCTGTGGGCGGTCGTCGCCGGAGCCGCGCTCTTCGGCGTGTTCTTCGTCCTGCCGATCGGCGGCGCCGACATGCCGGTCGTGATCTCCCTGCTGAACGCCTTCACCGGCCTCGCGGTCGCAGCGGGCGGCTTCGAGCTCGAGAACAACGTCCTGATCGTCGCCGGCATGCTCGTCGGCGCGTCGGGCACCTTGCTGACGCTGATGATGAGCCGGGCGATGAACCGCTCCATCACGAACGTCCTCTTCGGCGCCTTCGGCCAGGTGACGGCCCAGGCCGCCGCGGTGGCGTCGGGCGAGGCGGGCCGCTCGGTGCGGAGCGCGAGCGCCGAGGACGTCGCCGTGATGCTCGCGTACGCGCACAAGGTCGTCTTCGTCCCCGGCTACGGGCTCGCGGTGGCGCAGGCGCAGCACGACCTCAAGCAGCTCGCCGACCTGCTCGAGGCGAAGGGCGTCGAGGTCTCCTACGCGATCCACCCGGTCGCCGGCCGCATGCCGGGCCACATGAACGTGCTGCTCGCCGAGGCGAACGTCCCCTACCCGCAGCTGAAGGAGATGGACGACGCCAACGGGGAGTTCCCGCGCACCGACGTCGCCGTCGTCGTCGGCGCGAACGACGTGGTCAACCCGGACGCGCGCACCAACCAGAGCAGCCCGATCTACGGCATGCCGATCCTCAACGTCGACGAGGCGCAGGTGGTCGTCGTGCTGAAGCGGTCGATGAACCCCGGCTTCGCCGGGATCGAGAACCCGCTCTTCTACAACCCGAAGACCGTGATGCTCTTCGGGGACGCCAAGGCGTCGATCACGAAGCTGATCCAGGACGTCAAGACGCTCTAGTACCCCTTCGGTGAAAGGGGGCTGAGATGACGTATTCGGTGACCCTGGAACACGGAAGCGACGGCAGCTATCTCGCCTGGGTGCACGAGCTGCCTGGCTGCTTCGTGCGTGGAGCGAGTCGAGACGACGTTGTGTCGAAGCTGCCCGACGCGATCAAGCAGTTTCTCGGCTGGCTACGAACGTTCGGCGAGGCCGTGGACGACGGAGATGTCACGATCGTCGTGGCCGAAGAGGTTGACTCGCTCGTCGAGGCGG
>JBEKEH010000042.1:0-24616 GCA_050013935.1 Gaiellaceae bacterium | reverse complement strand
ATGGCCGCCGCCGGGGTGGCGCGCGGCGGCGGCAAGGCCGTGCTCGCGGTGCCCGCGCTGCCGAAGGGCGAGGCGCGGCGGGCGCTGCTGCTCCGCTACGCCGAGCTCGTGACGTCGCTCGGCGGCACGTTCCGCACGGCGGGCGACATGAACGTCTCGCCTGCCGATCTCGACGTCGTCGCGGAGCGGTGCCCGTGGGTGTACGGAACGACGAACGGCGGCGGCGACAGCGGCCGCGGCACCGCCCGCGGCGTGCTGCACGGGATCCGCGCGAGCGTCGAGCACGTCTTCGGCTCACCCGAGCTCGCCGGGCGCAGCGTGCTCGTGCAGGGCGTCGGTGCCGTCGGCCGTGATCTTGCCCGCGCGCTCGCGCAGGACGGCGCCGACGTGCTCGTCGCGGACGTCGACACGGAGCTCGCCGCAGCCGTCGCCGCCGAAGTCGCCGGACCGGTGGTGCCCGCCGCCGATGCGCTCGCCACCGAATGCGACGTCTTCTCGCCCTGCGCCGTCGGCGGAGTCCTCGCCGCCGGGTCGATCCCCCGCCTCCGCTGCCGGATCGTCGCCGGCTCCGCGAACAACCAGCTCGCCGAGCCCACCGACGCGGAGCGGCTCCACGACGCGGGGATCCTCTACGCGCCCGACTACGTGATCAACGCCGGCGGTGTCATCCAGCTGCTCGGGCTCGAGGAGTTCGGCTGGGGCGAGGACGAGCTCGAGCGCAATCTCGCCGGAATCGGCGCCACGCTGCGCGAGCTCTACCGCGATGCGGACGCCGGGGCGATCACGCCGTCGGCCGCCGCGGAGCGCCTCGTCGAACACCGCCTCGCCTCGGCTGCGAACTGAGCCGACGGCTGCAACCAGGTTGAGGACGCCCGTCGAGGGACGTCGCTCTACAGCAACCTGGTTGCGGCCATCACAACATTCCCACGCGTTGAAGTGCGCAGCACTTCAACCCAATGTCGTGATGTAGCTCCGGTACGCGGCGCGGCTCTTCGGCTTCGTCTGGAGATCGAAGATCGAGCCGGCGACGCTCTCGAAGTAGGCGAGCATCACCGTGCGCCTGTGCGAGCGCACGAAGGCGCCCATCTTCTTGACGAACACCGGGTCGTCGATCCCCCACAGGCCCCACTCCGGGAACGAGAACGGCCTGCTCTTGTGCGCCTTGTAGAGCGCCTCGGCCGCGCCCCACTCCGCCTTGCCCTTGATGTCGTAGAGGTCGTCGCCGACGAGGTCGACGTACTGGTCGCCCGGGTAGTACGCCTGCGCCGAGTTACCGGGAATGTCGGGATCTCCGAAGCCCTGCGGATTCCAGACGACGCGCGTCGCCGGCGCGGGGTTCGCGGGAAGGGCGCCGCCTGCGAGCGGGGGCAGGCCGAGCGACTTCAGCTTCGCGTCGATGCCCGAGACCGCTCCGCCGTGCACGATCAGGTACACGCGCGCGAACGCCTTCCGGAACCAGCTCGTCTGGTGGCCGGGCTTGACCGCGCCGGACTTCGTGTACGCGCAGTATGTGTTCCAGTAACCGTTCATCTCGCCGAACGGGCGGATGATGATCTCCTGGCCGAACTGGTTGATCGCGTTGTTGAGCGCGACAAGGTACGCATCGCCTTTGCCCTGCGCGATCTGCTGCGGCGTGATCGCCTCGTGGCCGCCGCGGTCACCGGTCGCGAGTCCGATCATCGGGATCCCGCCGAGTTGCTGGAAGAGGTCAACGAAGTGCGCACCCCAGGTCGCGCCCTGGCCCCAGCCGACGATCACGTGACGGACCTGAGAGTCCTGCCCGGTCAGCGTCTGGAACCGCCCCGGGTCTCCCTTGATCCCGAGCAGCGGCGGAGGCGGCGCAGCAGACGCGGACGCCGCAACGGCAGCTGCGACGGCCGCGAAAACGGCGACCCCGGCGCACCTCACACACCCAGTATGCCGCAGGCTGCCGAGAGCGCAACGCTCAAGGGCGGCGAGGCGAGAGCCGATCTCCTGGAGAGATGCTCTCGCGGTACGCTCATCGGCTCGGCCTCGATCGCGCTGCCGCAACAGGCGGGGCCGTGCTCCTGCTTGCGCTCAGCGTCGACCTCGTGAGCAAGACCTACGCGGTCAGCCAGGGCGGCCTCGGCCTCGTCGCGTACAACAACACCCACGCGGGCGACTTCCCGCGCCGCATCGTCATGTCGATCGTCGCGCTGGCTTTCACCGGCTTCGCCTCAGCCGTCGCGCAGCGGCGCGGGATCGGCAGGCTCTGGGGCGCGTGGCTGGGCGCCGGCCTGCTCGTCGGCGGGGTGATCGGCAACGGCCTCTCGCGGTTCATCTGGTCGCGCGGTGTGCCGGACTTCATCCACATGTACTCGATGTCGCGCGACGTCTGGAACGTCGCCGACTTCGAGATCGCGATCGGACTGACGGGCGGCATCGTCTCGATCGCCGTCTCGGCGATCATCGCGTACGCGCGCGAGCGCCTGCGCGGCGCCTCGGCCGCTTAGAAGAGCTGGATCGTGTGACGCCTACGCGACAGCCGCGGAACCCGCACGGTTACGTGCAACCGGGTCCCGCTCGATGCGCTCAAGCGCGCTTAGGTCGGTAGAAGATCCGGTAGAAGTTCCGCCGAGCAGCCGCTGCTCGAGCCGCTCGGCCTCCTCACGGAAAACGACGCCGGCGAGGTGCAGGTAGCGCTTTGTCGTTCGCATGTCAGCGTGGCCGGCCTTCGTCATCACCGCGATCGGGCTCGCACCCGACGCGGCATCGTTCGTGATCGCCGTGTGACGCAGATCGTGGAACGGCCGCACGTGCGCGTCGACCTTCGCGGCCGCGAGGGCGGCATCGAGCGCGTCCCTGAACGTATCGGCGCTATAGGTCGTCCCTCGCTCCGGATGGGAAAACACGAGCTCGCCGTCACCGTTGAATAACGACCTGCGCCGCTGTTGCCAGAGCTCCTCGGCGAGCATCGGTGGGATCGCGATCGAGCGGACACCGTCCTCGGACTTCGAGTCGACGACGTGGAGCACATTCTCGACCAGGTCGACATCGCGCCAGCGGAGCGACAGCAGCTCCGAACGACGAAGCCCCGTCAGCACGAGCGTGAGGAACACGGCTTTCGCCTGCGCGTCCTCGAACGCTCGGGCAACGAGCCCGACCTCGACCGGCTTCAGGATCCGCCACTTGCGCTGCCGGACCTTCGGCCGCTCTGCACCCTCGGCGGCGTTCGACTCGACAAGCTCCTGCCGCTTCGCCGTCTTGAGGATGAAATGCAGGATCGAGACGTCGCGATTGACCGTCGCCGGCTCGAACGACTTCACCCGCTCGTTGACGTAGTCCGCCACGTGACGGGGCCGGATCGTTCCGAGCTGCATCGGCCCGAAGTGCTCGACCAGGCGGGCGACGACGGTCTCGTACGCCTTCACCGTGTTGATCTTCCACCGGAGCTTGCGCTCGCCCTCGTCGAGCCAGCAGCGCGAGTAGTCGGCGAACGTCAGCGGCTTCGGCCGGCGCCAGCCGCGGTCGACCTTAGAGAGTCGATCACGGAGCTCGCGCTCGGCGACACGCCGCGTCACGCCGCCGGGCTGCTGCTTCGTCTTGGCCGGTCCGAGCGTCTCCATCACCTGGCGCCCGGACGCGTCGGCGTACTTCAACCGCAACACGCTCCGCGTGACGCTCGACACGAGCGCCGGCCTCGATGTCGAGCTCGCCTACTCGACCGTCACAGATCGAGAGACAGAGGGGACGGCGCGCTTTAGTGACGGACGCAGCGCGCCCGACCGCTCGCCGTCCAGGTTACCTTGACCGATGGCTGAGCGAGCGGCCACGCCTGGCCGGCCGTAATTGCGTTGGCTGCGACCCTGCCCACGTACCTGCCCTTCACCACGGTGCCGTTGGTCAACCGTGGCCACGTGACGACCACGTTGAGGCGGCTACCGGACAAGGTTCCGGTGAGTGTTCCCGTCGTCCCGGAGTAACCCGAAGCGCGCGCTTCCGCTGCGGTGAGGATTCCTTGGCCGGTGACGGTCTTTCCCGACTGAGCAAAGCGAAACGTGATGTGAAACACGGGCGTAGTGGCAGAAGCGCGCTGCAGGACCCGCCATGTGCCGGCAACGTTCCACTGCGAGCAACTGGTTGCCGACACCGAAGCTCGCGCCGTTGCGTTCTGTCCCGTAGCCGACCCGGCCAACGGTGCACACACTGCAAGTAACGCTGCGGCCGCCCCAAGCACGCCGACACTCCAGCGTCGTGGCCTCAAAGCGAGCATCCCTCGGCCCTTGCTGGAGCCGATGAACCAGCCGAGACCTACACAGATCACTCCGAAGATGAGGATGATGCTCACGACGCCACCTCTCTTGTCCTTGATGCCTTTACGGTATGTCATTTAGAGAGGGCTCGCACGCGCTCGGGTGCCGGCTTGGTGGGTTGCGGCGCGCTGGTCGAGAAGCGCCGGGCGGTATCCGTCCCGGGCTCGCCGCAAGGGACAGTAAGGGGGTGAAGCTGCACGTGGCGACACTACCGCCGCCTGCGCCAGAACCACAACGGCGCGCTTCTTGGTACCGAACTTGGTACCGACTTGAGCGCACCTCATCGCACTTGAGCGGGCAGAAGCGGAGCCGAAACCCCGCTTCCGCAGCCAACTGCGCCGAGACCACGCCGACTTGAAAATCGTTGTGGGTTCGCGCCCCCGTGGGTTCGATTGAGCTGGATCTCGTCGCGCCAAGGCGCCGCCGGAACGTCAACTGGTTCGTCGACGTTCCGCAGTCGCCGCCGTCGGTGATCGACGGCGCCTACACCTGTCAGGACTCGAACCCGGCCACCTGGTCGTCGAACCAAACGTCCGCGAGCGAGGGCTTCTGCATCGTGCGGGGCGTGCCGGCCCTCACCGGCTGAGGCCGGATCAGCCGAGCGCGCGCTCTTCCTCGACCGTCCGCTCGGCGGTCGGCACGGCCTCGAGCCGCTCGTCCGGGATGGGCAGGCCGCTGACGATCGAGAGACCGTACGTCCCCGCGGCGAGGCGCGCTTCGGCACGCTCGACGGCGGCGAGCTCTTCGCGCAGGTCCTCAGCGTGGCCTTCCTGGAGCTCGTCCTCGTAAAGGTCGGAGGTGAGGTTCGCGGGGTCGTGCTCGCCCGCCTCCTCCCCGTCGTCGACGTGCTCGAAACGGGACAGCGCCCGTTCGAGGCGGGTGCGCTCCGCGGCGAGGAGCTCGCGTGCGCGTTCAGGATCCATCAGCCCACCGTACCAGAGCGTCTTCCCGCTCAGACGCGGCTCGACGCGGCCCAGAGATTGAGGCCGCCGTCGACGGCGTACCGGTCGATCTCGGCGAGCTCCTCAGGCGTGAACGCGAGGCGCTCGAGCGCCCCGACGTTGGCCTCGAGCTGCGCGACGCTGCTCGCGCCGACGAGCGTCGACGTCACGCGCGGATCGCGCAGCGTCCACGCGAGCGCCAGCTGCGCGAGCGTCTGCCCGCGCGTGCGCGCGATCTCGTTCAGCGCCCGGATGCGGGCGAGCGCCTCCTCGGTGATCAGCTCGGGCGCCAGCGAGGTGTTGCGCGCCGCGCGCGAGTCGCTCGGGATGCCGTCGAGATACCGGTCGGACAGCATTCCCTGCGCGAGCGGCGAGAAGGCGATGCAGCCGACTCCGAGCTCGCCGAGGACGTCCAGCAGACCGTCCTCGACCCAGCGGTTGAACATCGAATACGACGGCTGGTGGATGAGCAGCGGCGTGCCGAGCGCGTCGAGGATCGCCGCCGCCTCGCGCGTCTTCGCCGGCGAGTACGAGGAGATGCCCGCGTAGAGCGCCTTGCCCTGCCGCACGGCGGCGTCGAGCGCGCCCATCGTCTCCTCGAGCGGCGTCTCCGGATCGAAGCGATGCGAGTAGAAGATGTCGACGTAGTCGAGCCCGAGCCGCTGCAGGCTCTGATCGAGGCTCGCGAGCAGGTACTTCCGTGACCCCCACTCCCCGTACGGGCCGGGCCACATGTCGTAGCCGGCCTTCGACGAGATCACGAGCTCGTCGCGGTACGGGTGCAGATCCTGACGGAGCAGCCGTCCGAAGTTCTCCTCCGCCGAGCCGTACGGGGGCCCGTAGTTGTTCGCGAGGTCGAAGTGCGTGATCCCGAGGTCGAAAGCGCGCCGCACGATCGCGCGGCTCGTCTCGGGCGGCCGGTCGTGCCCGAAGTTGTGCCAGAGCCCGAGCGAGACGGCGGGAAGCTTCAGCCCGCTCGCGCCGCAGCGGTTGTACGGCATCCGGTCGTAGCGGCCGGCAGCGGCGACGTAGGTCATCGCCGGCCTCCTCGGGCGCTCGTCGCTAGGCCGCGGCGAGCAACGACATGCTGAGGGCGCCATGCTCGCAGACCGGGGTCGGCGGGCTCACGGGCACGCTGAGGCTGCTGCCGCCGGCGGTGACCCGCAGCTGGTGGGCCGTCGGCTCCCACTGCGACGTCTGCGGCTCCCCCGTACCCGGCACGTCGGGCGAGAAGCGGGCGTCCGCCGCGGCGGAGGCCCTCGGCTGGAGCACCACCTTCGCGGCGGTCCCCTTGCCGGGCTGCGCCGCCGACACGCTCGTTGGCAGGGCGCCGCCCTGCGCGTCGGGCAGCTGCAGCTGCCCGGGATCCCGGGGACGTAGCAGGCCGGGAGACGACCGCGCCCTCGTCGCCCGCCTGGAACCAGTGGAGCGTGTCGGGGGCGATCGTGTGCTGATCGCCGAGCCGGAGCACGATCTCGTGCCAGACGGTGAAGACGCCGTCCTGCGGCAGGCGCGCGGCCGGCTGCGGCGACGGCTCTCCCTCCGTGTAGAGGTAGACGACCCCTGTGCGGCAGCGGAACGTCTCCTCCTTGCCGGGCGTCCCCCCGAAGGGCGGATGCCGGTGCTCCGGGCACAGCTGCCGCGGGAAGAGCACGAGCTCCTTCGCGCAGACCCGCTCGGTGTTCACGTACACGACGACCTCGAGCCCCGTCTCGTCGAGACGGGAGAGGCCGAAGTCGGCGACCTCGATCGCGTCGAGCTCGGGCGCCGTCAGCGCGATCCCGGCCTCGGCCAGCACCGCGGCCGCCCGCTTCCTGGCTGCGTCCTGCTCGGCCTGCGTCAGCATCGGTCTCCTACTCGTGAAGGTGGACGTCCCAGCCCAGGTAGGTCTCGAGCGCCTCGCACACGGCAGCCGCGGTCTGGGACAGGCTCATGACGACATGATGCTCGAAGCCGTTGCGGCAGATGAACTGGAGGAGCTCCTGCAGGTGCGGCACCGCGACGACCCCGTAGCCGCCGAAGGTGTCGACCCGGTCGTCGGTGAACCGCCCTTCGCCGGCGTACGCCTTGATCCGGCCCGACGCGTCGTCGGTGCTCACGCGCAGGTACGTCGCCGGCTCGGCCTTGATGCGGCCGTAGAGGGTGCCGTACGTGCGCTCCTTGCCGACCGTCCCCGCGAGGATCTCCTGGAAGTTCATGGTGATCGTCTCGAGGAAGTGCCTCGGCAGGTTGCTGCAGTGGAAGACGACGGCCTTGTCCGGCTCGTCGCCGACGTTGTTGTTCCAGTCGAGGATCGCGCTCGGCGTCCCGGAGGCCGCCTGGAGGATCAGCATCGAGACGACCCCGGTGACGTCGACCTCGCAGGCGCTCGGGCGCAACCCCTCGCTCATCATGCTCATGACGGTGCACGGGACGACGCCGAAGAACTCCTGCAGGGCCGTCCAGCACTGGATCGCCGACCCATCGAGCCGCTCCTCATCCATCCAGTCGTCGACAACGGCGCCGAGCTTCGCCATCTTCAGCAGCGCCGCCTCGGGAACGCCGGCAGTCGTCGTGTAGGCGGCGATCGCCTCGCGCTTGCCCCGCACCGCCGGAGCGCCGTCCGGCAGGCGCTCGATCCGTCCCAGCACCTCGGAGAGGTCGAGCGTGACGACCGAGATCCCCGCCTGCTCGAGCAGCTTCTCGCTGTAGCGCACAGTGGTGAAATTCGCCGGGCGGGCACCGATCGCTCCGACGCGCATCCGCCGCACGGCCCGGACGACCCGGCTGACGCGGGCAAAGCGGTCGAGGTCGGCCGCGAACTCCGGCGAGCGGGGCCCGCACGTGTGCAGCGCCGTCAGCGAGAACGGGATTCCGTACTGGGTCAGGTTGTTGCAGACGGAGAGCTTCCCGCAGAAGCTGTCGCGGCGGTGCGTTACCTGGAGCTTGCCCGCCTCGTCGGGGAAGGCGTGCACAAGCACAGGGACGTCGAGCCGCGAGCCGCGGATCGCGTTGGCGACGGCGCGCTCGTCGCCGAAGTTCGGAAGGGTGACGACGATGCCGTCGATCTCGCCGGCGTGCTCGTGGAAGAGGGCCGCGCATCGTGCCGCGTCGTCCAGCGACTCCACGGAGCCGAACTTCGTGTCCTCCGGCCCCAGCGCGACGACCTCGAGCCCATGCGCCCCGAGCACCTCGAGCATCTCGGCCCGGCCCCGGTCGCAGAGCTCACCCGGAAAGAAGCCGCGGTTACCGACGATCAGGCCAACGGTCACGGAGCCGTTCCGCATCGCCCGATGTTCGCCCGCCGCGTGCGCACCTGCATCCGGATGGCCACTGACTGGCCTTCAGCGCTTTCGCCGATGGAGCGCCCACAGGCTCCGGGAACACCCATCGTGCTCCTACGAGAGGAGACGAATGCTGCTCGGCCCAGGGGCCGCGCGCTCGCGCGCGCGCCGCTCGAGGGGCGGCATGATGCCGTGGAAGGCGCCGTTGCAGTTGAGCATGTCGATGTAGGAGCAGAGACGGCGGTCGTCGTACCAGACGAGCCAGTCCTCCGAGAAGGGCTCAAGCTCGAGGGGCGGGACGTGGCGGCCGCGGCCAGTGGCTGCAGCGCCGCCGCCGCCGCCGCGGGAGCCTGCGCGTTTTTCTGGGTATCGGTCGGTGGTTAGGTGGCCCAACACTTCAAGGATCGCCTTCTGGTCGCGGAGCTGCAGGTTTTGAATGTTGAAGTTCGCGAGTTCGCCAGGCTCCAGCCTGCCGGTGAAGAAGAACGATGAGCGCCGGATCGCGATCAGTAGAAAGTCGCGGTAGAAAGAACGGCCCAACCGCCTGGTTGAGCCGTTCTCATCAGAAGAGCTGGTTCTCGCCCGCGAAGATCGCCGACACCGAGTCGTCCGCAAAGACGTTCTGGATCGTCTCGGCGAGGATGCCGGAGATCGACAGGATGTCGACGTTGTCCGGCTTCGTCAGCGGATCGACCGGCACCGTGTCGGTGACGATCACGCGGTCGAGCACGCTGTTCTGGATCCGCTCGAGCGCCGGCCCGTTGAAGAGCGCATGCGTGCCGCAAGCGATGACGCGCTTCGCGCCCGCCTCCTTCAGCGCCGCGGCGCCGGCGCAGAGCGTCCCGCCCGTGTCGATGATGTCGTCGGTCATCACGGCGACCTTACCGTCGACCTCGCCGATCACCGCCGTGACCCGCGCCTCGTTGTGCGCCGGCCGGTCCTTGTTCAGCACGACAAGGTCGCCGCCGATCATCTCGGCGAACTTGCCGGCGAGCTTCGCGCGGCCCGTGTCCGGCGCGACCGCGACGCGCTCCTCGTCCGGGCCGAGCAGGTCGCGGATGTGCTGCGCGAACATCGGCACCGACGTCATGTGGTCGACGGGGATGTTGAAGAAGCCCTGAACCTGTCCCGCGTGCAGGTCCATCGTCAGCATGCGATCGACGCCTGCCACCTGCAGCATGTCGGCGACGAGCTTCGCGGTGATCGGCTCGCGCGGCCGCGACTTCTTGTCCTGACGCGCGTAGAAGAACCACGGGATCACAGCGGTGATCCGCTTCGCCGAGGCGAGCTTCGCCGCGTTCGCGATGATCAGCAGCTCGACGAGGTTCTGGTCGACAGGCTTGGCGGCGGTCTGGACGATGAACATGTCGGCGCCGCGGACCGACTCGCTGAAGCGAACGTAGGTCTCGCCGTCCGCGAACGTCTCCAGCTCGATCTGCCCGAGCTCGCAGCCGAGCTTGCCGACGATCTTCTCCGCCAGCTCCGGGTGCGAGCGGCCGGACACGACCATCAGGCGCTTCTGCGGCGCCCGCTCGATCCAGTGCACCTGGGTCGGCTCCGTCACGACGGCTCTTTCGAGCCCCGGCAGGACGAGCTCAGCGGTCAGGCTTTCCATGCTTGTCGTAGACCCAACCTTCCTTCGTCGTCTGGCGAGGGGCGAAGCCGGCAAACGACCCCGGGGGGACATCATCGGTGATGACGGCACCCGGCGCAATCCAAGCATCGTCGCCAATGTCGACAGGAGCATTGAACGTATTGTCGACACCGGTTCTGACGTTGCGGCCGATCCGGGTCTTTGCCTTGGGTTTCCCGGCCTCGTGCTTGAAGTTGGCCGTGATGTTCCCGGCGGCGATATTCGTGTCCTCGCCGACCTCGGCGTCGCCGATGTAGGAGAGGTGTGGGATCTTCGTCCGCGCCCCGACCCGCGTGTTCTTGACCTCGACGAAGGTGCCGATCTTGACCCCCTCCCCGAGCTCGGTGCCCGGTCGCAGGTAGGCGAAGGGGCCGATTTCGGCGCCGGATGCGATTCTGATCGGGCCGCGGAGGACGCTGAACGGGTGGATCGTGACGTCCGGCTCGATCTCGATGCCCGCGTCGATCCAGGTCGTGGCGGGGTCGACGATCGTCACACCGGCGAGCATGTGCGCCTCGTTGATGCGGTCACGCAGCACGGCTGCGACGGCGGCGAGCTCGATGCGCGTGTTGATCCCCTCGACCTCGAACGGGTCCGGCGCAACATGCACGGCAACCGGGTCGCCGTCGCCGACGAGCAGCCCGAGCGTGTCGGTGACGTAGAGCTCCCCCTGCGCGTTGTGCGGCTCGAGCCGCTCCAGCACGGGCCAGAGCTTCTCAGCGCGGAAGACGTAGATGCCGGAGTTCACCTCGCCGAGCGCGAGCTCCTCCGGCGCGGCGTCGCCGGCCTCGACGATGCGGGCGAGCCGGCCGCTGCCGTCGCGCACGATCCTCCCGTACCGGCGCACGTCCCGCGGCTCGAACGAGAGCACCGTGCCGGCGGCGCCTTCGCGCCGGTGCGTGTCGACGAGCGCGCGGACGAGCGACGCGGTCAGAGCCGGCACGTCGCCGTTGAGCACGAGCACGTCGCCGGTCGCGCCGGCGAGCGCCTCGCGCGCGGAGCGCACCGCGTCGCCGGTTCCGAGCGGCTCCCGCTGCACGGCCACCTCGACGCCGTCGAAGGAATCTGCGCTGTCGGGCGAGGCGACGACGACGATGCGCTCGACGCCGGCCTCGCGCGCGGCGTGCACGACCCAGTCGGCCATCCGCCGGCCGAGGAGGGCGTGCAGGTGCTTCGGCGTCGCGCTCTTCATGCGCGTGCCGAGACCGCCGGCCATCACGACTGCTGCGAGATCGTTCGCCATGTCAGGAGGTCGAGTCAGAATGATCCTCGTCGGCTGGTCGTGATGGGCGAGTGCGAGGCAAGGACGCAGGGAGCGCTCGTAGCTTTAGCTACGGGCGCGACCGAGGACGCCGAATCGCGCCGCCCAGCGCGGCCGGACGACACAGGCGTCATTTTGACTCGGCCTCCAAGGGATGAGAATGGCTGGGGCGCCAGGATTCGAACCTGGGATCACGGGACCAAAACCCGTTGCCTTACCACTTGGCCACGCCCCATCGAGGGCCTGCTCAGTCTAGTGCCCCTTCAGTGAATGTTGCCGAGCTTCTGGGGCGCGAGCACCAAGCGATGCAAGGACGCAGGGAGCGCTCGTAGCTGTGGCTACGGGCGCGACCGAGGACGCGGCAGCGCGCCGCGTGATCGCGTTCCAGAAGCCGGAGGACATTTGCTGAAGGGGCACTAACGGCGGTCGACGAAGAGGTAGGCGAGGCCGGCAATCGCGAGCACGACGACCGCGAGGATGATCGCCCACGTCACGATCCAGGCGAGAATCACGAGGATCACGGCGAGGAGCTGCGACGCGGCGAAGATCCAGAGCACCTGGCGCACCGTGCGCGACCCGCTCTCCCGGCCCGCGAGCCACGCGATCACGCCGACCGCCGCGAGCGCGATCACGGTCCACCTCGTGATGTCGTGCGTGACGAGCACGACGACGCCCTCGGCCGCGGCGATCCAGGCCGCGAGCCGGATCCGGCGCGTCTGCAGCCAGCGTCCGGGGCCGCGCTCCAGGGCATGCGGCGAGTCGCTGAGCACGAATCAACCGTACCACGCTGGAGCCGTGAGCCAGCTCTGCCCGGCGCGCTTCAGCGCGCGCTCCGCGGCCTCCGCCGCCCGCTTGTGGTGGAAGAGCCCGTAGACCGCGGGGCCGGCGCCGGTCACGTCGGCGCGAAACGCGCCGAGGCGGACGAGCTCGTCCGCGAGCGGCGAGGAGACAAGGTCGTTCGGCGGCAGCGCGGCGAGGTCGCGCGGGCGGCGCACCCGCTGCAGCCCTTCGAGGAGCGCCGCGCTGCGCTCCTCCCAGCCGGCCGCGCCTGTACGCGCGTCGAACGCGGCGTAGACGTCGCGCGTCGACTGCTTCTGCGCGCCGCGCCGGAGCACGAGCAGCACCCAGAAGTCCTGCGGCAGGTCGAGCGGCGCGAGCGTCGAGCCGTCGCCCGAGCCGAGCTGCGGCCCGTCGGCGAGGAAGAACGGGACGTCGGCGCCGAGCGCCGCTGCGACGTCGTGCAGCTGCCCGGGAGGCAGCGGATCGGCGAGTGTCGCGTTCGCGAGGCGAAGCGCGGTCGCGGCGTCGGAGCTGCCGCCCCCGATCCCGGCGGCGACGGGCAGACGCTTGTCGATCCGGACGCGCCAGCGCGGCTCGACGCCGGCGCGCGCCGCGAGAGCCTCGAGCGCGCCGCGCACGAGCGTGTCGCCCGCGAAGCCGTCGACGCGAAGTGCATCGGCCTCCACGAGGTCGATCCGGTCGCCGATCGCGAGCCGCTGGTAGACGGTGAGCAGTTCGTGCTTGCCGTCCTCGCGCGCAGGTCCGACGACGAGCGCGAGGTTGACCTTCGCGGGCGCAGGCGCTCTCATGCGAGCGCCTGCGTGAGCGCGACGAACTCCGACGGCGCGAGCGCCTCGGCGCGAACGGAGGCGTCGCGGCCGATCGCCGCGAGCGCCGCGACGCCGCGGTCGCGTGAGGCGAGGCCCGCGAGCTCGAGCGAGTTCGGCAGCGTCTTGCGCCGGTGCGCGAACGCGGCGCCGACGACGCGCTTCACCTCCGCGAAGTCCGGCGGCAGCGCAACGCGGCGGAAGGCGACGAGCGCCGAGTCGACGTTCGGGCGCGGCCGGAAGACGGTGCGCGAGACGGGATGGAAGCCGGTGCGCTCGCAGGCGAGCTGCACGAGCACCGAAACGGCACCGTACGCCTTCGTCCCCGGCTGCGCGAACAGCCGGTCGGCAACCTCGCGCTGCACCATCACGCACCAGAGACCGATGCCGGGCAGGCCGTCGAGGCTCTCCACGAGCAGCGGCGTCGCGATGTTGTACGGCAGGTTCGCCACGAGCTTCGTCGCACGGGGCGCCAGCGCAGCGAGGTCGAGCCGCAGCGCGTCTCCGAGGTGCAGCGTCACGTTCGCCCCCGCGTCGCGCAGGTGCGGCTCGAGCGAGCTGTCGAGCTCGACCGCGTGCACGCGTGAGACGCGTTGCGCGAGATAGCGCGTGAGCACCCCGAGCCCGGGCCCGATCTCGAGCACGACGTCGGCTGCGCCGAGCTCGGCCAGCCGTCCAATCACGCCGAGGATGTTCTCGTCGACGAGGAAGTGCTGGCCGAGCTCCTTCTTCGCGGGAACGTTCACGACGGCAGCCCGAAGCACTCGGCGGCGTTGCGCTCGATCTGCAGCTCGAGCTCGCGCGCATCCTCGCCGCGCGCCTGCGCGAGCGCGGCGAGCGTGTGCATCACGTACGCCGGCTCGTTGCGCCGGCCGCGCACCGGCTGCGGCGCGAGATACGGCGAGTCCGTCTCCGCGAGGAGCCGGCCGGCCGGCACCTGCGTCGCGGCGAGGCGGAGATCGACCGCCTTCGGGTACGTCACGTTGCCCGCAAAGGAGACGTACCAGCCGCGCTCGAGCGCGGGCTCGAGCAGGTGCGGCGAGGAGAAGCAGTGGAGGACGACGCGGCCGGAGAAGCCGGCGAGCACGGCGAGCGTGTCCGCGTCGGCCGCGCGCGTGTGGATCACCGCCGGCTTGCCGACTTCCGCCGCGACGGCGAGCAGCCGCTCGAAGAGACGCGTCTGCGCGTCGCGCGGCGCGTAGTCCCGGAACCAGTCGAGCCCCGTCTCACCGACCGCGACCGCCTTCGGGTGCGCGAGCAGCTCACGAACCCTTGCGACATCCTCGTCCGTTGCGGTCCCTGCCTCGTGCGGGTGAATGCCGAGGACCGCGAACACGCCTTCATACGCATCCGCAATCTCTAGCGCCAGCCGGCATCCTGGGAGATCCGTGCCGATGGTGACGACGCGCGTAACGCCGCTGTCGCGCGCACGCGCGAGAGCGGCGTCTGTGTCGAGCGCGTCGAGATGCGCGTGCGTGTCGATCACTAAGGAGTCGCTTGCGATGCCGGCCACAAGAGGAGGCGCCGGTTCATCCGGCGTCTCCGCTCACTCCGAGCCGGGCGAGCTCCTCGGCGGCGGTCTCGGGCGGCAGCTTGCGGAAGAGCGGCCGCGGCTCGCGGAGCGTCTGGCCGGGCGGCAGCTCGCTCGGCGCCCAGCGGCCGACCGCGCTCCCGTAGTCGCCGGTCAGCACCTCGTGCGTGGAGCCGTCGTCCTCGGTCTCGGTATGGAACTCGAGCGGGCCGGCGAGGTCGCCGTTGTAGCCGAGCAGCTCGTGCACGACCTGCGCGGTGAAGGGCAGGAACGGTGCGAACAGTGTCTTGAGCGAGTCGACGGAGCGCAGCGCGACGTAGAGGACGGTCGCCGCCCGGTCGCGGTCGGTCTTCACGAGCGCCCACGGCGCCTGGTCGGCGACGTACTGGTTGGTGAGCGAGCTGATCCGCATCGCCTCCGCGATCGCCGCGCGAAAGCGCACCTGCTCGATCTGGGCGCCGACCTCGTCGAAGCCGGCGGCGACCGCGTCGAGCAGGCGCCGGTCGACGTCCGTCAGCTCGCCCGGCGACGGCACCTCGCCGAAGTTCCGGTGCGCGCTGACGAGCGTGCGGTTGACGAGGTTGCCCCAGTTGGCGAGCAGCTCGTCGTTGTTGCGGCGCACGAACTCCTCCCACGTGAAGTCGGTGTCCTGCGTCTCCGGCCCGGCGGCGGTGAGGTAGTAGCGCAGCGGGTCCGGGTCGTAGCGGCTGAGGAAGTCGGAGACCCAGATGGCGAGGTTGCGGCTCGTGCTCGCCTTCTTGCCCTCCATCGTCAGGTACTCGCTCGCGACGACGTTCGTCGGCAGGTGCAGGGTTCCCCGGCCGGCGCCGAGCTCGCCGCCCTCGCCGTAGCCGAGCAGCATGCTCGGCCAGATCACGGAGTGGAAGACGATGTTGTCCTTGCCCATGAAGTAGTAGTGGCCCGCGTCCGGGTTCTGCCACCAGTCGCGCCACGCGTCGGGCGTGCCGCGGTTGTGCGCCCACTCGACGCTCGCCGAGAGATAGCCGATCACCGCGTCGAACCAGACGTAGATCCGCTTCGTGTCCTCGGGATAGCCCTCGACGGGGACGGAAACGCCCCAGTCGATGTCGCGCGTCATCGCGCGCGGCTTCAGCTCGCGCACGAGCCCGAGCGAGAAGTTGCGCACGTTCGGCCGCCAGGTGTCCTGCTGCGAGAGCCATTCCTCAAGCTGGTCGGCGAAGGCGGGCAGGTCGAGGAACAGATGCTTCGTCTCACGGAACTCGGGCGTCGAGCCGTCGATGATCGAGCGCGGGCTCTTCAGGTCGACCGGGTCGAGCTGGTTGCCGCAGTTGTCGCACTGGTCTCCGCGCGCCTCGGGATAGCCACAGATCGGGCACGTCCCCTCGATGTAGCGGTCGGGCAGCGTCCGGCCCGTCGAGGGGGAGAACGCGCCGAGCGCGACCCGCTCGACGAGGTAGCCCTTGTCGTAGAGCGTGCGGAAGAGATCCTGCGTGACCCAGTGGTGGTTGCGCGTGATCGTCCGCGTGAAGCAGTCGTACGAGATGCCGAGGTTACGCAGGTCCTCGCGGATGAGCGCGTTGTTGCGGTCGGCGAGCTCACGCGGCGAGACGCCTGCCCGGTCGGCCGAGACCATCACCGGCGTCCCGTGCTCGTCGGTCCCGCTCACCATCAGGACGTCGTTCCCCCGCAGCCGCTGGTAGCGCGCGAAGACGTCCGCCGGCACGGCGAACCCGGCCACGTGGCCGATGTGGCGCGGCCCGCTCGCGTACGGCCACGCGGGCGCGACGAGGATCTTCTGCGGCGACTGCGTCAGAGTGCGCTCCTTCGAAGCTCCGAGGCCGGCTAGAGATCATACGAGCCGCTCCGATCGCCGCCGCCGCTGTCGCGGCCGCGGCCAGCGTGAGCAGCGCGAGCACGAGCGCGGTGACGCGCGGATGCGATCTCCGAGACGGCGTCGCGGCAGGCGCCGGGCGGCGTGCGGGCGCAACGACGGGCCGGGCCGGCCGCCGCGCGCGTGGGACTGCCGCCGGTCGTGGAGCCGCGGGCTGCGCCGGTGCGACGCGGGTCCCGGCGGGCGGCGGCACGCCCGCCCGCTCCCTCGCGACGCCGGCGACGGGCGCCACGGGAGGAGCGGACGGTGTCGGGTCGACGGCGACCTCGGTTGCGCCCGCCGGCACGGCAGACGGACGCACGACCAGATCGTCCGGCACGGCCGGCGGTGCCGCAGCGGTGTCGACAGGCGCCGGTGCAGGGCCGACCGGTACGGGCGCCGCCGTGGGCGCAGCCTCGACCGGCGCAGGGGCCGGGGCCGGGGCCGGGGCCGGGGCCGGCGCCGCCGCAGCGGCGACAGGCGCCGGCGCGGCGTCGACAGGCGCCGGTGCAGGGGCGACGGGTGCGGGTGCTGAATCGACCGGCGCGGAGGCGGGGGCCGCCGGCTCGGCGACCGGGGCGACCGCGCTTGCAGGCGCCGCGCCCGGATCGACCACTGCGTCCGGCGCCTGGACCGCAGGCGCGTCAACGTCCGCCGAAGGCGCGGCCGCCAACTCGGCGACCGGGGCGACCGCGCTTGCAGGCGCCGCGCCCGGATCGACCACTGCGTCCGGCGCCTCGACCGCAGGCGCGTCAACGTCCGCCGGAGGCGCGGCCGCCGACTCGGCGACCGGGGCGACCGCGCTTGTGGGCGCGGCGCCCGGATCGACCGCTGCGTCCGGCGCCTGGACCGGAGGCGCGTCAACGTCCGCCGAAGGGGCGGCCGCCGGCGCGGGCGCCGGGCTCACCGAAGGCGCGTCCGCCGCAGGCGCCGGCTCGGGCGCAGGCGGAGGAGCGGGCGCCGGAGGTGCGTCCGCCGGCGGATCGACCTGCACGGGCGGCGCGGCCGCCGGCGGCTCAGCGGCGGGCGCGGACGCGGGAGCAGGCGCCGGGGCCGGCACGGCCGCAGCCGGCAGGAACGCGAGCGGGTCGAGGTAGCCCTCCGGATCAGCGGCGGTGCGGATGCCGAGGTGGACGTACGGCCCCGCCACCTCCGGCGTGCCGCTCGGCCCGATCGTGCCGACCACCGCGCCTTCCGCGACGGCGGCGCCCTTCGCGACCGAGATCGAGCCGAGGTGCGTCAGCGTGACCGCCAGCCCGTCCGGCGTGTCGATCGTGACCGACTTGCCGCTCGTCGGCACCGTGCCCGCGAAGCTGACGACGCCCGCAGCGGGCGCGAGGACGGGAAGTCCGGCGGCGTCCGCGCCGACGTCGATGCCGCGGTGCTGGCCGCCCGCGTACGGGTGCGCAGGGTCGAACGAGAAGCCCTGCAGCACCGGGCCGTTAACGGGCCACGTCCATGCGCCCGCGGCGGGCACCCAGACCACGAGCATGAGGACGAGCGGAGCGAGCCGCCGCATGAACCACCGCCTTCGTTGTCAGATTTGCAAACGGAACGGCGACGGTAGCACCGGCTGCGGCTGTTGTCAAATCTGACTACAGCGAGCCGCGGTAGAGCCTGTTGCGCGCGACCCCGGTCAGCCGCGAGACGATCTCGGCCGCCCGCTTGCGCGGCACGCCGGCCTCCACGAGCTCCGCCACGGCCGCGAGCGCCTCGTCCTCCCCGCCCCCGGCTTCCGCCGCCGCCGGCCCGACGACGAGCGTGATCTCGCCCTTCGGCGGCTCCGCGAACCGCGCCGCCAGCTCCGCGGCCGTGCCGCGCGCAATCTCCTCGAAGCGCTTCGTCAGCTCGCGGCACACCGCGATGCGCCGTCCGGGATCCGCCGCGGCAAGCGAGCGCAGCGTTGCCGGCAGCCGCTGCGGCGACTCGAACGCGACCGCAGGCCACGGCCACGCGTGCAGCTCCTCCCACACCGCGGCGAGTGCCTTCTCGCCGCGCGGCAGGAAGCCGAGAAACTGGTAGCGCTCGCCCACGAGCCCGGAGGCGACGAGCGCCGTTTCCACCGCGGACGGGCCCGGCAGGACGGTCACCGGCACGCCGGCAGCAAGCGCAGCACGCACGAGTCGCGCCCCCGGATCGGACACGCCGGGAAGCCCGGCGTCGGAGACGAGCGCGATCCGCTCCCCCGCTTCCAGCCGTGGCAGCAGCTCGGCCGTGCGCGCCGCCTCGTTGTGCTCGTGATACGAGAGGAGCCGCGCCTTGATCCCGTGCCGCTCGAGCAGGCCGCGGGTGTGCCGCGTGTCCTCGCAGAGGACGACGTCGGCGGCGCGCAGCTCCGCGAGCACGCGCAGCGTCACGTCCTCGAGGTTGCCGATCGGTGTGGCGCAGACGGCGAGCGGCATCACGCAGGCTCCAGCGGAAACGACGCGTCGACGAGCCAGCGCTCCGGCTCGACCTCCGTCAGGAGCGTGACCTCACCGGCGCGCCCGCGCAGCGGCAACCGCGGCGACATGCCCGCCTCCGCCGCGGCGAGCGTCGCCTCGTCGCCCTGCGCCACCGTCAGATGAGGAACGACCGAGTCGAACGCGCCGCCGTACGGCGGCCAGTCCGGGAAGCGAGCGACGAGAGCCTCGATCATCGACGTGAACGGCGCCGCCGGCTCGGGCGCCAGGTACAGCGTTCCCGGAAACCGGCGCAGCGCGGGAAGTCCACGTCGAAGGCGCGGACGCCGCCAAGCACGTCGCGCACGGCCTCGACGACCGGCTCCTCCGGCGGCGGACACGGAAAAAGAAGCGTCACGTGCGCCGGGATCCCGTGCGACGGCTTCGACTCGCACGTCCGCTCCAGCCAAGGCTCGACCACCGACGCGACCTCGCGGACCGGGACGAGCAGGACGTTCCGCGTCACGACGCTGCGTCGAGCGCCTCGTACGCGACGAAGGCGGCGCCGATCAAGCCGGCCGCGGTGCCCAGCTCCGCCGGCACGACCTTCACCTCGTGGCGGGCCGGGAGCAGTGCGTCGCGGCGCAGCACGCGCTCCGCCGCCGGGATCAGGTGATCCCAGCCGGCGACGCCGAAGCCGCCGCCGATCACGATCAGCTGCGGGTTGAAGATGTTGGCGAACGAGGCCAGGCCGCAGCCGAGGTAGCCGCCGATCCGGTGCAGGATCTCGAGCGCCTGCTCGTCGCCCTCGTTCGCGAGCCGCACGAGCCGGTGCGCGTCGGCGGCGGGACCGAACACCTCCTTCGCCGCCTCGTCCGCGGCACGGCCGGACGCGACCGCCTCGAGGTGGCCGCGCCCGGTGCAGTTCCCTTGGCAGGGCGGACCGTCGGCGATCACGACGACGTGCCCGAGCTCCACGCCCGCGCCGCCGCCGCCGCGGAACGGCGCGTCGCCGGCGATGATCCCGCCGCCGACGCCGGTTCCAAGCGTGATCATCACCACGTCGGTCGCACCGCGCGCGGCGCCGGCGCGCCACTCCCCGATCGCCGCGGCGTTCGCGTCGTTGTCGAGCCCGATCGGCACGCCGAAGCGCTCGCGCATCCGGTCGCGGAAGTCGACGTCGGCGAGCGGGATGTTCGTCGCGACGAAGACGCGGCCCCGCTTCTGGTCGATCGGGGCCGGAATGCCGAAGCCGATTGCAGCGACGCCGTCGCTGAGGAGCTCCGAGACCGCGGCCTCGACCGCCGCAAGGAGATCCACCTGCGAGTGGGTCGGCGTCGGGCGCTCGTGGCGGCGCAGGACCTCGCCCTCGCGGGTGACGACGCCGGCCAGGATCTTCGTCCCGCCAAGGTCGACTCCGATCGCATGCCCGTGCGTGCCGTCCACTCTCAGCGGGTACCGTAACCCGCCGGATGGCCGCCTCAGGAGAGAAGCCGTATCGCGTCTACCGGGGAGGTCGCGCCAAAGGCAAGGTCCCGCTGTCCAGACGCGACGGCAAGGCGGACTCCACGCGCGGCGGCGGGCCCGGCGGCACGCGCCGCGCGCGCTGGACGTGGAAGCGCTGGCTGCTCGTCGCCCTCCCGTCCCTGCTCGTGCTCCTGGTCATCTGGACATTCGCCGGCTACCTGTCCGTCCGCTCGGGCGTCTCCGCAGCGCACAACCGGCTGCCGGCGGGGACGGCCTCCGCGCTGACGAAGAAGAACGGGCTCATCCTCTCCTCGCCGACGAACATCCTGCTGCTCGGCACCGACCACTCCTCGAACGGCCAGGCGGGACGCAGCGCCGACGAGCACTCGGACTCGATGATGCTGCTGCGCACCGATCCGGGCCGCCACCGCCTCGTCTTCCTCTCGATCCCGCGCGACCTGCGCGCGACGATCCCCGGCTACGGCGACCAGAAGATCAACGCGGCGATGCAGATCGGCGGCCCGAAGCTCGCGATCCAGACGGTCGAGCAGTTCACCGGGCTGCCGGTGAATCACGTCGTCGTCGTCGACTTCGGCGCGTTCGAGAAGCTGATCGACGCGATCGGCGGCGTGAACGTGAACGTGCCGGAGAACATCCTCTCCAACCGCTTCGACTGCCCGTACTCGACGCAGGCGCGCTGCCAGCAGTGGCAGGGCTGGCGCTTCCACAAGGGGTGGCAGCACATGAACGGCAGGCAGGCGCTCATCTACTCGCGCATCCGCGAGAACCGGCTGAACCCGGCCGAATCGGACATCACCCGGGGTGAGCATCAGCAGCAGGTGATGCAGGCGGCGCTGAGCAAGCTCGCGAGCGTCTCGACGTTCTTCAAGCTCCCCCTCGACGGCAGCAGCCTGCTCGCGCCGATCACGACCGACCTCTCGACGTGGGACTTCATGCAGCTCGGCTGGGTCAAGTTCCGCGCCGGGACGACGCTGCACTGCCGCCTCGGCGGCACGTCCGCCGACATCGGCGGCGGCTCCTACATCATCGGCACGCAGGAGAACATCTCGGTGATCCAGGAGGTGCTCGGCAACTCGGCGCCGCAGGCGCCCGCGGCCGGCGGCGGGGCCTACGCGCCGGGCTGCGTCACCGGCAACCAGCAGTTCAAGTAGCCCCCCTACTCCCCGCTCGCGGCGGCCTTCTTCTCGGACGAGACCGGCTTCGACGTGTCGGTCTTGGACGAGGAGTCGCCCGACGTCGAGCCGCCGGCCTCGGCACCCTCCTTCTTCGCCGCCGCCTTGCCCTTGCCGTAGTCGGTGGAGTAGAAGCCGGAGCCCTTGTAGTGGATCGCCACCGGGTAGAGCACGAGCTCGAGCGGGGCCGCGCCGCAGGCGTCGCACGTCTCGGGCGCGGGCGCCGTCATCGACTGGAAGCGCTCGAAGAGGTGCCCGTTCGGGCAGCGGTACTCGTAGATCGGCACGAAGGAGAGAGGCTAGCAACGTGCCCCGCTGCCGCCGCTGCACGTGGCCGCCGCGTCCGCGCCGGCGGCGCGGCGATCCCGCCGCGCCGATCCGCGAGCACCCCGATGGCCCGCCTTCAGACCGTTCCCAGGCTGCCGGCAAATCACGTCGCCAGGGGAGACAGACGATGGGCAGGCTCAATCTCGCAGGGCGCGCTGGGAGATGGAGCGCCGAGAACTGGAAGAAAGCATTGTTTGGCTGGCTGGTGCTCGCCGCCGCCGCGATGGCCGTCGGCAACGTCGTCGGCCATGTCCAGATGCCGGACTCGAAGGCTGCCGCCGGCGAGACGGCGACGGCGCTCAGCATGCTCGAGCAGGCCGGCTTCAAGCAGCCGGCGGGCGAGAGCGTCCTCATCCAGAGCCGAAAACAGACGGCAGCCGACCCCGGGTTCATCTCGGCCATTGCGGGCGTCGTGCAGACGCTCGCCCTCCAGAAGAACGTCACGAACATCCAGAACCCGCTCGTGCAGATCGGCGGCGGCGGTCAGATCTCGCGTGACGGCCACTCGGTGCTCGTCCAGTTCACGATCAAGGGCGACCCCGACAAGGCGAAGGACAAGGTCAAGCCGATCCTCGACGCGATCGCCGGCGTGCAGGCCTCCAACCCGAGCCTGTCGGTGCGCGAGGTCGGCAACGCGAGCGCGAACTACGAGCTCGGCAAGCGCTTCAGCAAGGACTTCGCCAACGCCGAGCGGCTGACGATCCCGATCACGCTGATCATCCTGCTGGCCGCCTTCGGCGCGCTCGTCGCGGCGGGGCTGCCCGTGCTGCTCGCCTTCTCCGCCGTCCTCGCATCGCTCGGCATCTACGCCCTGATCACGCACGCCTACAGCGGCGACTACCAGTCGACCTCGGCCGTCGTCCTCCTGATCGGGATGGCCGTCGGCGTCGACTACTCGCTCTTCTACCTGCGCCGCGAGCGCGAGGAGCGGGCCGCCGGCCGGGAGCCGCGGTCCTCGCTGCTGCGCGCCGCGTCGACGTCCGGCCAGGCCGTGGTGATCTCCGGCGCGACGGTGCTGATCGCGATGGCCGGCATGTTCATCGCCGGCAACAGGATCTTCACGTCGTTCGCGATCGGCACGATGCTCGTCGTCCTCTGCGCCGTGATCGGGTCGGTCACGGTGCTGCCCGCGACGCTCGCGAGGCTCGGCGACCGCGTCGACCGGGGCCGCGTCCCCTTCTTCGGTCGCAGGACGCACGCTGCCGGCGAGTCACGCTTCTGGGCTGATCGACGCGACGATCATCCGCGGCGTGCTGCTTCCCGCCGCGATGAAGCTGCTCGGCGAGTGGAACTGGTACATGCCGCGCTGGCTCGAGTGGGTGCCGTCACTCTCGCCGGAGGCGGGCGCGGAGCGGGCCCCGCGGCACCGGCTCCTGCCAGGACACTAGGAGGGTAGGAGGAGGTGCTCGGAATGCCCCACTGGCTCCAGATCATCCTCGCCGTCTACCTCGTCGCAGGCACGCTGTACTTCCTGCGCGGGACCGGCAGGCCCGACCCGAAGTAAGGGCTCGTCGCACCGGCGCGTCGCGGCCCCGCTCCGCGGCGAGCAGCCGCGCGCGCGGGCCGAGCGGTTGGAGGCACTACTAGACGCACGGACGCGGCGGTTGACGCATGACGCCCACGGTCCATTCCTCCGAATGAGGGCGGATTTCACTCCTTTCAGGGATCGTCGGGCCGACTCAATACCTCATCCGGGGTATTGCGAGAACTCGCCGTCCGGATGAGAACCAGCACATGCGGCCCGAACTGTTCGGCATCCGCGCGATCAGCATCCGCACCGGAGCGATCGCTGCCGTCGCGAGCGCCGTCGCGCTGGCCGCCCCGGGCGCGGTGTTCGCGGGTAACCAGCACGGCCCGAAGATCGACGACCGCGTCGCAGCTGCCGCGGGAATGACGTCGTCGTCGACGGCGATCCCCGTCATCGTCTTCGGCAACAGCGCGGCGAAGCAGGATCCGTCGCTGCACGACGAGCTCGACCTCGGCTTCGCGACGGCCGGAGCGGTCACCGCCGGCCAGCTCGACGCGATCGCCGCCGACCCGAACGTCGCGTTCGTCGCGCCCGACGTCGCAATTGCTCCGCTCGGCACGCCCGGCAAGGGAGCGGCCCCGGCCGGGCTCCAGGCGCTCTATCCGCTCGTCGACGACGCGCCGGTCGCCTGGAGCGCCGGCTTCTCGGGCAACGGCATCGGCATCGCGATCGTCGACAGCGGCGTCGACAACGGCTCGCTCCGCAGCCGGCTCGTCGTCAAGACCGGGGCGCGGAACGGCCAGGACCAGTACGGCCATGGCACTCTCGTCGCGCACTTCGCCGCCGGAAACGTCAACGGACACTACGTCGGCATCGCACCGCAGGCGAACGTGATCGACGTCGCGGTCGGCCGCGGCCGGAGCGGTGGCGTCTACACGAGCGACGTCGTCGCCGGACTGCTGTGGGTGCTCGCGAACAAAAACCAGTTCAACATCCGGGTCGTCAACCTGTCCCTCACGGAGACGACACCGAGCTCGTACACCTCGAGTCTCCTCGACAGCGTCGTCGAGCTGCTGTGGCGCTCCGGCATCGTCGTCGTCACGGCCGCCGGCAACACCGGCCCGGGAACGGAGGAGTTCGCGCCGGCCAACGACCCGTTCGCGATCACCGTCGGCGCAACCGACTCGCAGGGCACGGCCGACCCCTCCGACGACACGGTCACGCCGTGGTCGTCGTCGGGCCCGACGCTCGACGGCATCGTGAAGCCCGACCTCGTCGCGCCCGGACGCCTCGTGCCGGGCTACCTGCCGCACGGCACCGTCCTTGCGCACCAGGCACCGCGGCAGAACTGGGTGGCGGACGAGATCGTCGCGATCAGCGGCACCTCCTTCTCCGCGCCGCAGACGGCCGGCGCGGCC
>JBEKEH010000041.1:0-23736 GCA_050013935.1 Gaiellaceae bacterium | reverse complement strand
GTCCTCTCGGTCCCGGTCGCCGACGGCGACGAGGTCGAGGCCGGCCAGGTGATCTGCATCGTCGAGGCGATGAAGATGGAGAACGAGGTGCACGCGCACCGGGCGGGGAGGGTGACCGAGCTCTCGGTGCAGTCGGGCCAGGGCATCGCCCACGGCCAGGTGATCTGCGTGCTCGCCGGCGACTAGATCGAGCGCTGGTACGCGCGGAACGTCCACGTCGCGAACGCGGACGTGACCGCCGTCGCCGCCACGAGGAAGAACAGGAACTCCGCGGTCGGGCCCCAGTCGCCGCCGACGACGACGGCGTTCCGGGCCGCGCGTACGCCCCAGTTGACGGGGTTGAAGCGCGAGATGCTGCTGATCCAGCCGGGCATCAACGCGGTCGAGAGCAGGATCGACGACAGGAACATCAGCGGCAGGCCGACGAAGTTCGCGGTTGCGATCATCGACGCCTCGCGGCGAAGCAGGAGCGCAACTCCGTTCGAGAAGCCCGCGAACACCATCGCGAGCAGCGCAGATGCAACGAGCACGACGAGCCAGCCGAGCACCCCGCCGTGCACGCGCACGCCGAGGGCGAGTGCCACGAGCAGCAGGATCAGGGCCTGGAGGATCGCCGTGATGCCGGCCCGCGCGACCTGCGAGAGCACGATCGCCAGGCGCGACGCCGGCGCAGCAAGGAAGCGATCGACGACGTGGCGGTCGAGGTCGTTGATCATCGCCATCCCCGACCACGTGCCGCCGAAGAAGGCGTTCATGCACACGACCCCCGGCGTGAGGAACTCGATGTAGCTGCTCGCGCCGCCGCGCAGCTGCGTCACCTTCGAGAACAGCTGCCCGTAGAGCAGCAGCCAGATCATCGGCTGGATGATCATCATCGCGATCCAGATCGGCTCGCGCATCAGGTTGCGCACCTGGCGCACGACCATCCAGCCGGTGTGGCGCAGCACCTGCGGCATCAGCGTCCTTCCTCGTCCTCGGCGGCGAAGTCACGGCCGGTGTAGTGCAGGTACACGTCGTCGAGCGACGGGCGGGCGGTCGTCACCGACAACACCGGGAAGCCGTGGCTCTCGAGCGTCGAGAGGATGACCGGGATCGCCTGCGCGCCGTTGGGCACGCGTGCGCGCACGACCTGCCCCTCGACGTGCACCTCGCTCGCGCCGTCGAGCGCCTGCACGACCTGCATCGCCTCGGTGACGCGGCCGTTCGTCTCTCGCAGCTCGACGCTCACCGACTCGCCGCGCAGCCCGGACTTCAGATCCTCGGGTCTGCCCTCGACGACGATCCTGCCGCGGCTGACGATCGCCACGCGCTTGGCGAGCCGGTCCGCCTCCTCGAGGTAGTGCGTCGTGAGCAGGATCGTCAGGTTCTCCTGGCGGGCGAGCCGCTCGACCTCGACCCAGATCGCCACGCGCGCCTCCGGGTCGAGGCCGGTCGTGGGCTCGTCGAGGAAGAGCACCCGCGGCTTGTGCACGAGGCCGATCGCGATGTCGAGGCGCCGCTTCATGCCGCCCGAGTAGCCGCGCGCGATCCGGTCGGCGGCGTCGGCGAGCCCGACGAGCTCGAGCAGCTCGTTCACACGCGCGTGCAGAGGCCGGCCGGCCATGCCGTGGATCCGCCCCTGGAGGAGCATGTTCTCGCGCCCGGTCGCCTCCCAGTCGACGCCGGAGTCCTGGGCGACGTAGCCGATCATGCGCCGCACGCGGTTCGGATGGCGGACGACGTCCTCGCCGGCGACAAGCGCGCGCCCGGAGTCGGGACGGGTCAGCGTCGTCAGGACGCGCACCGTGGTCGACTTGCCGGCGCCGTTCGGCCCGAGCAGACCGAACACCTCGCCGTCGCCCACCGAGAAGGAGACGCCGTCGAGCGCCTGGACCGCCTTGTAGCGCTTCGTGAGGTCCTCGGCGACGATCGCGTCCACGACGGTCAACTCTAGACGCGTCCTGCGACCTGGTCGCGGGACGTGTCGTTAGAGTCAGCCGCCGTGGATCTCTACGAGTACCAGGGCAAGGAGCTCTTCCGGCGCGTCGGCATACCGGTCTCGAACGGTCGCCGCGCCGACTCGCCGCAGGAGGCCCGCGCGGCCGCGCAGGAGCTCGGCGGCCCGGTCGTCGTCAAGGCGCAAGTGCTCACCGGGGGACGCGGCAAGGCCGGGGGCGTCAAGCTCGCGACCGGTCCCGACGAGGTCGAGCAGACCGCGAAGCAGATCCTCGGTCTCGACATCCGCGGCCACGTCGTGCGCCGGCTCTGGATCGAGCAGGCCTCCGAGATCGCGAAGGAGTACTACCTCTCGATCACGTTCGACCGCGGCGCGAAGAAGCCGCTCTTCATGTTCACGACGCAGGGCGGCGTCGAGATCGAGCAGGTCGCCGAGGAGAATCCCGAAGCGCTGATCCGCCTCCACGTCGACCCGTCCGAGGGCTTCCAGCCGTGGGTCGCGCGCCGGCTCGTCTACGGCGCTCGCGTCGAGGACCCGTCCGAGCAGAAGCAGATCGCGGCGATCGTCGAGAAGCTCTACCGCGCGTTCGTCGAGTTCGACGCGATGCTCTGCGAGATCAACCCGCTGATCGTGACGCCCGCCGGCGAGGTGAAGGCTCTCGACTCGAAGTTCACCGTCGACGACAACGCGCTCTTCCGCCATCCCGACATCGCCGAGATGCGCGACACGGCGGCGGCCAATCCGCTCGAGACGTTCGCGCGCGAGAAGGGCGTCACGTACGTGAAGCTCGACGGCAGCGTCGGCATCTGCGGCAACGGCGCGGGCCTCTCGATGTCCACGGTGGATGTCGTCGCGCACGTCGGCGGCAAGCCGGCGAACTTCTGCGACCTCGGCGGCGGCGGCTCGGCGGAGGGCGTCGTCGACGCGCTCGAGGTGATCACGCGCGACCCGCAGGTGAAGTCGATCTTCTTCAACATCTTCGGCGGCATCACGCGCTGCGACGAGGTCGCGCGCGGGATCCTCGAGGCGCTCGACCGGCTCGACATGTCGCGCTACCCGATCGTGGTGCGCGTCGACGGCACGAACGCCGTCGAGGCGCGGCAGATCCTCGCGGAGGCGGGCAAGCCGAACATCTATCCGGAGGCGACGATGCTCGACGGCGCCCGCCGCGCGGTGGAGTTGGCGCGGTGAGCGACGTCTGGTCTCAGCGCGCCGAGGTCTACCGGACGAGCGCGATCCACGCGGCCGGGGACGATCTCGACCTCACGGTTGCCTGGTGCGAGCCGGGCGAGGGCATGACCGCGCTCGACGTCGCCACCGGCGGCGGTCACGTCGCGCGCCGGCTCCGCGAGGCCGGCTGCACGGTCGTCACCGTCGATCCCGCGCCCGGGATGCAGCCCGACGTGATCGGCCCGGCGGAGCATCTCCCCTTCGCCGACGCGAGCTTCGACGCCGTCGCCTGCCGGCTCGCGGCGCATCACTTCGCCGACGTCGTCGCCGCCGTCAAGGAGATGGCACGAGTCGCCTACGGGCGCGTGGTCGTCTGCGACAACACCTTCGTCAGCGAGACCTCCGAGGAGGCGGATCGCGTCCGCGACCCGAGCCACGTCCGGAACTACGCCGTGGCCGAGTGGGAGAGCTTCTTCGAGCTCGCGGGGCTCGAGGTCGCCGACAGCCGGCACATGGACCGGCCGCTCGAGATCGAGCCGTGGCTCGAGCGCGCCGGCTGCACCGGCGACGACGCGACACGCGTGCGCGAGCTGCTCGGCGACCGGATCGTCGACGGCTGGATGCCGCTGCCGACGCTCGTGATCAAAGGAGTGAAGGCCTCGTAGTGGCGATCATCGTCGACAGCGACACGCGTCTCGTCGTCCAGGGCCTGACCGGCAGCGAGGGCCGCTTCCACGGGCTGCGCAACCGGGCCTACGGCACGAACGTCGTCGCCGGCGTCACGCCGGGCAAGGGCGGGCAGGACGTTGAGGGGGTCCCCGTCTTCGACACCGTCGCCGACGCGGTTGACAGGGCCGGCGCGAACACGACGCTCATCTTCGTCCCCGCGCGCTTCGCCGCGGACGCGATCTACGAGGCAGTCGACGCCGGCATCGCAACGGTGATCTGCATCACCGAGCACGTGCCGGTGCACGAGATGCTGCACGCCTACACGTACTTCCGCCCGAAGGGCGTGACGATGATCGGCCCGAACTGCCCCGGTGTGCTCTCGCCCGGGAAGGCGAACGTGGGGATCATCCCTGCGGAGATCTTCAGCGAGGGCGCCGTCGGGCTCGTCTCGCGCTCCGGCACGCTGACCTACCAGATCGGGCACGAGCTGACGCAGCTCGGCCTCGGCAACTCGACGATCGTCGGCATCGGCGGCGACCCCGTTGTCGGCTCCTCCTTCATCGACGTGCTTGCGAAGTTCGAGGACGACCCGCAGACGGAGCTGATCGTGATGGTCGGCGAGATCGGCGGCGACGAGGAGGAGAAGGCGGCTGCGTACATCAGCGACCACGTGAACAAGCCGGTGCTCTCCTACATCGCCGGCTTCTCGGCGCCGCCCGGCAAGACCATGGGCCACGCCGGCGCGATCATCTCCGGCTCGGCCGGCACCGCGCAGGCCAAGAAGGAAGCGCTCGAGGCGCGCGGCGTCCAGGTCGGCACGACGCCGACCGAGGTGGCCCAGCTCGTCGCCGAGCGGATGCGCAGCTGAGCCGCCGTTCCGGTATCTAGACTGAGCCTCGTGGATGTCGTCTCCTTCGCGCGCGGCGTGCCCGCGCCCGAGTGCCTCCCCGTCGCGGAGATGGCCGACTGCGCCCGCGCCGTGATCGAGCGTGACGGCCGCACCGTGCTCTCGTACGGGCCCGCTGCCGGCTACGGGCCGCTGCGCGAGTGGATCGCGGCCCGCCACGGCGTCGAGACGGCGCGCGTGGTCGTGACGACGAGCTCGCTCCAGGGCTTCGGCTTCCTCGCCGACGAGCTCGTCGGGGCCGGCAACCGCGTGTTCGTCGAGGCGCCGGCGTACGATCGGCCGCTGAAGATCCTCTCGCGGCTGCGCGCCGATGTCGTCGCTGTTCCGCTCGACGACGAGGGGCTCGACTCGGAGGCGCTGGAGCGCGACCTCCGCGACGGCCCGCCGCCGGCGTTCCTCTACACGAACCCGACCTTCCAGAACCCGAGCGGCCGCACGCTCTCGCTCGAGCGCCGCCGCCACCTGATCGAGATCGCGCACGAGCACGACCTGTTCATCCTCGAGGACGACCCGTACGGGCTCGTCCGCTTCGAGGGCGAGCACCTGCCGTCGCTGTTCGAGCTCGACGGGCGCGGCGACCGCGTCGCCTACGCGTCGTCGTTCTCGAAGACGATCGCCCCGGGCGTTCGCGTCGGCTATCTCGTGCTCCCGCCAGAACTTGCGGCGCGCATCGAGGCGCGCGCAGTCGCGACGTACATCTCGCCGCCGTTCCTGACCCAGGCGACGGTGTTCGAGTTCCTCAACCGCGGCATCTTCGAGTCGAACCTCGTGCGGGTCAACGGCCTCCTGAAGATGCGCCGCGACGCGATGCTCGCCGCGCTCGCGCGCGAGTTCCCGGAGGCCGCGAGCTGGAGCCATCCGAAGGGCGGCTACTTCCTCTGGGTCGACCTGCCGCCCGACGTCCGCGCCGACGACCTCCAGGTCGCCGCCGAGGGCGTCGGCGTCACGTTCGTCAAGGGCAACGACTTCTTCGCCGGACACCTCGGCGGCGAGCACGAGCTGCGGCTGGCGTACAGCTTCGTCTCGCCGGAGCAGATCGCGGACGGCGTCGCGCGGCTCGCGCCGCTACTTCGCGGCGCTGCGGCGCCTGCGGCGACGGCGCTCTAGCTGCGCGAGCAGGATCCCGCCCGTTGCGCCGAGGGCGAGCGAGAGCAGGACGAGCCAGACGAGCGAGACGCTGGCCGTCGCGAAGACGAAATGCAGGCTGACATGCCTGCGGTTCTCGAGCACGAACGCGATCGCGTAGGCGCCGATCACGATGAGCGCGAGCAGCCCCGCGTAGAGCTTCGGCTGCCAGTTCTCTTGGAGCTTCTCGGTGTCGAGGTGCGGACGGCTTGGTAGGAAGCGCACCGCGCGATCCTACGCCGCTGCGTGGACCCGGGGGAACGCGCGGGGGACGAGGCGCGGCTGCGGCGGCGGTGCGAGCAGGCCGACCGAGTGGGCGCGGAACGTGGGGCAGATCGCCTCGCCGGGAAGGGCGCAGAGGCCCGCGCGGCGGAAGTAGCAGTCGTTGCAGGTTGCTTTGGTTCGGTTGGCCATCTAGTCGGAAGCTCTGTCGGTGCGGCTGTGCTCCGACCCGCGATGATAAGGCGCGAAAGCATGGAAGCAAAGCGTTGCCGGGGACGAAAACTGACGAATTTCCGGGACATTCCGGGCTGGGGAAAGCCGCCCCGACTAGCGCTTCGGAGGCAGCGTTGCCAGCGCTCGCAACGCCTGGGGAAAACTCTTCACAGCGATGATCCGGAGCCCGTGCGCGTAGCGCCGCGCCTCGACGGCGTTTTCCCCAGCGGGCACGAGGAAGACGTCCGCTTTCGCCTCCCGTACGCCGAACGTCTTCTGCTTGACGCCGCCGATCGGGGCGACGCTGCCGTCGAGCCCCATCTGCCCGGTGGCCGCCACCCTGTAGCCGTGGTCGACGTTGTGGCCGAGCTCCTCCATCACCTCGAGCGCGAACGCGAGGCCGGCCGACGGTCCGCCGACATTGCCGGCATCGATCTGCACTCGGAGCGGCAGCTCGATGACGGCCGACTGGTCGGGCGTGAAGCCGACGATGGCACGGCGTGCGTCGAGCGGGTCGGCGACCGTGCGCACGGACACCTTCAGGCGCTCGCTGCCGCGCCGTAGTCCCAACGTCACGGCCTGACCGGGGTGCACCTTGGCGAGCACGCTGCGCAGGCGCGCGATCGTCGGCGTCGAGGTCCCGTTCACGGACTGGATCACGTCCGTCGGCACCAGCTTGCCTACGGCATTGCTGCCGAGCTCGATCGCGTCCACGATCACGCCGTCCGGCTTCGCGACCACGTGGTAGCCGAGCCGGCGCAGCGCCACGGCCGCGGCGACCCGCTCCGAGATCGACATCTCGCGCAGGTCGGCGCGGCGCTGGGCGGCGTCGCTCACGCCCGGCGGCACGAGCTCGCTCGCAGGCACGAGGGTCGAGCCCGAGCGGATGAACGGGAACAGCGACTCGAGCATGCTCGCCCGCCGCTCGAAGACGTCGACGAAGTAGATGCCGCCCGGGCCGGTCGGGTTGTGGCCGCCCTGGACCGAGACCAGCGGCGCGACGGGATGGGCGCCGTCGGGAAGCAGCAAGAAGTCGTTCGAGGGGACGAGCCAGAGGACGACTGCCGCTGCGACGATCAGTCCGGCGAGGGCGCCCGCGATCCGGACGGGTGTGAGAGCGCGGACGGCGCGAGCCACGAGCTCAGCGTACCGAGGAGCTCAGAACAGGGACCGTTGCAGGCCGCCGTCGACGACGATCGTCTGGCCTGTGAGATAGCTCGCGCGCTCGGAGGCGAGGAAGCAGACCACGTCCCCGAGCTCCCGCGGTGCGCCCCAGCGGCCGAGCGGGATCTCCGCGAAGTCCTCCGGGCTCGGACCCTGCGGGTACAGCTGCTCGAGCCGCGCGGTGGCGATGCGGCCCGGCGCGACGCAGTTCACGGTGATCGCGCGCGGGCCGAGCTCGCGCGAGAGCGTCTTGAGCCAGCCGCTCACCGCCGGGCGAAGCATGCTCGAGAGCGCGAGGTGGTCGGCGGGCTCCTTCGCAGCGAGCGAGGTGATCGCGATGATGCGGCCGCCCGCGCTGCGCTCGAGGTGGGGCAGGCAGAGGTGGACGAGCCGCACGAGCGGGAGCAGCAGCAGCTCGAATGCCTGCTCCAGCGGCTCCGGCGTCACATCCGTGCCGGTGCCGGGAGGCGGGCCGCCGGCGTTCCAGACGAGGACGTCGAGGCCGCCGTACGCCTCGACCGTTGTCGCGACCGCGCGCTCGAGGTCGCGCGGTAGCGTGACGTCGCCGGGGGTCGCGAGCGCGCCGATGCGGTCGGCCTCGCGCTCGAGCAGCTCGCGGCGGCGGCCGAGGATCGCGACGCTCGCGCCCTCCGCGGCGAGCGCCCCGGCGCTCGCGAGCCCGAGGCCGGACGACGCGCCCGTGACGAGCGCGCTGCGGCCCTTCAGTCCGAGATCCATGACTCCGGCCCGTCGCCTGCGCTGGCGACAACGCGCGTCGTCATGCCGCCGCGCGCGTTGAAAACGCCCTCGACCTCGATGAAGCGGGGGGCGCCGTCTGCGACGAGCTGCTCCAGCACCTCGTTCACGACCTCCTCCTGGAGGATCGCCCGGTCACGGAACCCGGTCAGGTAGTCGCGCAGCGACTTCAGCTCGAACAGCTTCTCGTCCGGGACGTAGCGGATCGTCAGCTCGCCGAAGTCGGGCGCGCCCGTCATCGGGCAGACGGAGGTGAACTCCGGCGCGCCGAGCTCGACGATGTAGTCGCGGTCGCCGAACCGGTTGTCGAGCGTCTCGATCACGACGCGAGAGTATCGCCGTCTGGGACACTGCGTCGATGAGCGACCTCACCGGGCCCGAGCTCGACGCGTTTCTCGCGGGGCCGTTCCTCGCCGTGCTCGCCACGTACCGCCGAGACGGCACGGCTCTCCTTTCGCCTGTGTGGCAGGAGTGGCGCGACGGCTGCTTCTTCGTCGCGGTCGCCTACGGCGACGTGAAGGAGCGACACGTCAGAGCCGACCCGCGGGCCTCGGTCGTCGTCGCCGAGCATGCGACGCCGTACCGCGGCGTCGAGGCCCGCTGCGCGGTCCGGGTGCTCGAGGACGGCTATCCGGCGCTCGCGGAGCGGCTGGTCGAGCGCTACCTCGCGGGCGCGTTCCCCGCGGAGCTCGACCGGGACGGGCTCGTGCTCAGGCTCGAGCCCGAGCGTCTGCGCGCCTGGTCGTTTGCGGACTGGTTCGGCGAGGGTTGAGACATGCGACCTGGTCGCTTCGCGACCAGGTCGCCGCCTTCTACGTCGTCAGCACGCCGACGACCTCGCGCACTGCTGCGGCGGAGGCCTGCAACGCGCTCTGCTCCGCGTCGGTGAGGTCGAGCTCGATGATCTGCTCGATTCCCTTCGGGCCGAGCTTCACCGGCACGCCCATGTAGAGGCCGTCGATCCCGTACTCGCCTTCGAGGTACGCCGTGCACGGGAGCACGCGCTTCTCGTCGAGCATGATCGAGTCGACCATCTGCGCCGCCGCCGCGCCGGGTGCGTACCACGCCGAGGTGCCCATCAGGTTGACGAGCTCGCCGCCGCCCTTCGCGGTGCGCTCGACCATCGCCTGGATCCGCTCCTCGGCGGCGAGCTTGCGGAGCGGGACGCCGCCGACCGTGGTCGCGGACACCACCGGCACCATCTGGTCGCCGTGACCGCCGAGCACCGTCGCCTGCACGTCCTTCACCGACGAGCCGGTCTCCCAGGCGATGAAGGTGGAGAAGCGCGCCGTGTCGAGGATCCCCGCCATGCCGAACACGCGCTGCTTCGGCCAGCCGGAGACGTTCTTCGCGACGTGACACATCGCGTCGAGCGGGTTCGAGACGACGATCAGGATCGCGTCGGGGCTCTTCGGCGTCACCTTCTCCGTGACGTCCTTGACGATCTTCTCGTTCGTAGAGACGAGGTCGTCGCGGCTCATCCCGGGTGAGCGGGGGAGGCCGGCGGTGATCACGATCACCGCCGAGCCGGCCGTCTCCTCGTAGCCGTTGGAGCCGGTGACGTTCGGCTCGTAGCCGAGCACCGCGCCCATCTGGTTGATGTCGAGCGCCTTGCCCTGCGGCAGGCCCTCCTTGATGTCGACGAGGACCACGTCCGCGTAATCGCGCGTCGCGAGCACCTGCGCGCACGTCGCGCCGACGTTTCCCGCACCGACCACGGTGATTTTCCGCCTCTCGCTCATACCGGCACCCCAGCCTCCAGCTTCTCGATGATCGCGTCCGCGACCTCGCTTGTCCCGACCGCGGTCGGGTCGCCGCGGGTCGGCTTCATGTCGTAGGTGACGCTCTCGCCCTCGGCGATCACGTCGGCCAGTCGAACTCGACGCCGGTCGCCTCGAGCACGCGACGCGTCGCCTCCGTCAGTTCGGGGCCGGTTCCGTCGCCGGGAATGAGAACGACGCGGTGGGCCACGGAGCTGAATCTACATATGAGCGGGTAAAGTCGTGACGGTGATCGAGCGCGAGCTCTTCCGGCAGGTCGCGGACCACGCCGCCAACTTCGTCGAGAGCCTCGGCGCGCGCCCGATCTGCGCTCACCCGCAGGCGCACCGCGCGGCGACCGCTGTCACGGCGGCGTATCTCGTGCACGCGGAGGACAAGCGCGAGCGCGACGAGGTCGACTGGACGCCGGAGTTCTCACGGCGGGCGCGCGGCTTCGCGGTCTACGCGGCGCTCCGCTCGCTCGGCAGGCACGGAGTCGCCGAGCTCGTCGAGCGCTGTTGCGCGCATGCACGCCTGTTCGCGGAGGGGCTGGAGGCGGCGGGCGCGGAGGTGCTGAACGAGGTCGTGCTCAACCAGGTGCTCGTGCGCTTCGGTGACGGTGAGTCGACCCGTGCCGTAATCGCCCGCGTCCAGCAAGACGGGACGTGCTGGTTGGGCGGCACCGACTGGGCGGGCGAACACGCGATGCGCATCTCCGTCTCGAACTGGCGGACCACGCCGGAAGACGTCGAGCGCTCGCTCGAGGCGGTCGTGACGGCTGCCGCTACGGTCGGCGTCGCGCACCGGGTCGAGGCATGACGCTCGCGGAAGCTGCGAGCCGTGCCGACGAGCTCGCCCTGGGCGGGTCGGAGCGCGAGCTCGCGGACCTGCGGGTGCAGTGGGCCGACGAGCTCGAGGCCGCCGCGCGCAGCGCGGACTTTCGCGAGCGTGCCGTCGCCTACCGCGCGCTCGGCCAGTTTCGCTGGCGTGCGAAGGAGGAGCTGCTGCGCCGCGGGCTCGACGACGAGAGCCCGGCTTGCCGCGGGTCGGCGCTGCTCTCGCTCGAGCTGCTCTCGCGCGACCACCCGAGCACTGTCAACGGCGTCCGCCCGTTCCTGCACATGCTCGTGAACGCGGACGGCAACGCGGCGGTGCGCCGGCTCGCGGTGATGTGCCTCAGGAACGGCTCGCCGCAGCGCGAGACGATCGTGCTGCTCGAAGGGATCAGCGGCGACGACGAGGCCGAGCCCCAGCTGCGCCAGGCCGCCGCGAAGGTCGCGCAGGAGCTGAAGCGCAGGCAGCCGCGGCGCTAGTGGCCGCGTCCACTAGCTCTGAGAGCTCTTAAGACTTCTTGCGCGCGTGCGGGTGCGCCTGGAAGTACAGCTCCCGCCGGCGCCGGTCGGACACGTGGGTGTACCGCTCGGTGGTCGAGAGGTCGGCATGGCCGAGCATCTCCTGCACGGAGCGCAGGTCGGCACCTCCTTCGAGGAGGTGGGTGGCGAACGAGTGGCGCAGGAGGTGCGGGTGGACGCGCTCCGGCTCGAGGCCGGCGCGCGCGGCGAGGCGGCGCAGGATGAGGAAGGCGCCGGCGCGGGTCAGCGCACCACCCTGGGCGTTGAGGAAGAGCTCCGGCCGGTGGCGCTTGTCGAGATACGGCCGGCCACGGGCGAGGTAGCGGCGCAGCGCCTCGACGGCCTCGCGCCCGACCGGCACGATCCGCTCCTTCGAGCCCTTGCCGAGGCAGCGGACGAGCCGCCGCTCGAGATCGACGCCGGAGCGCTCGAGCCCGACCGCCTCGCTCACGCGCAGCCCCGCGCCGTACAGCAGCTCGACGAGCGCCCGGTCGCGCAGCGCCCGCGGGGCGGTGCCGGTCGCGGCCTCGATCAGCCGCTCGGCCTCGCCGGGCGAGAGCGTGCGCGGCAGCGTGCGCCGGCGGCGCGGCAGCTCGAGCGCGGCGGCCGGATTGTCGGTGCGCGCTCCCAGCAGCACCTTGTGCCGGTAGAAGGAGCGGATCGCGGCGACGCGGCGGGCGATCGTCGTCGCGGCGCGACCCGCGGCCCGCAGCGAGGCGACGTAGCCGGCGAGATCCTCCGCGGACGCGTCGGCGGGCGAGCGCCCGAGCCACGCCGACAGGTCGGCCAGGTCGCGGCGGTAAGCGTCGACCGTCCGCGGAGCAAGCCGCGCCGTGGCGAGTGCGAGAAAGGACTCGACAGCGGGGTCCATCGAGGAAAAGCATTCGGCTTGAGGCCCGCAACGCCTGCCGCGCCGCGAGCGCGGTGAGCCCTCGCCTCGGCGTGCCGCGAGGGGCCGGAGCGAACGCGGAGCGTTCGCAGAGGCCGGATCCACGCGGGCGGGGATGGCGCAGCCACCACCGGCCGCGCCACGGGCCCCGACGCTCCTCGTCAGAACAAGAGCCCGCCGGCTCCGCCGGCGGGCGCTCTGCGGAGCAGAACCCAATCCCTAGGGCGAACCGCAGGTTCGCCCTAGGATCGCGGATGCGAATTGTCGTATACGCGGCGCAGCCGGCGCGCGTCGACGTGGCTGTACACCTGCGTCGTCGAGAGCGAGCTGTGCCCGAGCAGCTCCTGGATCGTGCGCAGGTCGGCGCCGCCCTCGAGCAGGTGCGTGGCGAACGCGTGCCGCAGGCGGTGAGGGTGCGGCGTGATCCGGCGCAGCGTGCTCGTGTCGAGCCGGCGACCGCGGACGGAGAGGAAGAGGGCGTCGTTCGCGCCGTGCGCCAACGCCGGACGCGCGTCCCGGAGATACCGCGCCACCCACCAGGACGCCTGCTCGCCGAGGGGCACGACCCGCTCCTTGCCACCCTTGCCGCGCGTGACGTGCACGAGTTCCTGCTCGAAGTCGACGTCGGCGAGGTCGAGGCCGACCGCTTCCGCGCTGCGGAGGCCGGCGGAGTAGACGAGCTCGACGAGGGCTCGGTTGCGGAGCGCGACCGGCCCGTCGCCCTCGAGTGCGGCGAGCTCGCGCTCGAGCTCCGCCGGGCGCGGCGCGTCGGGCAGCCGGCGGCCGCGGCGCGGCGTGAGCCGCGCGTCCGGAACCCGCGCCGAGCCGAGCGCGTGGCGCAGGAACGCGCGCACCGCGGCGAGCTTGCGCGAGATCGTCGCGGGGGCGAGGCGGCGCGGGCGGCGCCCGGGGCGCGCCGCGCCGAGATGCGAGACGTACTCGACGAGCACGCGGACGTCGACGTCGTCGAGCGCGGTGCCGCGTGCGGCGAGCCAGCGGCAGAACTCCTCGACGTCGACGCGATAGGCCCGCCGCGTGCCGTCCGAGAGCGTGGGGGAGTCGAGAAAGCGTGCAGCGGCCGCGCGGGTGTCCACACCGGAGGATTCGACATCCGCCCGTCGCAGCCTGCGCGCGATGCGGCAGTGTTGCGTCGTGAGCCACGGAGCCCGAGTCTGGGTCGCCCTCGGGACGGTCTACGTCATCTGGGGCTCGACGTACCTCGGCATCGAGCTGGCGGGCGAGACGATCCCGCCGCTCTTCGCCGTCGGCTCCCGGTTCGTCGCGGCGGGGCTGCTGATGGCGGCGTACACGGTGTGGCGGCGCGGCCCCCGGGTTCTGCGCGTGAGCGCGGCGGAGCTCGGCTCCTGCGTGCTGGTCGGCGCGCTGCTGCCGGGCGCCAACGCCCTCCTCTTCGTCGCCGAGCGGCACGTCGCGACGGGGCTCTCCGCCCTCATCATCGGCGCCGTGCCGCTGTGGCTCGTGCTGCTGCGCACGCTCACGGGAGACCGGCCGCCGCGCGCCGCGCTCGGCGGCGTGTTCGCCGGCTTCGGCGGCCTGGCGCTGCTCGTCCGCCCGAGCGGTGCCTCGCCGCTGTGGGCGCTGCTGCTCGTCGTCTGCTCGTCGCTGATGTGGGCTACGGGCTCGTTCCTCGCGAGCCGCTTGCCGATGCCCGCCGACTCCTTCGCGGCCACGTCGATCGAGATGCTCGCGGGCGGCGCGATCCTGCTCCCGATCGGCCTCGCGGTGACGCACCCGCATTTCTCCGAGTTCTCGGCTCGCTCGATCTTCGGCTGGTTCTACCTCGTCACCTTCGGCTCGCTCGTCGGCTACACCGCGTACGTGTGGCTGCTCGACAACGCGCCGCTCGGCAGAGTCGCGACCTATGCGTACGTGAACCCGGTCGTGGCGATCGCCCTGGGAGCGATCGTGCTGCACGAGTCGCTGACGTGGACGATCGGAGCCGGCGCCGTGCTCGTGCTCGCGTGCGTCGCCGTGGTCGTGCGGACGGAGTCAGCGCCACGTGGCCCGGAGCACGCGCAGCCAGTTCCGATGACCGAGGGCCCGTAGGTCGTCGTCGGACCAGCCGCGCGCGGCGAGCTCGTCGAGCAGCGCCTGTGTCTTCGACGCGTCGGAGAGCGCGGCGGGCGGGAAGCAGCCGTCGAAGTCCGAGCCGAGCGCGACGTGTTCGACGCCCATCCTGTTCGCCATGTACTCGACGTGGTCGGCGATCACGCTCAGCGGCGTGTCGGCCTGCAGGTCGCCGTCGGCGCGTGTCATCACGCTGTCGAAGACGACTCCGACGAGCCCGTCCGAGTCGCGGACCGCGTCGAGCTGCGCGTCGGTCAGGCTGCGCGGGATCGGGCAGAGCGCATGTGCGCCCGCGTGCGAGACGACGAGCGGCGCGCTCGAGAGCGACGCGACGTCGAAGAAGCCGCGCTCGTTCAGATGCGCGAGGTCGACGACGATGCCGAGCTCGTTGCACGCGGTCACGAGTGCGCGCCCGGCTTCGGTCAGGCCCGGGCCGGTGTCCGGGGTGCCGGGGAAGCGGAAGGGCACGCCGTGCCCGAACGCGTTCGGGCGGCTCCAGACGATCCCGACCGAGCGGAGCCCCCGCTCGAACCACGCCGCGAGGTTGCCGAGCCCGGCCTCGATCGGCTCGGCGCCCTCGAGGTGCAGGATCGCGCCGGGCGGCCCGCCCTCGAGGCAGCGCTCGAGCTCGTCAACGGTCCGCACGAGCTCGAGGTCGCGGTCGGCGATCGCAGCCAGCTCCGCCGCGATCCGCTGCGCACGCGCGAACGGCAGCGGCGGTTCCAGCGGAACGTCGTACCCGTCCACGGTCCGCACGACGCGCGAGCGCGGGTCCGGCGGCTCCTCGTCCTCCGCCGGGACGAAGATCGCGAAGAAGCCGGCCGCGATGCCGCCTTCGCGCATGCGGGGGAGGTCGAGGTGACCGTCCTCGCTCCGCTCCCGCAGCGAGCCGCCGTCGCGCCACACGCGCAGCAGGGCGTCGTTGTGGCCGTCGACGACAGGGATCATTCGAGCTCGCCGGGGAGCAGCGAGTACATGGCCCAATCGAGCCGCCGCTGCTGGCGGGGACTCCAGTGCGCCGCGCGCAGAACTCCCTCCAGCCGGAAGCCGGCCTTCTCGGCAACGCGGCGCGATGCCTCGTTCTCGACGTCCGCGCGCAGCTGCACGCGCGCGACGTCCTCGTGCCCGAGCGCCCAGCGGGCGGTCAGCACGAGCGCCCGCGTCGCCAGTCCGCGCCCGCGCGCCCGGCCGTCGACGCACTCGACGATCGCAGGTGCGTCCGCCTCCGACCACGGCCGGAGCGTCACGACGCCGTTCGAAAGCCCCGTCCGAGGCGGCCTGTCGCTCATGGCGAATACCATACGGACGATGACGACCATCGACGTTCGCGGCCGCTCGGATCTCTCCGCCCACGGGATCTCGCCAACGGGCCGCGTCGTCTGGAACCCCTCGACGCCGCTGCTCTACGAGCACGCGATCGCCCGCGGCGAGGCCCGCCTCGCAGAGGGCGGACCGCTCGTCGTCGACACGGGCCTGCACACGGGCCGCTCGCCGAGGGACAAGTTCGTGGTGCGCGAGCCGGGCTCCGAGGACCGGATCTGGTGGGACGGCAACCACGAGTTTTCCGAGGACTCGTACGAGCGGCTGCGCGAGAAGGTCGCCGACCACCTCTCCGCCGAAGCGACGCTCTACGTCGTCGACGCGTTCGCCGGCGCCGACCCGGCGCACCGGATCGCATTGCGCGTCGCCACGACGCATCCGTATCACGCGCTGTTCGCGAAGACGATGTTCATCGACCCGGAGCCGGAGGACCTCCCCGGCTTCTCGCCGCAGGCGCTCGTGCTCCACGCGCCGGGGCTGGAGGCGAACCCGGCCGAGGACGGCACGCGCACCGGCACCTTCATCGTGCTCCATCCGTCCCGGACGGAGATGCTGGTCGGCGGCACCTTCTACGCCGGCGAGATCAAGAAGTCGATCTTCACGGTCATGAACGACCGGCTGCCGCTCGAAGGCGTCTTCCCGATGCACTGCTCGGCGAACGTCGGCGACGACGGTCGAGTCGCGATCTTCTTCGGGCTCTCCGGCACCGGCAAGACGACGCTCTCCGCCGACCCGGAGCGGGACCTGATCGGCGACGACGAGCACGGCTGGGGCGACACCGGCGTCTTCAACTTCGAGGGCGGCTGCTACGCGAAGGTGATCCGCCTCTCGTCGACCGCCGAGCCGGAGATCTACAAGACGACGCGCACGTTCGGGACGATCCTCGAGAACGTCGTGATCGACGAGTACGGCCGGCTGGACCTGGACGACGCCTCGAAGACGGAGAACACCCGGGCCGCGTACAAGCTCGAGCAGATCGCGAACGCGCACCCGGAGAAACGCGCCGGACACCCGGCCTCCGTGGTGATGCTGACCGCGGACGCGTTCGGGATCCTGCCGCCGCTCGCGCGGCTCGACCACCGGCAGGCGCTCTACTACTTCCTCTCGGGCTTTACGGCCAAGCTCGCGGGCACCGAGATCGGCGTCTCGGAGCCGCAGCCAACCTTCTCGACCTGCTTCGGCGCCCCGTTCCTGCCCCAGCCCCCCGGCGTGTACGCGGAGATGCTCGGGCGCAAGCTCGAGCAGCACGGCTCCGCTGTCTGGCTCGTGAACACCGGCTGGACCGGCGGTCCGGTCGGCGAGGGCGAGCGGATGCCGATCGCCGCCACGCGGACGCTCCTGCACGCTGCCCTCTCCGGGAGCCTCGAGGGTGCCGAGTACCGCACCGACCCGGTCTTCGGCTTCGTGGTGCCGTTCCGGGTGCCCGGCGTCGAGACGAGGCTGCTCGACCCGCGCTCGACTTGGCGCGACGCCGACGCCTTCGACCGGAAGGCGCAGGAGCTCGCGCGGATGTTCCGCGAGAATTTCGCGAAGCTCAGCTCGGTCGACCCCGGCCTCGCCGAGGCCGGGCCGCTGGTCTGACGCATGTTGCCGCCCTCGTGCGGTAGCGTGCTCGGCAGATGACGCGCTGCTTCTCCGTGTCTGGCCTTTCCAGTAACGTGGACGCGTAGCGTTGATCGCAGAGCATGACGTCCTCGTGGTCGGCGCCGGCTGCGCCGGAATGCGCGCCGCCATCGAGGCGCACGATGCCGGTGCGAATGTCGCCATGATCTCGAAGCTCCACCCGACGCGCTCGCACTCGGGCGCGGCGGAGGGCGGGATCAACGCGGCGCTCGGCAATGCGGGTGAGGACAGCCCGGAGACCCACGCCTTCGACACCGTCAAGGGCTCCGACTACCTCGGCGACCAGGACTCGATCGAGATCTTCACCCGCGAGGCGCCGGGCGACATCTACCAGCTCGAGCACTGGGGCGCCTTCTTCTCGCGCCAGGCGGACGGCAGGCTTGCGCAGCGGCCGTTCGGGGCCGCCGGCTCGCCGCGCACGATCTTCGCCGCGGACATCACCGGCCACGTGCTGATCCAGGTGCTCTACGAGCAGGTCTGCAAGCGCGACATCAAGGTCTACGAGGAGTTCTTCGCCTGGCAGCTCGCCGTCAACGACGGCCGCTGCCAGGGCGTCATCTGCTGGGACTTGCTGAACGGCGGCCTGAAGACCGTCGGCGGCAAGACGGTCGTGATGGCGACCGGCGGCGCCGGCCGGCAGTACCGCGTGACGACGAACGCGTACGCCTGCACCGGCGACGGCACCGCGATGGCGCTCCACGCCGGCGTGCCGCTGAAGGACATGGAGTTCATGCAGTTCCACCCGACGACGCTCTATCCGACCGGGATCCTGCTCACAGAGGGCTGCCGCGGCGAGGGCGCCTACCTGCTCAACAAGGACGGCGAGCGCTTCATGAAGAAGTACGCGCCGAACGCGCTCGAGCTCGCGTCGCGCGACGTCGTCTCGCGCTCCGAGCAGACCGAGATCGACGCGGGGCGCGGGATCAACGGCTCGGTGATGCTCGACATGCGCCATCTCGGGGCCGAGAAGATCCTCGACCGCCTGCCCGGCTCGCGCGAGCTGGCGATGACGTTCGCCGGCGTCGACCCGATCTACGAGCCGGTGCCGGTGCGCCCGGGCGCGCACTACCACATGGGCGGCATCGAGACCGACAGCGACGGCGCGACCGAGCTCGCCGGGCTGTACGCCGCCGGCGAGTGCGCGTGCGTCTCGGTGCACGGCGCGAACCGTCTCGGCGGCAACTCGCTCATGGAGACGATCACGTTCGGGCGCCGCTCCGGGCGCGCCGCGGCCGAATGGGCGCTCTCGCATCCCACGGTCGACGTGCCCGAGTCGCTCGAGCGCGATGCCGAGCGGAAGCTGCGGGAGCTGCTCGACCGGGACTCGGGCGAGCGGCCCTGGAAGATCCGCGAGGAGCTCGGAGAATCCATGCTCGAGAACTTCGCCGTCTTCCGGCGGGAGGAGCAGATGGTGCGGCAGGTCGAGATCATCGAGGAGCTGCGCGAGCGCTACCGGCACGTCCACGTCGAGGACAAGGGCGACGTCTTCAACAGCGATCTCACGCAGGCGATCGAGCTCGGGAACCTGCTCGATACCTCGCTCTGCATGCTCACCGCAGGCATCGCGCGGAAGGAGAGCCGCGGCGCGCACTCACGCCCGTACGACTATCCGGACCGCGACGACGAGCACTTCCTGCACCATTCGATCGTCTACTGGCGCGACGGCGGCCCCGTGCTGTCGACGAAGCCTGTGCGGTTCACGAAGTGGGAGCCGCAGGAAAGGAAGTACTGATGCGCCGTATCGCGTTCGTCCTCGTTCTGCTCACGCTGCCGCTCGCCGCGGCGGCGTGCGGCGGCTCGTCGAAGTCGAAGGCGCCGAGTGCGACCAGCGGCGCCTCGGCGATGGACGTCGTCAAGAGCGCCGCGCGCAAGACGACGCTCGCCGGGAGCGAGCACCTTGCCCTCAACGTGGCCGGCAAGGCCTCCGGGCAGCAGCTCGTGGTCACGGGCACAGGCGACTTCGACAACAAGCAGCACGTCGGCTCGCTGCACATCGACCTCTCGGCGTCCGGCATCAACGCCTCGATCGATACGGTTTTGAGCACGACCGACATGTACCTGAAGTCGTCGCTGTTCTCGGCTCTGCTTCCGAAAGGGAAGTCGTGGCTGAAGCTCGACCTCAAGAAGTCGGCCGCGTCGCAGGGCCTGGATCTGAACACGATCCTGTCGCAGGACCCGACGCAGTCGCTGAGCGCGCTGCAGAGCCTGCGCAGCGCGACAAAGGTCGGCACCGAGCAGGTCGGAGGCGTCTCGACGACGCACTACCGCGCGCGCATCGACGTCTCGAAGCTGCCGGCCGGGTCGGCCGTGAGCTCGTCTCAGCCGAGCACGTACGACGTGTGGATCGGCGACGGCGACGGCTACGTTCACCGCGTCCGCGTGAAGATCGCGACGGCGTCCGGCAGCCAGAAGGCCCTCGTCACGCTCACCGCCGACCTGTCCGACTTCGGCAAGAAGGTGAGCGTCACCGTGCCGCCGGCGTCGCAGACGCTCACGTCGACCGGGTCGCTCCCGGGGCTGGGAGGTTGAGCGAGTGCAAGTCGCATTGAAGATCTGGCGCTACGACTCGCCCAGCGGCGAGCGCGCGCTCCAGGAGTACGAGTTCGACGCGCCCGACGAGGCGACGCTGCTCGACTGTCTCGACATCGTCAAGGACCGGATCGACGGCTCGCTCGGCTACCGAAAGAGCTGCCGGATGATGATCTGCGGCTCCTGCGGGATGCGCATGGACGGCGCCGCCGTGCTCGCGTGCAAGACGCGCATGTACGAGATCGCGCAGGCGGGCCACGTCCCGGTCATCTCCGCGATGGGAAACCTGCCGATCGTCAAGGACCTCGTCGTCGACATGGAGCCGTTCTGGCAGAAGTTCAAGGCGATGAAGCCGTATCTTCAGCCGGGCTACGAGCAGCCGGAGGACGGGCGCGAGTACCGGATCACGCAAGAGCGCATGAACGTCATCCACAAGGAGGCGCTCTGCGTGAACTGCGGCTGCTGCGTCTCGGAGTGCAACGCGATGGAGTCGGACCCGGAGTTCCTCGGGCCGCAGGCGCTCGCGAAGGGCATGCGCTTCGTCGGCGACCCGCGCGACGCCGCGACGGTCGAGCGGCTCGAGCAGTACAGCGGCGAGCACGGGATCTGGGAGTGCACGCGCTGCTTCTTCTGCAACGAGCGCTGCCCGAAGAACGTCGACCCGCGCGACGCGATCGCGAAGCTCGGCGCCGAGGCGATCCGCAACGGCATCGATCGCGATATGGGCGCGAAGCACGCGAAGTGGTTCATCCGCTCCAGCGAGACGACGGGCTGGCTCCGCGAGACCGAGCTCGTGCCGAAGACGCAGGGGATCGTCTCCACGGTGAAGCAGATGAAGTTCGCGATGAGCCTGATGACGCACAACAAGGCGGGCATCACCTTCCCGCCGCACGTCGCGAAGGACGTCGACGAGGCGCGCAACCTCCACAAGCTCGTGCGCGAGCAGGACCGCCAGGGCGCGCTCGGGCACGTACAGGGCGAGCACGCGCTCGCGCGGCTGGGGCACGGCTACCAGGCCGGCCGCGACCCGTACGGTCCCGGCTCGTTCCCAAAGCCCTATCTGCCCGGCGAGGAAGAGGAGACGACATGAAGCGCGTCGCGTACTACAAGGGCTGTCTCGCCTCGCTGTCGGCGAAGGAGCTCGACACGTCGACGCAGGCGCTCGCGCCGCGCGTCGGGCTGGAGCTCGTCGAGCTCGAGTCGGTGACGTGCTGCGGCGCCGGCGACATCCACGAGGCGGAGCCCGACTACTACCTCCACCTGAACGCGCGCATCCTCGCGTACGCGGAGGCAACCGGCTGCGACACGCTGCTGACCGTCTGCAACGTCTGCACGCTCAACCTGCGCCAGGCGAACTTCATGCTGAAGGGCGACGACACGCTGCGCGCGCGCGTCAACCGGAATCTCGAGACCGTCGGCGTGCCGCCGTACAGCGGCGAGGTCGACGTGCGGCACCTGCTCTGGGAGATCGCCGAGGGCGAGGGCTACGAGAAGCTCAAGGAGACGGCGCACAAGGGGCTGAAGGGCCTGAAGGTGGCACCGTTCTACGGCTGCCAGATCCTGCGGCCCTCGAAGATCATGGGCTTCGAGGATCCCGACCGGCCGTCGTCGCTCGAGCGGATCATCGAGGCCTGCGGCGGCGAGGCGATCGACTATCCCGCGAAGATCAAGTGCTGCGGGTTCCCGATCATCCAGGCGCGCGAGGAGACGGCGATGGGCGAGCTGATCCAGCCCATCGAGCAGGCGCTCGAGGCCGGCGCGGACGTGATGGTGACGCCGTGCCCGCTCTGCCACCTCTCGCTCGACGCCTGGCAGCAGAAGCTCGAGGCCTCGACGGGGCGGAAGTTCGGGCTGCCGATCCTCCACCTCGCCCAACTCGTCGGCGTGGCGGCCGGGATCGAGGAGTCGGAGCTGAAGTTCAGGCGCCACATCGTCGATCCGCGGCCCGCTCTCGCGCAGCTCGAGGTCTAGCGCGGGCGCAAGTTCCCGGGCAGTCCGGCATCTCATGAGGTACGGAGGGACGGATGCCGGCGCGGTGGCCTTCGGGCGCCGCGCCGGACTTTGCCTGGGGACGGCCGCGGCGGCGGGCCTGGGCTGGGGCTGGTTCGAGGCAGGCTGGGTGCGGCTGCGCGAGCTGGAGCTGGAGCTGCCCGGGCTGCCGGCCGAGCTCGACGGGCTACGGATCGCGCACCTCTCGGACTTCCATCTCGGCGTACGGTCCCGCGGCGTGCACGCCGTCGAGCGGGCGGTGGACTGGGTCGCCGAGCGGCGGCCGGATCTCGTCGCGATCACCGGCGACCTGCTCACGCACCCGCGCGGCGAGGCGCAGCTGCGCGAGCTCGTCGAGCGGCTGCCCGGGCCGGTGTTCGCGGTGCTCGGGAACCACGACCTGGCGATCTCCCGCGACCCGCAGGCCCGCGCGTCAAATCTGCGCGACCTGACGCCCGCGAGGCTGCTCCATGACGAGGGCGCGCTCGTCGAGCTGCGCGGCCGCAGCGTGTGGATCGCGGGCGCGCACCCGCGGCTGATCATCCGCAGGCTGCAGAAGGTCGATCCGAACGCGCTGTCGCGCGACGCCGACCTCCGCATCCTGCTCTGCCATTTCCCGCGCGTGCTCGACCGGCTCGAGCCGGGGCGCTTCGAGCTCGTGCTGGCCGGACACATGCACGACGGGCAGATCGCGATCCCGTACCCGGGCGGGAAGCTGCGCCTCGCGCATCCGACGGCCCGCTACCCGCGTGGGACCTACCGCACGAAGGCCGCGGTGATGCACGTCTCGCCAGGGCTGGGCACGACGTTCGTCCCCTTCCGCTTCGCCGCGCGGCCCGAGGCGACGGAGCTCGTGCTCAGGGCGGCGGTACGATCGGGGTCGTGAAAGGCCAGGCGTCGATCTCCGCCGACATCCTCGCGCGGTACGCCGCCGATGCGGCGCGCGAGGTGTACGGAGTGCGCGGGCTCGTGGAGAGCCGGCTGCCGGGGCGGCGCGCCGTGCGCGTCGCCGCCGAGGACGGCGTCGTGCGGGTCGAGCTGCACCTGTCCGTGGACTGGGGCGCCTCGATCCCCGCGCTCGGGCGCGAGGTGCAGGGGCGCGTGCGCGAGTACCTGCTGCGCATGGCGGACGTCGAGCCCGCCTCCGTGGACGTCGTCGTCGCAGAGATCGGCCCGCGTCCATGAGCACGCGCATCGCCGGTCTGACCGGCGCGACGCTGGAGACGGCGCCGACGGTCTGCCACGACTGCACGTGGTGGCAGTCGCGCAGCGGCCGGCGCGTCGACAAGCGGCGCTGGATCCAGGGCACCGAGGACGAGTGGGGCGCCTGGGGCACCGTCTACCACGACGACGACGGCCGGCTGCTCGGCTCGATGCAGTACGGGCCGTCGGGGCTCTTCCCACGCGCGGCGGAGCTGCCGGCCGGCCCGCCGAGCGACGACGCCCTGCTCGTGACATGCGCGTACCTGGCGGACACGTCGAAGCCGTGGGTGATGCAGTCGCTCTTCCTCACCGCGATCGGCGAGGCGCGCCAGCGCGGCGCGAGGGCGCTCGAGGCGTTCGCGTACCGCTACGGCGACGGCGAGTCGGCGTACGAGCGGCTGCTGGTGCACAAGACGATCTTCCCGAGCGACTTCCTCTCCGACTTCGGCTTCGCGACAGTGCGCATGAGCGGCCGCGTCGAGCTCGCGCGGCTCGAGCTCGGCGGCCTCCAGCCGGTGCTGGAGGGCACGCGCGAGAAGGTGCTGCGCGTCGTGCGTGAGGCGTTCGTCCCCGCGCCGGCGCCCCAGAGACCGTAGTCGCGGGGGAACCCCTGGTTCCCCCGCGGGCCCCGTCCTCTGCCGGGTACCCGTGGCGGGGGTTGGGGAGCGCTCCGGCGAGAGCGCGGTCTCGCCGGAGCGCGCGACCGTCGCCGCCTCCCACGAGGGCGCGGGGCGATTTCGATGCGTGGCGCAGGTCGTGGTGCTGAAGCATCCCGACCCGCGTGGGTTCGCCTCCGCGTAAGCAGGCTTGCGCCCGGCTTA
>JBEKEH010000040.1:0-24178 GCA_050013935.1 Gaiellaceae bacterium | reverse complement strand
CGCGGCGCGGCCGGTGGCGCTTCGCGTCCCCGGCCGCGTGGATCCGGCCTCCGGTTAGCGCGGCTGCGTCTGCGCTAACCTCTGGCCCGTTGCGGCTGCGAGGGTCGGGCGGTCAAAGCGGTCGAATCCGGTTCTGCACGGTTGCCGCTGCGGCCTTCCCCCGACGCCGACGCGTCGGCGCGGCCTCTAGCATCTTTGTCCGATGAGCTCGAACGGGAACGAGCGCCCGCTTCGCGTCGCCGTCGTCGGCTCGGGGCCGGCCGGCTTCTACGCGGCTGGGGCGCTGCTCGCCGCGGACACGGCGGTCGAGGTCGACTTGATCGAGCGGCTGCCGACGCCGTGGGGCCTCGTTCGGCTCGGCGTCGCACCCGACCACCCGAAGATCAAGTCGGTCTCGCGGGCCTTCGAGAAGATCGCCGAGCGGCCCGGCTTCCGCTTCCTCGGCAACGTCGAGGTCGGCCGCGACCTCAGGCACGCCGATCTGCTGGAGCTCTACGACGCGGTGATCTACGCCGTCGGCGCCCAGAGCGACCGGCGCATGGGCATCCCCGGCGAGGACCTGCCCGGCTCGTGGCCGGCCACCGAGTTCGTCGCCTGGTACAACGGCCACCCCGACTTCCAGGAGCTCGAGTTCGACCTCTCGGTCGAGCGGGCCGTCGTAGTCGGCGCGGGCAACGTCGCCGTCGACGTCGCGCGGATGCTCGCGCTCACGCCCGAGGAGCTGGCGCCGACCGATACGACGGAGGCGGCGATCGCGGCGATCAACGGGGCAGGCATCACGGAGATCGTGATGGTCGCGCGGCGCGGCCCCGCACAGGCGGCGTTCACGACTCCGGAGCTGATCGAGCTCGGCGAGCTGGCCGGCTGCGACGTCGTCGTCGATCCGGCCGACCTCGAGCTCGACCCGGCGAGCGAGGCGGCGCTGGCAGGCGACACGAACGCCACCCGCAACCTCGAGGTGCTCCGCGAATACGCGGCCCGGCCGCTGCACGGCCATCCGAAGCAGCTCCACCTCCGCTTCCTGCTCTCGCCGGTCGCGCTGACCGGAGACGGGCGCGTCGAGGCGATGGAGGTCGTGCGCAACCGGCTCGAAGCCGACGAGCGCGGCACGCTGCGCGCGGTCCCGACCGGCGAGCGCGAGACGATCCCGTGCGGGCTCGTCTTCCGCAGCGTCGGCTACCGGGGCGTGGCGCTGCCGGACGTCCCCTTCAACGAGAGCCGCGGCACGATCCGCAACGAGAACGGACGCGTGCTCGACGAGAGCGGCAACCCCTTGCCCGGCGTCTACTGTGCCGGCTGGATCAAGCGCGGCCCGACCGGCGTCATCGGCACGAACAAGAAGGACGCCACCGAGACGGTCGAGCTGCTGCTCGAGGATCTGAGCAACGCGCCGCGCAAAGGCCGCAGCGCCGACGACGTGGACACGCTTCTCGACGAGCGCAACGCTCGGCGCGTCGTCTACGCCGACTGGTGCTCGATCGACGCGGCCGAGCGCGCCGCCGGCGAGAAGCTCGGCCGGCCGCGCGTGAAGCTCTGCACCTGGGATGAGCTACTGGAGGCGGCGGAAACGGTCGCCGCAGAAACCGCGTAACGAACCGAGGAGAAATCATGAGCCAGACAGAGGAAAAGAAGGAGCTGTGGGGCGGCGAGACGACGAAGGCGATCGCCAACTTCCCCGTCTCCGGTGAGCCGATCCCCGCGCCGGTCGCGCGCTGGCTCGGCCGCATCAAAGCTGCAGCCGCGCGCGCGAACGCCGACCTTGGCCTCCTCGACCGCGACAAGGCCGAGCGGATCGCCGCCGCCGCGGAGCGGATCGCCAGGGGCGAGCTCGACGACCAGTTCCCGATCGACGTCTTCCAGACCGGCTCGGGCACCTCCTCGAACACGAACGCGAACGAGGTGATCGCCGCCCTCGCCGGCGAGGGCGTCCACCCGAACGACCACGTCAACATGGGTCAGTCCTCGAACGACGTGTTCCCCTCGGCCGTGCACCTCGCCGCGCTCGACGAGATCACGAACGACCTGCTGCCGGCGCTCGCCGGGCTCGCCGCCTCGCTCGAGGCGAAGGCCGTCGAGTTCGACGACGTCGTCAAGTCGGGCCGGACGCACTGGATGGACGCCGTGCCCGTGACGCTCGGCCAGGAGTTCGCCGGCTACGCGGCCCAGGTGCGCCAGGGGGTCGCGCGCGTCAAGGACGCCCTGCCCCGGCTGGGCCAGATCCCGCTCGGCGGCACCGCGACCGGCACCGGCCTCAACACGCATCCCGAGTTCGCCGCGCGCGTGCGGGCGATCCTCTCGGAGGAGACCGGGCTTCCGATCTCGCCTCCGGCCGACCCGTTCGAGGCGCAGGCCGCGCGCGACGGCATCGTCGAGGCGTCGGGCGCGCTGAAGACGGTCGCGGTCTCGCTGACGAAGGTGGCGAACGACATCCGCTACCTCGGCTCCGGCCCGCGCGCCGGCCTCGGCGAGATCGTCCTGCCGGAGCTCCAGAAGGGCAGCTCGATCATGCCGGGCAAGGTCAACCCGGTCATGGCCGAGGTGGTGACGCAGGTCGCGGCCCAGGTCCTGGGCAACGACACGGCGATCGCCGTCGGCGGCATGCAGGGGCACTTCGAGCTGAACGTCTTCGTACCGCTCCTGGCACGCAACATCCTCGACTCGGTGAAGCTGCTCGCCAGCGCCTGCCGGCTGTTCGCGGAGAAGTGCGTGGACGGGATCGAGGCCAATCGCGAGACGTGCGAGAGCTACGCCGAGCTCACGCTGTCCGCCGCGACCGCCCTCAACCCGTACATCGGCTACGACCGGGCGACCGAGATCGTCAAGGAGGCAGCGGCCTCCGGCCGCTCGCTCCGGGAGGTCGCGCGCGAGCAGGGCATCGAGGAATCCGTCCTCGACCAGGCGCTCGACTACCGGGCAATGGCCAAGCCGCACGGGTAAACGGCTCAGACATCGCTCGCAGGGCGAAAAATCTCACTTTCAAGCTTGACGATGGCCCCGAGCGGGGTCACACTCAGACGGCCGATCAAGGGGGTCGACGGCGGGCGCGTCGCGGTGGCGGCCGGGCCGGGTCGAGGTCGACTGAACGTGAGGGGAGAGGAGAGAACGTGAGAAGCAGTCGTGTCGGCATCTCCCGAGGGGAGGAATTCACTGTGAAGTCTTTTGAGTGGGCAGGGCGGCGCCGTGCGGGCGCGCTGCTGGTGGTCGGCATGGTCGGTGCGCTGCTGTTGGCTGCGGTGGCGGCCAGCGGGGCGACGTTCTCGCGCTCGGCGGCGAAGGTGGCCGTGCCGCAGGGCATCGGGGCCGCGGCGCTGAACCCTGCGGCCGTTTTCGGCACGACCGATCCGAGCACGCCTGAGACGGTGTCTTTCATCTTGGATGCACGGAACCTCGACCAGCTCAAGGCGAGCGTCCAGGCCGGGATGCCGGGCGGTTTTCTGTCGGTGGCCCGGTTCGCCGGCCAGTACGGCCAGCTGCAATCGAACATCGCGGCGCTGGAGAACTATCTGTCCAGGTTCGGCATCAGCAGCAGCGCCTACCCTGACGGGCTCGATGTCACGGCCACGGGGACGGCGGGCGAGTTCGACAGCGCCCTGTCGGTGCAGCAGAACGAGTACACCGCGCCGGCTGTCCCGGCCCGTTTTGGCCATCCTGGGCGGCCGGCCATGCACGTCCACGGCACGACGCAATCCCCCTTGCTGCCCGCAAACCTCGCCCGGTTTGTGCTGTCGATCCTCGGTCTGAGCAACTATCCGACCTTCGACAGCGACGCGGTGCGCACTCCGGCGCTGGCTGCGGGTGTGACGCCGAGCAAGGTGCAGACCGGCGCCCTGACGCCCGAGGACTTCGCGCGTCAGTACAACCTCGATCCCCTGTACTCGCACGGGGCGACCGGTGCCGGCAGGACGATCGGCATCGTCACGATGGCCAGCGTCGACCCGACGGTGCCGGCGTATTTCTGGAGCAACGTCCTCGGCATCAGCACGCCGACAAACCGGATCTCGCTGGTGAACGTGGACGGCGGGTCGGGGCCGGTCAGCGATGCGTCGGGCTCCGGCGAGTCGACCTTGGATGTGGAGCAGTCGGGCGCGCTCGCCCCGGACGCGAACATCGTCGTCTACCAGGCGCCGAACACCGACTACGGGTTCGTGGACGGCTTCTTCGCCGCGGCCAGCCAGAACGTCGTCGACACGGTGTCGGCGAGCTGGGGTGAGTCGGAGACCGTGATTCAGGCGGCTGTCAACGAGGGGGTCGAGTCGCCGACCTACGCGATCAGCTTCGACGAGGCATACCTGGAGCTGGCGGCGCAGGGACAGAGCGCCTTCGTCTCGGCGGGCGACTTCGGGGCCTACACGGCTATCGAGGACCTCGGGACGACCAACCTGTCGGCCGGCAACCCCGACAGCAGTCCGTGGGTCACCTCGGCGGGCGGCACGACGCTGGCAGGAACGATTCCGCTGAGCGATACCGTGTCGGTCACCATTCCCGCCGAGCGCACCTGGGGCTGGGACTGGCTGTGGCCGGAGTACGCGGTGTTCGGAGCGCCGACGGAGGCGGCGTTCGCCGAGGCAGACCCGCTCGGCGGCGGCGGCGGCTTCAGCGTGCTCGAGCCGACGCCGGCCTATCAGCAGGTAGTGCCGGGCACGCACGATTTCAGTGCGGTGCAGTACCTGATGCCCACGGGTTACCAGAGGATCGACGGTCTCATCCTGCCGACCGCGTGGAACTTCAACCCGTCGCCGCCGGTTACGAGGGGCGGCGGCAACGGCCGGGCGACGCCGGACGTGTCGGCCGACGCCGACCCGTTCACGGGCTACGAGGAGTGGTTCACCTTCGGTGATGCGTCCGCATCGCTCGAGGCGGGATGGGGCGGCACCAGCTTCGTCGCGCCCCAGCTCAACGGCTCGACGGCGCTCATCGACTCCTGGTTGGGCCAGCGGGTCGGGCTCTGGAACCCGGCCGTCTACCGTTTCGCCACCCAGCGCAACTCCCCGTTCACCCCGCTGAACACGGCGAGCGCCAACAACGACAACCTCTACTACACCGGCACGCCCGGCCACATCTACAACGTGGGATCCGGCCTCGGCACGCCGAACCTCGCCCAGCTCGCCGCGGACTTCGCGCACAGCCACTAGGCGGCGACATTCCGGGCGGCTACCGTGGGCCGGCGGCAACGCCGGCCCACGCCGTCTCCGGCGTCAGCCGGCCGTGACGGTGAGGTGCGGTGTGAACGCCCGCGCGCCGATCCGGACGGCGATCGGGTAGCTCCCCGCCACTGCGGGATTGCCGAGGCCTGCCGCGCGCGTGAACACAGCGGTGAGCGTTCCGGGTCCGATCACCATGCAGATGACGCCGCGCTGGGGCGGCAGCGTGAGCACGATCACGTGGCCGGTGACGCTCGCGGAGGCCGGCGGCTTGCCGTCGACCAGGACGCTGCCGCGGACGATCGTGTGCGGGACGCGCTCGGCCGCCGGAAGCGAGACGACGAGCGGCCCGGGCCCCGGCCGGCCGCACTGCATCTCGTAGCGGAGCTTCAGCGTCAGCGCCACCGGTCGTGCGCCCGCCGTCGTAGGCGCGGCGACCGCCGTGGCGGAGCCGGTGAGCGGCAGCGGCACGGGCAGCTTCGGCTTCGGCGGCGAAGCCGCAAGGGCCGGGACGGTCCCGCCGGCGAGGACGGCGAGGAGCACTGCGAGCCTCCTCATGCCCTGAGGGTAGCGCGCCCTAGTAGGAGACGGCGCTGCGGCCCGTTGCGGCCGCGTGCCGCTGCTCGTCGGCGCGGTAGCTCGAACGGACGAGCGGGCCGGCGAAGACGGAGCCGAAGCCGAGCGCCTCGCCCTGCTCGCGCAACCAGCGGAACTCGTCGGGATGCACCCAGCGGTCGATCGGCGCGTGCTTCGCGCTCGGCTGGAGGTACTGGCCGATGGTGACGACGTCGACGCCGTGCGCGCGCAGGTCGCGCAGCGTCTCGACGACCTCGTCGTTCGTCTCGCCGAGGCCGACGATGATCCCGGACTTCGTCAGCACCGGGTAGTCGGCGAGCTCCTTCGCCCGCTCGAGCAGCCAGAGCGCCTTGTCGTAGCTCGCCTTCGCGCCGCGCATCTGCCGGTGCAGGCGGCGCACCGTCTCGATGTTGTGGTTGAAGACGTCCGGGCGGGCGGCGAGGACCGTGTGCAGCGCGTCTTCCTCGACGCCGAGGAAGTCGGGCGTGAGCACCTCGACGGTCGCTTCCGGCAGCTTCGCCTTGAGCGCGCGGATCGTGGCCGCGTAGTGACCGGCGCCGCGGTCGGGGACGTCGTCGCGGTCGACGGAGGTGACGACAACGTGCCTCAGCTCCATCTGGGCCGCCGCCTGAGCGACCCGGAGCGGCTCGAGCTGGTCGGGCGGCGCGTCAGGCCGACCGGAGTGGACGTAGCAGTAGCGGCAGGCCCGGGTGCACGTGTCGCCGAGGATCTGGAAGGTCGCGGTGCCGCGACCCCAGCACTCGGAGATGTTCGGGCAGCGCGCCTCCTCGCAGATCGTGTTCAGCGAGAGCCCGTGGACGAGCTTCTGGACGTCGAAGTAGCGGCCGTCCTTCGAGGGGGCCCGTACCTTCATCCACTCGGGGCGGCGCGGGCGCTCGGCGACGGGGAGCGAGGTCTCCACAGGGACTCAGTCTAGTTTGCGCTGCCCGGGCGCCGGCAGCTACGGTAAGCGGACTGACCAGTCCGCTTACCGCCGGGAGAGCCATGCGCCAGACAACGAACCCCTGGGTGATCCTCGTCCTCATCTGCTTCGCGCAGTTCATGGTCGTCCTGGACGCGACCGTCGTGAACGTCGCGCTGCCCTCGATCCAGAACGACCTCGGGCTCTCCGAGGCGAATCTCCAGTGGATCGTCAACGCCTACACCCTCGTCTTCGGCGGCTTCCTGCTGCTCGGCGGACGCGCGGGTGACCTGCTCGGCCGCAAGCGGCTCTTCCTCGGCGGGCTCGTCGTCTTCACGCTCGCCTCCCTGCTCGACGGGCTCGCCGTCAGCTCGGGGATGCTGATCGGCTCCCGCGCGCTGCAGGGTCTCGGTGCGGCGTTCATCTCGCCGGCGGCGCTTGCGATCATCTCGACGACCTTCAAGGAAGGCGCCGACCGCGCGAAGGCGCTCGGCGTCTGGGCGGCGATCGCGATCGGCGGCAGCGCCGTCGGCCTCGTGCTCGGCGGCGGCCTCACCCAGGAGCTCTCCTGGCCGTGGATCTTCTTCATCAACGTTCCCGTCGGCGTCGCGGTGTTCGTGCTCTCGCTGCGGCTCGTGCCGGAGTCGAAGGACGAGACCGCACACCGGAGCTTCGACGTCGCCGGCGCGGTCAGCGTGACGGGGGGCCTGATGGCGCTCGTCTACGCGATCGTGCAGGCGCAGCGCGACGGCTGGGGCTCGGCGCAGACGATCGGCACGTTCGTAGTCGCGGCGGCCTTGCTCGTCGGCTTCGTCTTCATCGAGCTGCGCGCGAAGGCGCCGCTCGTCCGCCTCTCGATCTTCCGCATCCGCTCGCTGACCACCGCGAACGTCGTCATGTTTCTCGTCGGCTCCGGCCTGTTCGCGATGTTCTTCTTCAACTCGCTGTACATCCAGCGGGTGCTCGGCTTCGGGCCGCTGAAGGCCGGCCTCGCCTTCCTGCCGTTCACGGCCGGGATCATGGTGTCGGCAGGCTTCGCGTCGAACTTCGCGCCGAAGCTCGGCGTCCGCCCGATCGCGGTCGGCGGGATGATCGTGACGAGCGTGGGGATGCTGCTGCTCGCGCGGCTCCCAGTCGGCGGCTCGTACGCCGCCGACGTGCTGCCGTCGCTCATCGTCACGTCGCTCGGGCTCGGCTGCGTCTTCGTCCCGCTCACGCTCGTGGCCACGACCGGTCTCGAGAACGAGGACCAAGGTCTCGCGTCCGGTCTCTTCAACACGTCGCAGCAGGTCGGAGGCGCGCTCGGGCTCGCGATCCTCTCCACGTTCGCAGCGAGCAGGACGAGCGGCGAGCACGGCGTCTCGAAGTCGGTGGCGCTCGTCGACGGGTTCCACATCGCCTTCGCGGGCGGCGCCGTCTTCATCGTGCTCGGCCTTGTCGCACTTCTCGCGCTGCTGCGGCGCCACCATGTCGAGCGGATCGAGGCCGAGGCGGTTACGGTGCCGGTCGCATGACCGCAACGCTGCGCGCCGACGCCCGGCGGAACCTCGACCGCCTGCTCGAGGCGGCGTCCGAGTGCTTCGCCGAGCACGGCGTCGACGCGAGCATCGACGAGATCGCCCGGCGGGCCGGGATCGGCCACGGAACGGTCTTCCGGCGTTTCCCGACGAAGGAGGCGCTGCTCGCCGCGGTCGTGCTCGAGCGAGTGCGGGAGCTGACCGCCGCTGCCGAATCGGGGGCCGAGGCGGAGGATCCTGGGGCGGCGTTCGACCGCTTCTTCCGGCACGCGGTGGAAACGTATACGCGGAACCGGGAGCTCGTCGAGGGTTTCGGCAGCTGCATCGAGACCGAGGAGGTCGCCGCGCTGAAGGCTGCCGTGCGCCGCCTCGTGCGCCGGGCTCAGCAGGCCGGCGCGCTACGCCGGGACGTCACCGCCGACGACGTGATGGAGCTCGTCCCGGCGGCGAGCCGCCACCCCGACGTGATCCTCGACGGGCTTCGCCCACCGTCGCGCTAGCCGGGGTCGGCGACGGAGTTCGAGGCGTGGTCGCGCGCCTGCGCTTCGAGTTGCTCCTGCGCAGCGAGCAGGTGGCCGTGCGCAGCCCACGCGTGCGCCGCGCCGCGCGGGACGAGCTCGTTGCGGTAGTGCTCCGCTGCGACCCGGACGTGGGCCAGCGCCTGCTGCAACTCGGCCGCGATCTCGTCGTACGCCTGCGCGACGGCGTCGAGCCGCTCGCTCACCGCGCCGCCAGCTCCGCGTGGACGGGCTGAGCCCAGAGGCCGAGCCCCTCCTCGGCCGGGAGCTCCTCGAACTCGAGGCCGAAGACCTCGGCGAGCGCGGCGACCGCGTGCGGCCGCACCTCGTCCACCGTCACCGCTCGCCCGGTCTCGCGCGCGATCGTCGTGAACATCGCGTCCTCGAGGCCGCAGGCGGTGATCCAGTCGGTGAACGGCGCCGGGTCGAGGTCGACGTTGAGCGCGTAGCCGTGCGTCGTGACCCAGCGGGAGACGTGGACGCCGATCGAGGCGATCTTCCGCGGCGGCCGCGTGAGCCACAGGCCCGTCAGCCCCTCCAGCCTTTGTCCTTCTAGTCCAAACGGCTTGACCGTTTGGACCAGCGCCTCCTCCAGGTCACGGACGTACTTCTTCACGTCGCGCTCGTGCCGCTTCAGGTCGAGGATCGGGTAGCAGACGAGCTGCCCCGGCCCGTGGAAGGTGGACTTGCCCCCGCGGTCGGTCTCGACGATCTCGACGGCGGCCGACTCCGGCACGTGCAGCTCCGCCGACTCGTCCGTCCGCCGGCCGAGCGTCACCACGGGCGGATGCTCGAGCAGGAGCACCGTGTCCGGGACCGCGCCCTGCGAGACGGCGCCCGCGAGTGAGCGCTGGAGATCCCAGGCCTCGCGGTAGGGCACGCTGCCGAGCTGCATCAGGTAGGCGCCCCGCGTCACGCCGTCAGCCTAATGGACGCCGATCCGGGCGAAGTACCGATGGCCGGGCCGCCGCGCGGGCGGAGGCTTGTGCCGGCAAGAGAGGAGCGTGGTGGAGATGAACGTCGGCGACCTCGTCTGGTGCGACTCCTTCTCCTGCGTCGACATCGACTCCGACCGGTACACCGTGCCTCCCGGCCCGGTGAACCTGGACGAAGTGACGATCGTGATGGTGGCGGAGGCGCCGCCGCCTGATCCTGCGGACTGGTTCTACGCCGGCGACGACGCGCTGTTCGCGCGCACGACCGTGCAGGCCTTCCGCGACGCGGGCGAGGACGTTGGCTCGATCCAGGACGTGCTCGACCTCGGCGTCTACCTGACGACCGCGGTCAAGTGCGGCAAGAGCGGCTACGCAATCTCGACGCAGACCGTGAAGACGTGCTCTGTGCTGCTCGAGGCCGAGCTCGGCCTGTTCCCGCTCGCCGAGGTGCTGATGCTGATGGGCGACACGGCGATCAAGGCCGTCAACGCAATCGCGCAGCAGAACAAGGAGCCGCGAGTGGTCCCGGCGGGTGCGACATACACGCTGCACGGCGGCGAGTACCGCTTCCGCGGCATGAAGGTCTTCCCCTCGTACGTCCATGCCGGCCCGGCCTTCTTCATCGAGAAGAGCAAGCGGCGGATGGTCGCCGAGGACATCGCGGCAGCGCTCGAGTACGTCAGGAGGCTGCCAGCCGCCTGAGCGACCCGGTGGATCGCGACGCCGTCCACGAGATCCCGCCAGGCGCCCGCCACGGCTCCGTCGGCCTGGCGTCAGCGGAAGAGGCCGCGGGCTTGGCCCGCGGCCGCTCCGCGAAGCCGAACCCACTCGCCGGAAGTGCGCAGCACTTCCGGCGGCCTAGCCGCCGTCGCCCTCCCAGCTCTCGAGCCGCTCGCGCAGGTCGCGGAGGAAGCGGCCAGCATACGCGCCGTCGACGAGACGGTGGTCGTACGTCAGGGTGATGTTCATGATCGGCCGGATCGCGATCACGTCCTCGCCGAGCTCGTCCTGGACGACCCACGGCCGCTTCACCAGTGCATAGGTGCCGAGGATGCCGGACTGAGGCTGGCTGATCACCGGCGTGCCGTGGAAGGTGCCGTAGCCGCCGGGATTCGTGATCGTGAACGTGCCGCCCTGGACGTCGTCCGGCAGCAGCCGCTTCTCGCGCGCTCTCGCTGCGATGTCTGCGATCGCCTTCGCGAGCCCGAGCAGGTTCATCGTCTCGGCGTTCCGGATCACGGGGACGATCAGTCCCTTGCCGTCCGCGAGCTCGACCGCGATGCCGAGGTTGACGAAGTTGCGCGTGACGATCGAGTCCTCGCGCAGCTCGCCGTTGACGTACGGGTACTCGCGCAGCGTGTCGACCGTCGCCCGTGCGATGAACGCGAGGTACGTCGGGTTGACGCCGTAGGCGGCCTGGTACTCCTTCTTCAGCTGCTCGCGCGCGGCGACGATCCTCGACATGTCGACCTCGATCGCGCTCGTCACGTGCGCGGCGGTGTCGAGCGAGCGCCGCAAGTGCTCGGCTATTCCCCTCCTCATCGCCGTGACCGGCTCATGGCTCTCACCGTCCGCAGCCTGCGGCGGCGGGGGGACTGTCGCAGGCGGAGCGACCGGCTCTTCGATTTTCGCCTTAGGCTGCGCCACGAAGGCCAAAATATCCTGCTTCGTCACACGGCCGCCCCGGCCCGTGCCGGAGACTTGCGCCGGGTCGATGCCGTGCTCTGCGGCGATGCGGGCGACTACCGGCGAGACGAACGCCCGGCCGTTGTCGGAGGGTCGCCGGACGGCCGGGGTGGGCGCGGGCGCCGGCGGCGGCGGCGGAGTCTCGGCCACGGCGGCAGGCGGTGCCTCGGGCTCGGGCTCGGGCGCGACCGCCGCGGCGACGGCGCCGCCGATCTGCGCGAGCTTCGTGCCGACTGCGACCGTCTCGCCCTCCTGGACGAGGATCTGCGTGAGCGTGCCGGAGGCGGGGCTCGGCACCTCGGTGTCGACCTTGTCGGTGGAGATCTCGAGCAGCGGCTCGTCGGCCTCGATCCGCTCGCCCTCCTGCTTCAGCCACTTCGTGATCGTCCCCTCCGAGACGGAGACGCCCATCTGCGGCATCACGACGTCGACTGCGGTCTCCGTGGCCATGCGACTCCCTCCTAGTACTCCGCGAGCTCGCGCAGACCTGTGACGATGTCCTCGACCTGCGGGATGAACGCCTTCTCGAGCGGCGGCGAGAACGGAACCGGCGTGTCCGGCGCGGCGATGCGCTTCAGCGGCGCGTCGAGGTCCTCGAACGCCTCCTCGGCGATCGTCGCCGCGATCTCGGCGCCGAAGCCGCCGGTGCGCGTGTCCTCGTGCAGGATGAGCACCTTCGACGTCTTCCGCACCGAGTCGAGCACCGCGGGCTTGTCCCACGGCATCACGGTGCGGAGATCGACGATCTCGACCGAGACGCCGTCGCTCTCGAGCTGCTGCGCGGCCTCCTCGGCGGTGTAGACCATCGCGCCCCACGTGATCACCGAGATGTCGGTGCCCTCGCGGTGCGTGCGCGCCTTGCCGATCGGCACCGTGAAGCGCTCCTCGGGGACTTCGCCCTTGATGCGCCGGTAGAGGTGCTTGTGCTCGAAGTAGAGCACCGGGCTCGGATCCTCGATCGCGCTGATCAGCAGGCCCTTCGCGTCGGCCGGCGTCGCCGGGCAGACGCACTTCAGCCCGGGGATGTGCGCAAACGACGACTCCGGGTTCTGCGAGTGGAACGGCCCGCCGGAGAAGCCGCCGCCGGACGGCAGGCGCACCACGATCGGCACCGGACTGCCGACGCGCCAGTGCTGTTTCGCGGCGACGGTGACGAGGTGGTCCCACGCGCAGGAGACGAAGTCGGCGAACTGCATCTCGCAGACGGGCCGCAGGCCCATCATCGCGGCGCCGGTGGCGCCGCCGACGATCGCCGTCTCGGCGAGCGGGGCGTCGATCACGCGCCACGGGCCGAACTCCTCCTGGAAGCCGAGCGTGACCTTGAAGGCGCCGCCGTAGACGCCGACGTCCTCGCCGATCAGGAAGACCCGCTTGTCGCGGCGCATCTCCGTGCGGAGGCCGTCGGAGATCGCCTGGAGGTATGTCAGCTCGGGCATCGCGCGCCTACTTGTGGTGGGGGGTCTCGAGGTCTTCCGGCGACGCGTAGACGCCGTGCGTCAGGTCGTGCGGCTCGGGCTGCGGCGACTCGTCGGCGCGGCGCAGCGACTCGCTGAGGAGGTGCTTCACCTGCTCGCCGATCTCGTCCTCCTCGTCGTCGGTCAGCTCGGCGTTGTCGCGCAGCCAGGTGCGGAAGCGCTCGACCGGGTCCGACTCGGCCCACTTCTCGAACATCACCTTCGGCACGTAGAAGGCGTCGTCGTGCACGGCGTGGCCCTCCATGCGCAGGGTCAGGCACTCGAGGAGCGTCGGGCCGCCGCCGGCGCGCGCCTTCTCGATCGCGCGCTTGGCCTCGCGGTAGACGGCGAGCACGTCGGTGCCGTCGACGACGACGCCCTCGAAGCCGTACGCCTGCGCGCGGTCGGCCACGTGCTCGGTCGCGTACTCGAGGTACGTCGGCGTCGAATACGCCCACTGGTTGTTGTCGCAGATGAAGACGATCGGAAGCGTGCGCGTTCCGGCGAGCGTCATCGTCTCGTGCACGTCGCCGCGCGCGGAAGCGCCCTCGCCGAACCAGCCGACCGCGACCCGCGGCTCCTCCCGGATCCGGAAGGCGAGTGCGCAGCCGGTGGCGACGGGGAGCATCGCCGGCAGGTGGCTGACCATCGCGATCAGCCCGAGCTGCGCGTCGGCCATGTGCACGTTGCCGTCGCGGCCGTGCGTCGGGCCGTCGGCGCGCCCCATGAACTGCGCGAAGATCCGCCACGGCTCGACGCCGCGGGTGATGTGGACGCCCATGTCGCGGTGGAGCGGCGTGCCGACGTCCTCCGGGCCCATCGCGGTGGCGACGCCGACCGACGCGGCCTCGTTGCCGCGGCCGGTGTAGAAGGAGCCTGGGATCTTCCCCTGCTTGTAGAGGATGTGCCCGCGCTCCTCGACGCCGCGCGTGATGAGCATATTCCGGTAGATGCCGAGCAGGTCCTCGCGGTCGAGGCCGGCCTCCCGGACCTCGTGCAGCGAGCCGACCGGCTCAGCCTCTCTCGCAATCGCCATGGGCTCTCGACTCCTGGTTTGCCGGGCGGAAAGTCGCCGGCAACTCTAACGACTCGGGACGGCGGCCCAGGCGTACGAGGCCCCGATCGCCCGCAGCAGGTCGCGGGTCTCCTCCTCGCAGAGGGCGCCGGCGACCCCCGCCTCGTAGAAGCTCCTGGGGTCGAGCCCGAACGAGGTCGCGGCCTCGTAGTCGAGGGTCAGGTCGGTATCGAACATCGCCGGGTCGTCGGTCGAGATCGAGCAGCGGACGCCGGCGGCCACGAGGCGGGGCAGCGGATGCTCGTCGAGCGAGCGCACGACGCCGGTGCGGAGGTTGGAGAGCGGGCAGACGTCGAGGACGATGCCGCGGCCGGCGAGCTCCCGCACCAGGCCGGGATCCTCCTCGGCGCGGATGCCGTGCCGAAGCCGGTCGGCGCCGAGCGCCTCGAGCGCGCCGCGCACCGACGCCGCACCGGCGGCCTCGCCGGCGTGCGGCACCGAGCCGAGCCCGAGCGACTTCGCCAGCCGGAAGACCTCCGCGTACGGCTCGGGCGGGAACTCGGCCTCGAGCCCGCCGAGCCCGACGCCGACCACGCCGCGGTCGCGGTAGCGCGCCGCCCACTCGACCGTGGCGCGCGCCTCCTCCTGTGTGAAGCCGCGCGGGATGTCCGGCGTCAGGCGCACCTCGACGCCGTGCAGCTCGAGCGCCTCCTGCGCACCGCCGCACACGCCTTCGTAGACCGTCTCCCAGGAGCAGCCGCGCCGCACCCGCTCCGCCGGGCTGAAGATCCCCTCCAGGTAAACGGCGCCGTGCGACGCCGCCTCGGCTGCGTAGTCGACGACCATCTCCCGGAAGTCCGCCTCGGTCTGGAGCGCGTTCGTCGTCAGCATCCAGACCTCGATGAAGTGGCGGAAGTCGCGGAAGCGGTAGAGCTCCGCCAGGCCCTCGACGGTGTCCGCCGGCAGCGCGTAGTCGTTGCGCCGCGCGATCTGCAGCAGCGTCTGCGGCCGCACCGTCCCCTCGAGGTGGACGTGCAGCTCGATCTTCGGGTACGGCTCCATTCCCCTATGCAACCAGGTTGCGACTACGTCGCAACCTGGTTGCGGCCGTTCGGTCTACATTGGACGTGTGGCCAAGGCCTCCGACTGGTTGCGCGAGGAGCGGCGCAAGGTGCTCGGCGACTGGGTCGCCGTCTGCGCCCGCTGCGGCGCGGCCCGCCGCTGGTTCGAGGACTTCGAGGACCAGGTGCCGGACACGTGCCCGCAGTGCGGCGGCGAGCTGCTCCGCCGCTGCAAGAGCTGCGGCGCCCCCTTCTCCTCGATCGCCGTGGTCGACTGCGAGGAGTGCGGGAAGCCGATCCGCCCGGACGAGCTCTTCGGCTCCCCGATCAAGCGCCGCAGGAAGCAGGCCTAGACATCGCGCTTGCCCCACCGGGAAAGGCCGCAGGCTAACGCCGCAGGCGTTAGCCGAAGGCCGCATCCACGCGGGCGGGGAGGCTTCAGCCCCACCGCCCGCGCTACCGAAACTCCTTGCCCTCGTCAGCCAAGAGGACGCCGGCTTTGCCGGCGTCCGCTCTGCGGAGCACAACCTCCTTCGGTTGGGAAGCGCAGCTTCCCGACCGACGAGAAGCGCAGCTTCCCGACTAAAACTCCTCGCCGGCCCACGAGGGGACGACCGGGCCGTTGAGGATCTGCGAGAAGCGGATGACCGTGACGAGGTCGTCCGGCGTGACTTCGCGGTTGTAGAGCTGGCTGAGGAAGCGTGCCATCTCGTCGGTGCGCCGGATCTCGGGATTGTCGTGCTCGATCTCGCGGGGCGACAGCTCGCCGAGCGGCTTGACCTCGACCTTGTCGATCACCGCGTCGAAGACGCGCTCACGGGCGCCGTAGCGGACGCCGCAGAGCACCTGCACGACCATCCCCTTCTTGTACTTGCCGGACTTGTCGCCGAGCCGGATGGTTGCGGACTTGCGACCGGTGCGCAGCTGGTCGGCGACCATCGGCGAGTAGAAGTTCAGCGCGTACATCGGCTCCTCAAGGCCGCTCAAGTGGGCAGGAATCATAAGGGACGAGCGGCTCGACGTGGGCTCGGGTCACCTGTTCCGGCGACGTGCAGCCGAGCAGCGCAAGCCCGAGCTCGATCTCGTCGTGGAGGATCGACAGCACGCTGCGCACGCCGGCCTCGCCGCCGACGGCGAGCCCGGCCGCGACCGCGCGCCCGCTGAAGGCAGCCTGCGCCCCGAGCGCGAGCGCCTTGAGCACGTCTCCGCCGCGGCTGACGCCGCCGTCGACGTAGACCTCGCAGCGGCCGGCGACCGCATCGACCACCTCGGGCAGCGCGTCGAGACCGGCCGTGGCGCCGTCGAGTTGGCGGCCGCCGTGGTTGGAGACGAACACCGCGGCCACGCCGCGCTCGGCGGCGAGAGCCGCATCCTCCCGCGTCAGGATCCCCTTCAGCACGAGCGGCATCCCGCCTGCAGCGGCGATCCACTCGAGATCGTTCCACGTCAGCGACGGGCACATCGGGAAGTGCTGCGCCAGCGTCTCCGCGTGCGATGGATCGCTGCCGCGGACGTAGGGCAACAGCAGGTTGGCCGGGATCTGGAAGCCGAGCTTCAAGTCGCGCTCGCGCCGTCCGAGCTGCGGCATGTCGACGGTGAGCACGAGCGCCGAGTAGCCGCATTCGCGTGCCTCGGCGAGATGGTCGAGCGTGCGCTGCCGGTCGCGGAGCACGTAGAGCTGGAGCCAGCGCGGAGCGTCGCCGGCGGCGGCCGCGATCTCGGCGTGCGTGCTCGAGGTGATCGTCGAGACGCACATCAGCGTCCCGGCGGCCGCGGCTGCGCGGGCGGTGGCGAGCTCTCCCTCCGGATCCAGGAGTCGCTGCATCGCCAACGGAGCGACGAGCAGCGGCATCGAGACCGGCGTCCCGAGCACGGTGGTCGCCGCGGATGCGCCCGCGACGTCGATCAGCATCCGCGGGCGAAAGCGCCAGCGCCCGAAGGCGGCGGCGTTCGCGCGCAGCGTCACCTCGTCCCCGGAGCCGCCTTCGAAGTAGCACCAGACCTTGGGGTCGACCCGCTCGGCGGCGAGCGCCGCGTAGTCGGCGACGTTCACGGGCTCGCTCACGCCTTGACCCTAGCGCGCGCCTTCACCGCGATCTCGCGTTCCCCGCGGTAGGCGAGCAGCCGCGGCGCCTCGTCGAGCGGCAGCCAGCGCGCCTCGGCCACCTCGACTCGCATCCGCTCCTCGATCTCGCCGATCCGGCCCCGGCCGGCCCGCAGGAGATAGAAGCTCACGATCTTGAAGATCCGCTCGTTCTCCCAGGTGTAGACGTACTTCACGTCGCCGAGCTTCTCGACGAGCCGGCCGCGGACGCCGGTCTCCTCCCAGACCTCCCGCAGGGCGGTGTCGGCGGGCGACTCGCCCTCGTCCACGTTCCCCTTCGGGAGCGCCCACACCCCGGCCGGCTTCCCCTGCGGCCGGATTGCCGCCAGCAGCGGCCCCCCGCGCGCAGCGCGGACGAGCACCCCGCCCGCAGAGAACTCGCGTCTCACGGCGACTTTGTAACAGACTGTCTCATAGCCGGGCGGGTGGGCTTGCGGAAGGCCCGAGATGCTCGTACAATGCCTTGGCACTCTCAAGGGGAGAGTGCCAGCTTGTGTCACTAGAGCAGTCAGGAGGCAGTTGGATGAACCTGAAGCCGCTTGGTGACCGCCTGATCGTCGAGGTCCTCGAGGAAGAGGAGACGACGTTCAGCGGCATCGTGCTTCCGGACACCGCGAAGGAGAAGCCGCAGCGCGGCCGCGTCCTCGCGGTCGGCCCGGGGCCCCGGGACGACAACGGGAAGTTCATCCCCATGGACGTGGCGGAGGGCGACGAGATCGTCTTCTCCAAGTACGGGGGAACCGAGATCAGGGTCGGCACCGACGAGTATCTGATCCTGCGCGAGTCCGACGTGCTCGCGAAGGTCGTCTCGTCGAAGAAGCCGGCCGCCGCCAAGGCCTAGGAACAGACGGAGGTAGGAAGAGACGATGGCTCACAAGGAGCTGAAGTTCAACGAGGATGCTCGCCGCGCGCTCGAGCGTGGTGTGAACACCCTCGCCGACGCGGTCAAGGTCACCCTTGGCCCGAAGGGGCGCTATGTCGTGCTCGACAAGAAGTTCGGCGCGCCCACGATCACGAATGACGGTGTCACGATCGCCCGGGAGATCGAGCTCGAGGACGTCTTCGAGAACCAGGGCGCGCAGCTCGTGCGCGAGGTCGCCACGGCGACCAACGACGTTGCGGGTGACGGCACCACCACGGCGACGGTGCTCGCGCAGGCGATCGTGCGCGAGGGCCTGAAGAACGTCGCCGCCGGCGCCAACCCGATGGGGCTCAAGCGCGGCATCGAGACGGCCGTAGACAAGGTCGTCGAGAACCTGAAGACGCAGTCGAAGGACGTCTCGAGCAAGGAGGACATCGCCCGCGTGGCGACCGTCTCGTCGCGCGAGCGCGAGATCGGCGACGTCATCGGCGACGCGATCGAGAAGGTCGGCAAGGACGGCGTCGTGAACGTCGAGGAGGGCCAGACGCTGGGCCTCGAGCTCGAGTTCACCGAGGGCATGCAGTTCGACAAGGGCTACCTGTCGCCGTACATGATCACCGACGCCGAGCGGATGGAGGCGGTGCTCGAGGATCCCTACATCCTCGTCGCCAACCAGAAGATCGGCGCCGTCAAGGACCTCCTCCCGGTGCTCGAGCAGGTGATCCAGGCGGGTCGCCCGCTGCTGATCGTCGCGGAGGACGTCGAGGGCGAGTCGCTCGCCACGATCGTCGTCAACAAGCTCCGCGGGACGTTCACGGCGGTCGCCGTGAAGGCCCCGGGCTTCGGCGATCGCCGTAAGCGGATGCTCGAGGACATCGCCATCCTCACGGGTGCCGAGGTGATCACCGAGGAGATGGGCCTCAAGCTCGAGAACACGAAGCTCTCGCAGCTCGGCCACGCGCGTCGCATCGTCATCGACAAGGACTCGACGACGATCATCGACGGCGCCGGCGATTCGGAGGCGATCAAGGGCCGGATCAAGCAGCTGAAGGCCGAGATCGAGAACACGGACAGCGACTTCGACCGCGAGAAGCTCCAGGAGCGGCTCGCGAAGCTGTCGGGCGGTGTCGCCGTGGTCAAGGTCGGCGCTGCGACTGAGACGGAGATGAAGGAGAAGAAGCACCGCGTCGAGGACGCGCTGCAGGCGGCCCGCGCCGCCCTCGAGGAAGGTCAGGTGCCGGGCGGCGGTGTCGCGCTCATCAACGCGGCGGACGCGGTCCGCGACGACGTGCTCGGGTCGCTCGAGGGCGACGAGCGCACGGGTGCGACGATCATCTTCAAGGCGCTCGAGGAGCCGCTCCGGCAGCTGGCGGCGAACGCGGGCCTCGAGGGCTCCGTCGTCGTCCAGCAGGTGCGCGCGGCGCAGAAGGGCTTCGGCATGAACGTCGAGTCCGGCAAGGTCGAGGACCTGCTGAAGGCCGGCATCGGCGATCCGACGATGGTCACCCGCTCGGCGCTCCAGAACGCGGCGTCGATCGCGAAGAACATCCTCACCACCGAGGCGATCGTCGCCGAGGCGCCGGAGAAGGTCGGCGCCGGCGGCGGCGGCATGCCCGACATGGGCGGGATGATGTAAGTAGCCCGCGCGAGAGCTGCGCTCTCGCTTGGGATCGGCGAAGGGCCGCCTTGGGCGGCCCTTCGTGTTTGTGCTTCGCAGAGCGCGCGGCGGCCAAGCCGCCGCGCTCTTGTCTGCGCGGGGGAGGCCGCGCACAGACCTCATGCGAATCGCGACCTGGTTTCAACTAGGTCGCGGTCGTAGACCTTCGCCTGCGACCTACTCCAGGATGCGGAGGTCACCAACACGGAAACGGCGCCCAGGGAGGCGCCGTTTCGGGGAGGGGTGGGGAGGTGGATGTTCCATCTATCGGCACCTCCGGCCCCGGGCTTTAGCCCCTGTTTCAGAAGCCGTAGCGCTGCTCCTGCCGGTAGTCGGCCTCGTTGTGGTAGCCGTAGCGCTCCCAGAAGCCCGGCTTGTCCACGGCCGAGAGCTCGAGGCCCCGCAGCCACTTGGCGCTCTTCCAGAAGTACTTGCTGGGGATGAAGAGCCGCAGCGGCCAGCCGTGCTCCGGCGTCAGCGCCGCTCCGTCCGCCTCGTAGACGATCAGCGCCTGCTCGTCCTCGAGCGTCGCCAGCGGCACGTTCGCGGTGAACCCCTCTTCCGCGTGGGCGATCACGAAGCGCGCGCTCGGCTTCGGCCTGCAAAGCGCGGCGAGCTCGCGCCAATGGACGCCCTTGAAGCGGGCGTCGAAGCGGCTCCAGCGGGTGACGCAGTGGATGTCCGTCGTCACCTCGGTGGCGGGCAGCTCCTGCAGGCGCTCGAAGGTCAGCGTCAGCGGCTCCTCGACCTCGCCCCAGACCTTGAAGTCCCACGTCGCCAGGTCGGTCTTCGGCACGTCGCCCGCGTGCAGCACCGGCCACTTCTCCGTCAGGTACTGCCCGGGCGGCAGCCGCGCCGGGTCGTAGCCCGCCTGGCGCACCTTCTCCTCGGCCTTGGACCGGAAGAGCGGCATCGATTCCTACACTAGTCACTATGGATGTGGCTGCACGAGAGCGCGCCTACGTGCGCGTCGCCGGCCCCGACGCGCAGGACTACCTGCAGCGGATGGTCTCGAACGACGTCCAGTCGCTCGAGGTCGGCGACGCCTGCCCGGCGCTGCTGCTGACGGCGAAGGCGCGGGTGATCGCACCGATCGTCGTCTGGCGGCGCGGCGAGGAGGACTATTTGCTCCTGACCGAGCCGGAGCTCGGGGACGCGGTCGGCGGGCTGCTGGCGCGGATGCGGCTGCGCGCCCGCTGCGAGATCGAGCCGGAGCAGCACGCGTCCGTGCTCGTCTTCGGTGGCGACGGCATTCGCACCGACTTCCCGGGCGTCGCCGAGGCGCTCGACTCGAGCTTCGCGCCGACGCTCGACGCGGAGGAGCTCGAGCTGCGCCGGATCGAGGCGGGCGTGCCGCGCTGGGGACGCGAGATCGACGAGCGCGTCCTGCCCGCGGAGGCGGGCCTCGACGCGACGCACGTCAGCTTCACGAAGGGCTGCTACCCGGGGCAGGAGCCGGTTGCGCGCCTGCACCACCGCGGGCATCCGAACCGCGGCCTGCGCGTGCTCGAGCTCGACGACGTGCCGGAGTACGACGCGGAGCTCGTGCACGACGGCAAGCCCGTCGGCCGTATCACGAGCGCGGCGCGCCGCCCCGACGGCTCCGTCGTCGCGCTCGCCTACGTGCGCGTCGAGGTTCCGGCGGGCGCGCGCCTCGAGCTTGCCCATGCCAAGGCTTGAGCCCGCGCCGTGGTGGACGCTGCGCCGCGCGCACAACCTCAAGCCGGCGACGTACCGCTGCCCGCTCTGCGGCTACCGGCTGCACGCGATGAGCGAGCACGTGCTGATCGCGCCCGAGGGCGACACGAGCCGCCGCCGCCACGCGCATCCCGAGTGCGTCGCCGCCGCGCGCCGCGACGGCCGGCTGCCGAGCTACGACGAGTGGCGCAAGACGCAGCCGCGGCCGCCGGGCCTGCTCGCGCGCCTGCGGCGCCGCGCCTGACCCCGGCTACACTTCCCCTCTCGCGCCCGTAGCTCAGGGGATAGAGCGCAGCCCTGCGGAGGCTGAGGCCAGAGGTTCGAATCCTCTCGGGCGCATGGCTCAGGAACGCTGGGCTCTGCGGAAGATGCGCTTCGGGCAGATGGGCCTTCGCCCTGTGGGTAGACCGTAGGCCCGACGCGCTGTCGGGCCGAAGCTACAGGAGGTTCATGATGACTCTCGGCGAGCGCCTGCGCATGCTTCGCGTCGATCACGGCTGGAATCAGTCAGACGCGGCCAAGCCGCACGAGGCCTCTTCTGCAGCTCGGCCGCGCGATCATCCGCTGGCGCCACGGCCGCCGCGTTTGAGCCCGGCTCTAGGGCAGCAGCACACTAAAATGGGTGACGGTCAGCCCATGACGGGAGACGAGGAGGCTTTAACGATGACCGAGCACCAGCAAGACGCAGAGTGGAACGCCGCCGAGTGGCACGGCAAGATGCTGGTCGATCGTGACGGCGAGAGGATCGGCAAACTGCAGGACGTCTACGTCGACGTCGAGAACGATGAGCCGCAGTTCGGCACCGTCAAGGAGGGCTTCATCGGCCGCCACTTGACCTTTGTGCCGCTGGGCGGGATCAAGGTCGGTCCCGATGAACTGCAGGTAGCGGTGGCCAAGGAGCAGATTAAGTCGGCGCCCAACATCGAGCTACACGGCGAGGAGCTCTCCCAGGCAGACGAGTCGGCCCTCTACCACCACTACGAGCTCAACTACACCCCGCCCAGCACCGAGAGCGGACGCCGACTCGCGCGCCGCTGACGCGTCACCGCTACGACAGACCGGCCACCGCCGCCCCCTCAGCACTCAACCCATGTCCGTCGAACACCTGGACGTGAAGGGCGCCAATATTTGTGTCGTGTCTCATGTGGCCGCTTGGTAGTACTCGGCCAACGCTCGCAACCGGATCGTCGTTCTCCCTCTGAGCATCCTTGTGCAGGGAGCTACTTCTTCGCGGAGCGCGCCTTCGTTGTCGTCTTACCTTTAGTTGTTGGCTTGCGGCTGCTGGAGCCAGCCTTCCGCGTCGCTCCACGGGAAGTGGACGTGGCCTTCTTAGTGCCCGCTTCGAGTTCTTTCGCGGTCGCCTGGAGCCCCCGCGCCGCCTTACTCGCGAGCTTCGCGCCGCTCTTCTTGGCCTTGATCTCAAGCTCTCTCGCTTCCGCATCGAGCACCTTCGCGGCCTTCGACGCAACCTTCGCGCCGCTCTTCTTCGCCTTCTCCGCACCGCTCAGCACCGACCCCGCAAGCGACGCCTTCACCGATGGCTTTGACTTCCTCGGCATCTCACTCCTCCAAGTCGAAACAAGAGCTAACCGCCTCTGATTCGACACCCGACCTTAACAGCCCTTCCCGTGGCCAGCTCCCGGCCCGGCTCCTCGAAGCCGGGGCTGGTTACGCAGAGTCTGGCGGAACGGCGCACGTCGCGAAGCACTCTTACTGCTCCAACTGGATCAAGGAGCACGGCGAGCGAACTCACTGCAGGCGGGACTCACGGCGCAGCCTTGCGGAGGCTGAGGCCAGAGGTTCGAATCCTCTCGGGCGCATGGCTGAACCAAGCCGGTCTTGGGGGGCGTGTGCACCCGAAACAGCAGGCATTAGTGCTCTGTTCTCTGCCTCCGGAGGCACCGCGCCCGAGGGCCGTGGGGTACGTAATCCGCGCTTTCGCGTCGGTGTCGGTTTTGCTCCGGCTAGGACTTCACGATGTTGAGGCCCCGCTTGTGCCGGACGACCTTGGCGGCCGCCGACGGCTTACTCTTGTTGCCCGCCGTGTCGGTGGCGGTCACCTGGAAGCGCCCGGCGCGAGCCGGCAGAACCAGGTAGCCGTGCATGGTGGTCTTCAGCTGGTGCCCATTGAACAGCACCTGGTAGCCCGCGACACGAACGTTGTCCTTTGCGCCCTTCAGGAGCAGATACAACTTGTTGCCGCTGACCTGCGCCTTCAGGGTCGGTGCGGTTGGCGCCTGCGTGTCCTTCAATAGGCCGAACAGGGTCGCATGACGGGTGTAGATGTCGACCGACCCGTCGGCGTTGACGAAGTAGCCGTCGGGCTGCCCCGCGGGCAGATTCGGGCCACTGAGCTGCGGGATGGTGATCCAGCTTGTCCCGTCCTGGGAGTACGCCGGCACATCACCAGGCTGGCTGGCCGAGATGTGAATCACGATCGGCGCCTGGAACGAAGTTACCTTCGCACCCGACGCATCGGTCACCGTCAGCTGCACGGTCGTGCTGCCGATGGTGAAGCCCCCAGCCACCGGAGTCGGCGGCGGAGGCGTCGTGCCCCCCGGTACCGGAGCCGCCACTTGCGGGGTCACCGTCACGGTCACGGGAACCGTGAACGTACCCGGATCCCACGTGGTCGTGACCGTCACCGTTGTGCCCGCGGGCGACTGAACCGAGGCATCCACCGTGCCGGAACTGTCTGGTGCCGCCGGAGTCGGTTCGGAAGCATCGGGCACCGGCGTCTTCTGTACACACAGGCCGCCGACTAGGTCGTAGTTCGGCGGAACCGCCGTCTCACCGACGCCGTTGATCGTGCAGACGACCGGCGACGGCACGACCGTCGGCGTCGGTGCCGGTGCAGCCCGGTTGACCGTGACCGTGTAGGTCTTGGTCGTCGTTCCATCCGCCGCCGTCACGGTGATGTTCACCGTGTTGGCGCCGACGGACAGGCTCGAACCACCAGTGACCACGGCGTTGGCGCCCGGGTTGGTGGACCCGCTTGCCGTGACGTCCGTGACGCTGTTATCCACGCTCGC
>JBEKEH010000039.1:0-43954 GCA_050013935.1 Gaiellaceae bacterium | reverse complement strand
CGCCTGCGGCGTTAGCCTCTGGCCTGGATGCCGTCGACGAGCGCCGGTTTCGACCTCCGACACAAACCGAACATCCAGGGCCGGAGCGAACGCGGGCGTAGCCGCGTTCGCGGAGGCCGGATGCTCGCGCACGGGGAGGCGGTAGCCCCACCGCGCGCGCCCCCGGGCCGGTCGCCGGCGCCAGGTAAGAGGCCGCCGGCTTAGCCGGCGGCCGCTCCGCGAAGCCGAAACCCAGCCCTCGGGAAGTGCGAAGCACTTCCCGAGGTGGTGTGCGGCTTTTCCGAAGCCGGTTCAGCGCGGGCTACCGATGTGGGGTCGGCCGGTACATCCGACCATAGGCACATGACGAGTTACGCGGTGCTGTGGAACGAGGCGAGCGAAGGCGTGCAGGCCGGAAAGCTCGAGCTCGAGCCGAATGCCCTGCGCTTCGAGGGCTCCGGCGGAACGCGGAGCGCGCCGCTCGTCCATCGTGTCTTCTATGAGGACATCGAGTCTGTCCACGTCGGCCGGTGCGTCGCCGAGCGCCTCGGCGGCAAGCCTGCGCTCGTGCTGGAGTTGGCCGTGGGCGGCCCGTTGCGGATCGGGAGCATCGACAGCGTCGGCGTCCTCAACGAGCTCGCCGAGCATCTCGGGCATCTGACCGCGACGTGCCTCGCGGTATGAGCCGGATCGCAGTCGTCGTCCCGCTGCGCCCGGGCGCACACGAGACCGCCCGCCAGCTGATCGAAGACGGCCCCCCGTTCAACCTGGACGATACGCCGCTCGTCGAGCACTGCATCTTTCTCACCGACCAAGAAGCGGTCTTCGTCTTCGAGGGCCCGGAGGCCCGCGAGGCAGTCGAGCGCGTCCTCGGCGAAGTCGACGTCTGGCAGGCTGCGACCGCCTGGCGCGCCATCCTCGCTTCGAAGCCGCGCCTCGCCGAGACCGTCTTCACCTGGCGCCGCAGCTCGTCTGACCCGCTGCACGTCCCCGGCCTTTGACGGCGGGGCCGGGCTCTTCACCCGGCGAGGGCGCGCAGCGTCTCGTGCGCGATCACGAGCTCCTCGCGTGCCGGCACGACCTCGACCCGGAAGTCGCCGAGGAAGCGCACCCGCTCGACGATCCGGCCGCGCAGGTCGTCCGCGTGCTCGCCGATGCCGCCGGTGAACGCAAGCACGTCGACACCGTCGCACGCCGCCGCCATCGCGCCGACCGCGGCCGCGACGCGGTGCACGAACACGTCGAGCGCGAAGGGCGACGCCTCGCGGACGTCGCCCGAGCCGCCGCCCGACAGGCCGGCGAGGCCCGACTCGTGCTCCAGCTGCCGCTCGAGCTCATCCGCGCCGAGCAGCCGCTCGCGCAGCAGGTAGAGCAGCGCCCCCGGGTCGACCGTCCCGGAGCGCGTCGCCATCGGCACGCCCTCGAGTGGAGAGAAGCCCATCGTCGTGTCAACGGAGCGCCCGTTGCGCACGGCCGTCACCGAGCAGCCGCCGCCGAGGTGGCAGACGACGAGCCGCGGCACCTGTATCTGCTGCGTGACCCACTGCACGGAGATGCCGTGGAAGCCATAGCGGCGCACACCCCACTCTTCGCGCCAGCGCTCTGGGACGGCGTAGGCGGCGGCGGCGCGCGACAGGGTGCGGTGGAACGCCGTGTCGAAGACCGCCACCTGCGGCACCCCCGGCAGCGCCTCGTGGGCGCGCCTGATCGCCTCCAGCGCGCGGGTGTTGTGCAGCGGCGCCAGCACGGTCAGTTGCTCGATGTCGGCCTCGACCTCCGGGTCGAGCAGCGCCGGCTGTGTGAAGCGTGCGCCGCCGTGCACGACGCGGTGTCCGACCGCGTCCGCCGCGACGAAGGTGTCCACCGGCTCGGACTCGTCGCCGCGGACGAGGTGCAGCTTGAGGCTCATGGAGCCCGCGTTCACGGTCAGGACGTCGATGAGGGGTACTCTCGCAGCAATCGACGGAGGTGGTTCCGCTGGAGACGACACACCCTCACACGACGCTGACCGACGAGCAGGCCGGGCTGCTCGACGCCTACTGGCGGGCCTCGAATTACCTCGCCGTCGGCCAGATCTACCTGCTCGACAACCCGCTGCTGCGCGAGCCACTTCGCCCGGAGCATGTGAAGCCGCGCCTGCTCGGCCACTGGGGCACGACCCCCGGCCTGAACTTCCTCTACGTGCACCTGAACCGCGCGATCCGCGAGCGCGACCTCGACATGATCTACGTCACCGGCCCCGGCCACGGCGGTCCCGCCGTCGTCGCCCAGTCGTACCTCGAGGGGACATACACGGAGCTCTATCCGCACGTGACCGCGGACGAAGCCGGCCTGCATGCGCTCTTCCGCCAGTTCTCGTTCCCGGGCGGGATCCCGAGCCACGCCGCACCCGAGACGCCGGGCTCGATCCACGAGGGGGGCGAGCTGGGCTACGCGCTCTCCCATGCCTACGGCGCGGCCTTCGACGATCCGGACCTCGTGGTCGCATGCGTCGTCGGTGACGGCGAGGCCGAGACCGGGCCGCTCGCGACGAGCTGGCACTCCAACAAGTTCGTCGATGCGCGCACGGACGGCGCTGTGCTGCCGATCCTGCACCTCAACGGCTACAAGATCGCCAACCCGACGGTGCTCGCGCGCATCCCGGAGAAGGAGCTCGCCGACCTGATGCGTGGGTACGGCCACGAGCCGTTCTTCTTCACCGCCGGTTTCGACGGCGAGGACCACCGGTCGATCCACCGCCGCTTCGCCGCCGTGCTGGACGAGGTGCTCGACCGGATCACGGCCATCAGGCGGCAGGCGCGCGACGAGGGCGCGACGGAGCGGCCGCGCTGGCCGATGCTCGTCTTCCGGACGCCCAAGGGCTGGACCGGCCCTCACACCGTCGACGGCGTTCAGGTCGAGGGCACGTGGCGCTCGCACCAGGTGCCGCTCACCGATGTGCGCAACAACGAGGAGCACTTGCGTCTACTCGAGCAGTGGCTGCACGGCTACCGGCCCGAGGAGCTGTTCGACTCGGAGGGACGTCTCGTCCCGGAGTTGGCGGCGCTGCCGCCGCGTGGCCGGCGGCGCATGAGCGGCAATCCGAAGACGAACGGCGGGCTCGTGCTACGCGACCTCGAGCTGCCCGACTTCCGGGACTACGCGGTCGACGTTCCCGCTCCCGGCGCGACCCTTGCCGAGTCGACCCGGGTGCTCGGGACCTGGCTCCGCGACGTCGTCGCGGCGAACGCGGACAACTTCCGCATCTTCGGCCCCGACGAGACCGCCTCGAACCGGCTCGACGCTGTCTTTGCCGTCACGGACAAGCAGTGGGACGCGCTCGTCGAGCCGACGGACGAGAACCTCGCGCCGAGCGGCCGCGTCGTCGAGATGCTGTCGGAGCACCAGTGCCAGGGCTGGCTCGAGGGCTATCTCCTTACCGGCCGGCACGGGCTCTTCAACTGCTACGAGGCGTTCATCCACATCGTCGACTCGATGTTCAACCAGCATGCGAAGTGGCTGAAGGTGACGCGTGACATCCCGTGGCGCCGCCCACTCTCGTCGCTGAACTACCTGCTCAGCTCGCACGTCTGGCGCCAGGATCACAACGGTCTTTCGCACCAGGATCCGGGCTTCATCGACCACGTCGTGAACAAGAAGGCCGAGATCATCCGCGTCTACCTCCCACCCGATGCGAACTGCCTGCTCTCCGTCGCCGACCATTGCCTGCGTAGCCGGCACTACGTGAACGTCATCGTCGCGGGAAAGCAGCCGGAGCTGCAGTTCCTCTCGATGGACGACGCGATCGTGCACTGCACGCGCGGGATCGGTATCTGGGAGTGGGCGTCGAACGACGATGGCTCCGAGCCGGACGTCGTGATGGCGTGTTGCGGCGACGTTCCGACGCTCGAGACCCTGGCGGCCGTTTCGATCCTGGGCGAGCGCCTGCCCGAGTTGAAGGTGCGGGTGGTGAACGTCGTCGACTTGATGCGCCTGCAGCCCGACAGCGAGCATCCGCACGGTCTCTCCGACACGGAGTTCGACTCGCTCTTCACCGCGGACAAGCCGATCGTGTTCGCGTATCACGGCTATCCATGGCTCATACACCGGCTCACCTACCGGCGGACGAATCACGACAACCTCCACGTGCGGGGCTACAAGGAGGAGGGCACGACCACGACCCCGTTCGACATGGTCATGCTCAACGACCTCGACCGCTTCCACCTCGTGATCGACGCGATCGACCGTCTCCCGGCGATCGCCGGCAAGGCTGCGCACCTCCGACAGGAGATGCAGGACGCGCGCCTGCGCGCGCGTGCCTATGCGCGCGAGTACGGCGAGGACGATCCGGCGATCGCCGGTTGGAGCTGGGGGCAGACCCCAACGGTGGCGCAAGCCGGGTAGTGTCGAAGGCGGAGCCTACGATGCGACCGGCGTACGCTCGAAGATCACGAACACCGCGAGGTGCTCGTACGCGGTGAAACGGTGGTCGGCGCCGGCCTCCACGAAGACCGCGTCGCCCTCCTTCACCGGCACGCTTTGCCCCTCCACCTCGAGCACGCCCGAGCCGTCGAGGACGACGTAGACCTCGTCATCGTCGTGCGGCTGCTGGCGGTCCGGCTCCGGGGCGACGAGTACGTACACGCCGAGCTCGAGACCGGCGGATTCGTGCACGATCTCGTAGCCGCCGCCGGCTGCTCGCAGCTTCTCGACGACCGAACGGACCCCGAAAGCGTGCATGTGTCGGGACCGTACCCGAAGTGACTTAGTGGACGCGGCCACAAGTACGGTTGTGCGTCTGGCGGCCCGCAAACGCGGCGCATGCCCGGGTATGCGGCCTCCCTGCGTCCTAGGCCTGCTTGGTTTGCGAACCGCCAGACACGAACGAACTTATGGCCGCGTCCACTTAGACGTGTATCACGGCGCGCACGTCGACGGCGACGACGCCGGGGACGAGCCCGATCCGCCGCGTGAGCAACTCCCGCTCCGGGTCGGTCTGCGTCGGCGCGTCGACCGTCACTTCGCCGCGCTCCACCGTGACGTGGAAGTCCTCCGGGTTGAGCCAGAGCTCGTGAACGAGCACCTCCTCGCGGATCTCGCGCGCGATCTCCTCGTCGGTATGCACGAATGCCCGCACGAGGTCGGCGCGCGTCACGATGCCGGCGAGCTTGCCGTCCCGGTCGAGCACGGGCAGCCGGTTCACCTGGCGGTCGAGCATCAGCGCAGCTGCCGCGTCGACCCGGCGGTCCGCGGTGATCGTCACCGCCGGTGAGGTCATCGCCTCGCCGGCCGTGCGGGCCCTGATCTTCGCCGCGAGCTGCTCCTCGCCGCCGAAGAGCCGGTGCCAGAAGCTGGGCCGGGCGCGCCGGCGCTCCTTGAGGATGATGTCGGCCTCGCTGACGACACCGAGCACGTGGCGCTCTGCGTCGACGACGGGCAAGCCGGAGATGCCGCACGTGCTCAGAAGCTCGGCAACCTCCTTCAGGGAGGCCTCCGGAGTGACCGTCAGGACCTCCGTTGTCATCACTTCTGCGACTCGCATCTCACGCTCCTTTCGTGTGCCCACAGCGTCCCTCCGCGGCGGCCCGCGCACATCGGTGCGGGCGCTTGGGCGCATGCGGGAAACCCGCAGCATCGATCCGGGCGGCGGCTGATGCTCGCGCAACGGGGCGGTACGAGACTGGGTTGCACAGGTGGGACGTGGCGGCTGTTTTTGCTGTCCGCGGTTCCGCCGACATATCCGGGCTTTTCGAAGCTCCGGCGCATCCACCACGACGGCGCCCGGTTACCCGGGCGCCGTTGGTTCTGGCTCTGCCGTGCCGGCTCTTACCAGGACTTCGCGCGGCGCTGCGGCGCCTGGTGCGCGACGCGGACGCGGGCGTCGACCGCGACGCAGCCGTGGGCGAGGGCGAGCACGGGGTTGAGGTCGAGCTCGGCCACCTCCGGCACCTCCGCGGCCAGCCGCGCCAAGCGGAGGAGGAGGTCGACGAGCGCGTCCTCGTCCGCCGGCGGGTTGCCCCGGAAGCCGGCGACGAGCCTGCCGGCCTTGCCGGCGTGCACGAGCTCCTGCGCGTCGAGGTCGGTGAGCGGTGCGAGCCGGAACTGTGCCTGCCCGATCAGCTCGGCGAGAACGCCTCCCGGCCCGAAGGCGACGAGCGGCCCGAAGACGGGATCCTGGACGGCGCCGGCGAGCAGCTCCGCGCCGCCCGTGATCATCGGCTGGACGAGCACCGGCGCCCCGATCCGCTCGGCGGCCGCGCGCACCTCGTCCGCGTCGGCGAGGTTCAGCGCGATGCCGCCGGACTCCGTCTTGTGGACGCCGGCGGCCGCGCTCTTCACGACCACCGGGAAGCCGAGCTCCTGGGCGGCCTCGACCGCGGCGTCCGCGCTGCTGACGACCTGCTCGGGCACGACGGGAAGGCCGTAGGCCTCGAGCAGCCGGCGCGCCTGCGCGGGCTCGAGCCAGGCGTCGTCGCTCCGGGAGAGAGCCTCGGCGACGACGGCCTCGGCGGCCTCCCGGTCGACGACCAGCTCCGGCACCGCCCCGGCCGGCCGGCGCAGCCAGTCGCCGCGCTCGGCCGCGCGTCCGAGCGCCCGGGCGGCGGCCTCCGGATAGGAGAACGAGGGCACGGGCGCGACGCTCCGCAGCGTCGCGGGTGCGCCCTTTGCCGATAGGAACGCGCAGAGGACGGTCTTGTCGCCCGCAGCGGTCGCGGCGCGGCTGATCGCGGCGCCAATCTCGTCCTCGTCGATCCCGACCGTCGGCACGAAGAGCACGATCAGCGCGTCGATACCGGGGTCGGCGAGCAGCATCGGGATGACTTCGGCGAACACCTTGGGCTTCGCCGGCCCGAGCACGTCGACCGGGTTGGCGGTGCTGCCCTCGCTCGGCATCACCTGCTCGAGCGCCTGGCGGGTCGTCTCGGCCAGTGAGGGCAGCTCGAGGCCTGCCGCCTCGCATGCGTCCGCGGCGAGGATGCCGAGGCCGCCCGCATTCGTGAGCAGGGCGACGCGCCGTCCGCGCGGCACCGGCTGCGCGGCCAGCAGCGACGCCACGTCGACGAGCTCGTCGAGCGTCCGGGTGCGGATCACGCCGGCCTGGCGGAAGAGCGCGTCGATCGCCGCCTCCGAACCGGCGAGCGCCGCGGTGTGCGAGCTGGCGGCCTTGATGCCGGCCCTTGTCGTGCCGCCCTTCATCGCGAGGATCGGCTTCGTGCGCGCGAGGCGCTGCGCGATGCGCGAGAACGCCCGCGGGTTGCCGAAATCCTCGAGGTACAGCATGACCATCTCGGTCGCCGGATCGTCCTCCCACCACTCGAGCAGGTCGTTGGAGGAGACGTCCGCCTTGTTGCCGATCGACACGAAGGACGAGAGGCCGAGACCCATCGCCTCGGCGCGCTCGAGCACGGCGAGCCCGAGGGCGCCGCTCTGCGAGGAGAAGCCGATCTTGCCGGTCGGGAACGCCCGCGGTGCGAACGTCGCGTTCAGCCGGCTCGACGCCGAGGCGATGCCGAGGCAGTTCGGTCCCACGATGCGCGCACCGTGCTCCCGCGCGAGCGCGACAAGGCGCTCCTGGCGGGCGCGTCCCTCGGCGCCGATCTCGGCGAACCCGGCAGAGATGACACAGAGCGCCCGCACGCCGGCCTCGAACGCCTCCTGGGCCGCGTCGAGCACGCGCTCGCCGGGAAGGCAGATGATCACGAGCTCGACCTTGTCCGGGATGTCCGCGACGCGCGTGTACCCGTGCACGCCGGCCACGGGCTCGCCGCCGAGGTTGACGGGGTACGCGGAGCCCGCGAAGTCCGCCGCGAGCACGTTCCGGAACAGCTCACCGCCGATCGAGCCGCGCCGGGCCGAGGCTCCGATCACGGCGACGCAGGCCGGCTCGAAGAACGGGCGTAGCGAGGCCTGCACGGCGACGTGGTTGCGGGCCGCAACCTGGGCGCGGTAGCGCTCGGTCGAGGCGATCGGGAAGCGGATCTCGAGCTCGCCGCCCTCGAGCTCGCGGATCACGTCGAAGCCGGCGTCGCGGAAGACGATGAGCATGTTCCGGTTCTCCGGCAGGACCTCGGCCACGAACTCCTCGATCCCGACCTCGCCGGCAAGCTCGACCAGCTGCTCGAGCAGGCGCGTGCCGATACCGCGACTCTGGAACTCGTCCTCGACGGTGAACGCGACCTCGGCGGCCCGGCGGTCGCGCAGGCGCGCGTAGTTCGCGAGTGCGACGACGCGACCTTCGAAGCAGCCGATCAGGGTACCGCGCTCGTCCCAGTCGGGATCGACGAACGGCGCCACGAGCTTCGGGCCGAGCGCCGGAAAGCCGTGGAAGCGGAGGTAGCGGCTCCGGTCGGAGAGCCGTGAGAAGAAGTCGAGCATCGCGTCCGCGTCGGCGGCGAGCGGCGGCCGGAGCCGCAGCGTCGTGCCGTCGCGGAGGATGACGTCAGTCGGTTCGTGGGCAAGTGCGCTCATCCTGTCCTCCGCCAGTAGTACCCCTCGACTGCGAGCTGCGGCATCTCGTCGAGCAGCGGCCCCCACGCGGCAAGCGCGTCCGAACGGACGCTGTCGCTCAGGAGGTCGCGCACGTTCCGGTCTGCGCCCTCACCCTCGAAGAGAAAGATCACATGATCACCGCTCAGGTAGACAGCATGCCTCTCGAAGCCGTTCTCACCTGGGTCGAAGGGCGGCCCGTGGCGCACGATTGCCGCCGCCTGATCGGCCGCTCCCTCCTTCAGTCTCGCTATTATCGCCAGCCGTTCCACCTCGCCCTCCGCCGTCAGCCTCCGCGGGCGGAGCCGCCTCACGCCGGCCGGGCCTGAAAGCCCGAGCGTGTGGATGCGGCGTTGGTGCGACTCCTTCGTCTGTTCGTGCAGCACACCGCATCGTCGTGGACAGGCGGCCGTGCGCCATCGTGGGGGCCGCGGAAGGCTGCCGCGGCTTTTCCGCAGGCGGCCACGGCACACGGGCTATGCAACTGCCAAGCTGTGCGGAATGTGGCGTCGAGGGAAGGGGAGGCGGGCATGCGACCGCGTCGCGCCGGTCGCTCATCTCCTAGTCATGGACGACCGCGACCGGCCGCTGCATCGCGGCGACCTCGACCCGGACCCGCTGCGCCAGCTCGAGCGCTGGTTCGAGGAGGCGGCCGGCGTCGTCTCGACGCCGGAAGCGGCGGCGCTCGCGACGGCCGGCGAGGACGGTGCGCCGTCGGTGCGCATGGTCCTTCTGAAGCAGTTCGACGAGCGCGGGCTCGTGTTCTACTCGCACTACCCGAGCCGCAAGGGCCGCGAGCTGGAGGCGAACCCGCGCGCCGCGCTGCTCCTCCACTGGCACCCGCTCGGCCGCCAGGTGCGCGTCGAGGGCCCGGTCGGGCGCGTGGCGCCGGAGGAGTCGGACGCGTACTTCGCGACGCGCCCGCTGGGCGGGCGGATCGCCGCGCACGCGTCGCGCCAGAGCGAGGTTCTGGCGAGCCGCGAAGAGCTCGAGCGGCGGGTCGCGGCGCTCGCAGCCGAGCTCGGCGACGTGGTGGCGCGGCCCCAGTGGTGGGGCGGCTTCCGCCTTGTCCCGGAGACGTGGGAGTTCTGGCAGCACCGCGACAGCCGGCTGCACGACCGCTTCCGCTACCGACGGCACGGCGACGGGTGGGCGGTCGAGCGCCTGTCGCCGTAGAACGGCTCGTAGAGCTCGCGAAACGAGCAGCACGAGTACCCTTCGACCGTGGCCGTCGCGGCCGACCTTCGTGGGGAGCTGCTTCGGCTCGTGCCGGACGAACGGCGCGTGAGCGACGGCGAGTCCGTCCTCGACCAGCACGCGTCCGATCTCAGCTACCACCCGCCGCACCGGCCGGACGTCGTCGTCTTTCCGGTCGCGACCGGGGAGGTGTCGGCGGTGCTCGCGTACGCCGACCGGGTCGGCGTTCCCGTCGTGCCGTTCGGCGCGGGCACGAGCCTCGAGGGGCACGTGATCCCGCTGCACGGCGGGATCAGCCTCGACCTGACGCGGATGAACGCGATCGTCGCGCTCCGCCCCGGAGACCTCACCGTCACCGTCCAGCCCGGCGTCACGGGCTCCCAGGTCGAGGCGGCCGCCGGCCCGCACGGGCTCTTCTTCCCGGTCGATCCGGGCGCCGACGCGACGCTCGGCGGGATGGCGGCGACGAACGCGAGCGGCACGACGACCGTCCGCTACGGCGGCATGCGTGCCCACGTGCTCGCCCTCGAGGTCGTTGTCGCCGGCGGGCGCGTGCTGCACACGGGCACCCGCGCGGTGAAGAGCTCGGCGGGCTACAACCTGACCAATCTGTTCATCGGCTCGGAGGGAACCCTCGGCGTGATCACCGAGCTCACGCTGCGTCTGCACCCGATCCCCGAGCACGTGGTCGTTGCCCGCGCGGCGTTTCCGTCCGTCGAGGCGGCGTGCCGCGCAGCCGCCGCGATCATCGGCGCCGGCATGCCCGTGACGCGTTGCGAGCTGCTCGACGCAATGACGATCGGAGCGCTCAACGCGTACAAGGGCACGACCTTTCCGGAGTCGCCGTACCTGTTCGTCGAATTCGGCGGCACCGAGGCGGCCGTGGCCGGCGACCTCGTTGCGACGCGCGAGCTCCTCGAGGACGAGGGGGCGTCGGCGTTCGAGGCCGTGAGCGACCCGACGGCGCGCGCGCAGATGTGGGATGCGCGCCACAACGCACTGCACGCGTCGCTCGCGCTCGCACCCGGCTCGAAGGCGATGACGACGGACGTCGCGGTGCCCGTGTCGGAGCTCGCCGCCGCGATCGAGTACGGCCGGGCGGCGCTCGACGAGTCGGGTCTCCGCGGCGGCATCGTCGGCCATGTCGGCGACGGCAACTACCACGTCGCGTTCCTGCTCGACCCCGACGATGCGGCGTCCATCGCGCAGGCCGAGGCGCTCAACGCGCGGCTCGTGGAGGACGCGCTCGCACGTGGCGGCACCTGCACGGGCGAGCACGGCATCGGCTTCGGCAAGCTCGGCTATCTCGAGCACGAGCACGGCGACCTGCTGCCGCTGATGCGCGGGATCAAGGCTCTGCTCGACCCCAACGGGATCCTCAATCCGGGGAAAGTCTTGCCGCCTGAAGTGCTGCGCACTTCAGCCGGCTGAGATGTTGTGCTCCGCAGAGCGCCCGGCGGCAAAGCCGCCGAGCTCTTATTTGACCGGGGGCCGTCCGGTCGGGTGGCGCGGCCGGTGGCGGCTGCGCCGTCCCCGTCCGCGTGGATGCGCCTGCGGCTAACGAGCCTGCGGCTGCGTTAGCCTTCGGCTTGGGCCATTCGCCGAGCGGCTGTTTACGGCCTACTCGAGGTTCTCGTCGAGTAGCGCGTACCCGCGTGCGATCAGCTCTCGCTTCGCTTCCTCGGTCCACGGTTTCGGGTTGCGCAGCCCCGTCTCGAGGTTGATCTCGCCGGCGGTGCCGCTCACCGAGATCCGCGGGATCAGCCGGTCGCCGAGAAACGGGAACTCCGCTGCGGCGAACCGCTCCTCCACCGCCTGCGCGATCCGTTCGCCGCGGCGGCCGCCGTCGCCCCGGACGATGCGGCCGACGTCCTCGCGCAGCGCAGCGAGCTCCGTGAGCGCAGCGTCCTTCTCGCGCGCGACGCGCTCCTCGAGCACGGCATTCTGCTGCACGGCGACGCGCATGAGGCGGACGATCATGTCGCCCCAGTGCGCCGGCTCGCCGCGTGCATCTCGCTCCTCGGCCTCGCGCAGCTCGGCGATCAGCGCCCGCAGCGGCGGGATCTTCGGGAAGCGCTCGAGCCGCCGGCGCAGCGTGGTCAGCCAGGCGGCGCTGAAGCGCGGATAGTTCGGCAGGTAGCGGAAGCTGACGATCAGCTCGACTCCCGGCTGATCGTACGCGTGACCGAGCGGGAAGTTGCGCACCCACGAGCCGTCGGTCGCGATCCGGTCGCCGATCGGGCGCGGCAGCACGAGCGCGCTCACCGCCGCGGACGCGAGCACCGCCTGCGCCATGATCTCCGGCGGCGTCTTGCGTGACGAGTAGACGAGCTCGTACGCGTGGAGGCCGCTGCCGTGCTCGATCTCGGTCACGTCGGTCGCCGTCACGACGACCTCGACCGGAGCGCGTGCGAGGTCGCGGGCGAGCTGGACGATGTCGCCGAGCCGCTCGGCCACGGTTTCCGGGAGCCGGTAGTCGTGCGAGCCGAGCAGCGGCAGGCGCCAGAGCGAATGCGGCCGGAAGGTCTCCTCCGGCTGCAGCTCCAGCATGAACCGCTCCAGCTCGTCGAGCCGGTCGAGCGCCGCCATCGTCCCCGAGAGGGCGCCCGACGACGTGCCGTAGATCCAGCCGATCCGTGGCCAGAGAGCGGTCTCGCGCAGCCGCTTGAGGAAGCCCAGCTCCATGAGGACGCCGTTGACGGCGCCGCCCGAGAGGACGACCGCGACGTCGCGCTCCATCACCCTGATGGTACGCCGCGCTCAGGAGAGCCTCCTACTCGGAGGCGGCGCCCGCGTAGACGATGCTGTCCTCGAGTGTTTCGTCGATCTGCCGCAACGTCTCCCCGTCGAGCTGGATTCCGGACGCGGCAGCGTTGTCCTCGACCTGCTGCGGGCGGGACGCGCCGACGATCGCCGAGGCGACGTTCGGCTCGCGCAGCACCCAGGCGAGCGCGAGCTGCGCCATCGTGATCCCGAGGCGGTCGGCGATCGGCTGCAGGTGCTGCACGCGCCCCAGCATCGTGTCGTCGCTGAAGCGGCCCATGAACCAGTTCATCGACTCGGAGCCCCAGCGGCTGTCCGCGGGCGGCGGCGCACCGGGCTTGTACTTGCCGGTGAGAACGCCCTGGCCGAGCGGCGACCAGACGATCTGGGAGATGCCGTTCGTCGCGCAGAGCGCGAACAGGTCGCGCTCCGGGCCGCGCCACAGCATCGAGTACTGCGGCTGGCTCGAGACGAACTTCTCGACGCCGGGCAGGTCGAGCGCGGCCTGGATCCGGTCGGGCGGCCACTCGCTGAAGCCGAGATAGCGGGCCTTTCCCTGCCGCACGACCTCGGTGAGCGCCTCCATCGTCTCCTCGAGCGGCGTGTCCCAGTCGTAGCGGTGGCACTGGTAGAGGTCGACGTAGTCCGTGCGCAGGCGGCCGAGCGACAGGTCGATCTGTTTGAAGACCTGCTCGCGCGAGAGCCCCCGGTCGGTGTCGGACACCGGGAAGTAGAGCTTCGTCGCGAGGACGTACGAGTCGCGCGGGCGGCCGGCCAGCATTTCGCCGAGGAGCTCCTCCGCGCCGCCGCCCGAGTACACGTTGGCCGTGTCGATGAAGTTGATGCCGACCTCGAAGGCCTTCGCGACGCACGCCTCCGCCTGCTGCCGTTGCACACCGCCGCCGTAGGTGAGCCAGGAGCCGAGGCTGATCTCGGAGACCTGGAGATCGCTTGATCCGAGCTGTCTGTAGTTCATGTCCGGCACGCTACCCCCATGCAGGAGGAGCTCGTCGAGGAGACTGTCGAGCTGGCGGGCCGCGAGGTGACGCTGCTCCGGCCGCCGAGCGCGGACGCGCTGATCGACGAGGACGCCTTCGACGAGGACGAGTTCCTGCCCTACTGGGCGGAGCTCTGGCCGAGCGGTGTCGCCCTCGCCCGCGTGGTCGGCTGCCTGAAGCTGAGCGGCCTGCGTGTGCTCGAGCTGGGCGCCGGGCTCGGTTTGCCGTCGCTCGCCGCGGCCCTCGCCGGGGCGGACGTGCTCGCCACCGACTGGGCCGCGGACGCGGTCGCGCTCCTGCGCGAGAACGCGCGGCGGAACGGGATCGCGTTGCGCGTGGAGCTGGTGCGCTGGGACAAGCCTGGACGCCTCCTGGTCGAGGCGCCCTGGGGGCTCGTCCTCGGCGCCGACCTTCTCTACGAGAAGCGGAACGCCGAGCAACTGCTCGAGCTCCTCCCGCAACTCGGCGGCGAGGTGCTGCTCGCCGAACCGGGGCGGCCGTTTGCAAAGGCGTTCCTCGAGCGGTGGCAGGCGGAGGCGCTCGGGGACCGCGTCTACAGGTTGCGGCTACCGTGAGCGCGTGGTCGCGCTTGCCGTCGCTCTCGCTCTGCTTGCGCCGCCGAAGCCACACATCGTGTGGAAGCCGATCCCGTTTGGCGCGCAGCGGCTCGCCGAAACCGCCGCGTACGCCAGACGACACTACGGCATCGACTCGTACGTGCTCCACCCCCGGGCGATCGTCGAGCACGTCACCGCGACGCCGTCGTTCTCCTCTGCGTACAACACGTTCGCCGCCGACGTCCCTGACGCGGAGCTGCACCAGCTCCCCGGCACGTGCGCGCATTTCATTGTCGACCGCGACGGGACGATCTACCAGCTCGTGCGCCTGAATGTCATGTGCCGCCACACCGTCGGCCTGAACTGGGTGGCGATCGGGATCGAGCACGTCGGCCTCTCCGACGCGCAGGTGCTCGGCGATGCGACCCAGATGCGCAGTTCGCTCGCGCTCACGGTGTGGCTGATGTGGCGTTACAAGATCCCGCTCGCGGACGTGATCGGGCACAACGAGAGCCTCTCGAGCCCGCTGCACAAGGAGCTGTACGCGCCGTGGCGCTGCCAGACGCACGCGGACTGGAAGCGGGCCGACATGAACGTCTACCGCGCCCGGCTGGTCGCGCTGGCGCACCGCTACGGCCTGAACGTCGGGCCGCCGCCGCAGCCGCGACCGACCGGCTGCAGCTAGCTTCGCGCCTCGCCGGGTCAGCCTTCGCCGGCGGCCGCACGCAACGACGGCGTGGGCCGTCTGACCGGGCCGGTCGTCTCGAACTGCGACGCGATGACCGAGACGATCGACATGTCGTCGGGCACGTGCAGGTTGGCGGCGCGGAGCGCGCCGAGCAGGCCGGTGAACTGCCAGCCCGTCGTGATCGCCGCCGTGCACTCGGGTTCGGCCTGCAGGAGCTGCGCCGCGACGGCGAATGCCTCCTGGGCCGGATGCGGACACGGCAGGTGGATGCCGCGGATGCCGAGCTCGGCGGCGGTCTTCTCGAACGCGTCGCGCGCGATCAGCGCGGAGGTGTAGCCGGCGTCGAGCAGGTCCTGCGGGAAGTTGAAGAGCGCGACGCAGGTGTGACCGAGTTCCGCGAGGTGGGCGAGGCTCGTGCGCACCGCGTCGCCGAAGTCGAGATCGACGAAGTTGATGCCGGTGGTGTCGGCCGTCCGGCCGATGAGCGTGAACGGATACCCGCTCGCCTTGAGGCGCTCGACACGCGGGTCGTGGGCGAGCGTCTCCATCAGGATCACGCCGTCGGCGCGTCCCCTCGTCAGAACGCGCGCGATCGTCTCGGGATCCTCAGGCGAGGTCGAGAGCAGCAGGCTGTAGTCCATCGCGCTCGTCGCCTGGGTAGCGCCGGCGACGAACGTTTGCTGCACCGGCACGAGGTGCCACTGCGGTGAGGGCAGAAACAGGGCAATCGTGTGCGACCGGCGGCTCGCGAGCGCCCGGGCCGGGCCGTGCCGGCGGTAGTCCAGCTCCTCGACGGCGGCGAGCACCTTCACGTGCATCTCCTCGGAGACGGCGCGCTTGCCGCTCAGCACGTACGAGACCGTGCTCAGCGCGACGCCCGCCCGTTGGGCGATCTGCGCCATGGTCACCGGTTTGTGCTGATCCATCACGAAGATTCTTGGCACGCCCCGCAAGGGGGTCATGCTTGACGCTGTATGTGCCGCCTGTTATCTTCGAAGCGCTTCGCGAAGCGCTTCGAAGGCAGGTCCTGGAGGCAAAGGCCTTGCAGTCAGCAGAAAAGGTCGTTGGGGCGGTGGTGCCGACAGCGGCGGCGCGGTTGCGGCTCCGGCCGCTCGACGCGTCCGGCGTGCACATCCTCGGCGGGCTTCTGGGAAACCGGCAGCGCGTCAATCGGGAGGTGACGCTCTTCCGGGGCGCCGAGGAGCTCGAGCGCGCCGGCACCTTCGACAACCTGCGTCTCGCCGCCGCCGGCGCGCGCGACGGCCACCGGGGGCTCGTCTTCAAGGATTCGGACGTCTACAAGTGGCTGGAGGCGCTCGCGTGGGAGATCGGTCGGGAGCCGTCGCCGGAGCTGGAGCGGCTCGCTGCGGACGCGGTCGAGCTCGTTGCTTCGGCGCAGGAGCCGGACGGCTACCTGAACAGCTGGTGCCAGGTGGTCGATCCCACATGGCGCTGGACCGACCTCCAGCAAGGGCACGAGCTCTACTGCGCAGGACACCTGATCCAGGCTGCCGTTGCGCTCGCGCGGGCCACGGGCGACCCGACCCTCCTTGGGGTCGCCCGTCGGCTCGCCGACCTCATCGACGAGGTCTTCCGCGGCGGCGCCCAGACCGGCACCGACGGGCATCCCGAGATCGAGCTCGCCCTCGTCGAGCTCTACCGGTGCACCGGCGACCGCCGCTACCTCGAGCTGGCGGACACGCTCACGAGCCGGCGTGGACACGGCCAGTTCGCGGGAGGCCGCTTCGATCTGCGCTACTACCAGGACGTCGAGCCCGTGCGCGAGACGCACACGATCTACGGACACGCCGTGCGTGCGCTCTATCTCGCCGCCGGCGTCACCGACCTCTATTCGGAGACCGGCGACGAGGCACTGCTCGAGGCGATGCTGCGCCAGTGGGACGACATGGCGTCGACGAAGACCTACCTCACCGGCGGCGTCGGCTCGCGCCACGCCGACGAGTCGATCGGCGATCCGTACGAGCTGCCGCCCGACCGCGCGTACTGCGAGACCTGCGCCGCGGTCGCGAGCATCATGTGGAACTGGCGGCTGCTGCTCGTCACCGGTGAGAGCCGCTTCGCCGACCTGGTCGAGCGGACGCTCTACAACGGCTTCCTCTCCGGTCTGTCGCTCGACGGTCGTTCCTTCTTCTACGTCAACCCGCTCCAGTCGCGCGGGGGGCACGGACGTGCGTCCTGGGACCCGGTCGCCTGCTGCCCGCCGAACGTGATGCGGCTGCTCGCGTCCCTCAACCAGTACCTCGCGACGACCTCCGACGGCGGCGTGCAGCTGCACCAGTACGCACCAGCGAGCGTCCGTGCCGCCAACCCAGCCGGCGAGCCAGTCGAGCTCCGGGTCGAGACCGAGTACCCGTGGCACGGCGCCGTCGAGATCGAGGTCGTGGCCGGCGGCACCGTGCCGTGGACGCTGTCGCTGCGCATTCCGGAATGGGCACGCCGGGCGACCGTGGACGGCGAGCCGGTGGCGGCGGGCGGCTACGCCGAGCTGACGCGGGAATGGGGTGCCGGCGACCGCGTCGCGCTGGAGCTCGACGTCTCGGCCAGGCTGACCGCCCCCAACCCGCGCATCGACGCGGTGCGGGGCTGCCTCGCGATCGAGCGCGGGCCGATCGTGTACTGCATCGAAGACGCCGATCTCCCGGACGGCGTCGACCTGGCGGACGTCGGGCTCGACACCGGCGTGCTGCTGGAGGATGCCGGGCCCGTGCCGGCGCTCACGGGCGTGCCTGCCGTCGCTGCCGGGGGGATCGTGCACGACGGCTGGCAGCGGCTCGGATACCGCGACACGCGCGAGCTGCCGGTGCCTCGAGACGAAGCGCGGGCACAGCTCCTCGCTGTTCCATACTTCACCTGGGCGAACCGCGGAGCGGGCGCCATGCGCGTCTGGATCCCGGGCGCGGACGGAAGTCGCGAATGACTTGCAGCGGCTAGACGAGGAGGCGTCGTGGCGACCCTTTCGCTCGAGCATGTCGGCAAGGTGTACGGCAACGGCGTGGAGGCGGTGCGCGACCTCGACCTCTTCGTCGATGAAGGCGAGTTCGTCGTGCTGGTCGGTCCGTCGGGCTGCGGGAAGACGACGGCGTTGCGCATGGTCGCCGGCCTCGAGGAGGTCACGTCAGGGACGATCCGGCTCGACGGCAAGCCCGTGAACGATCTCTCGCCGCGTGACCGAGACGTGGCGATGGTGTTCCAGAACTACGCGCTCTACCCGCACATGAGCGTCCACCAGAACATCGCCTTCTCGCTGTCGATGCGCGGGGTCGCGAAGGAGGAGCAGGACCGGAAGGTTCGCGAAGCAGCCGAGGTTCTCGGCCTCTTCGAAGTCCTCGCGCGCAAGCCGCGGCACCTGTCGGGCGGGCAGCGCCAGCGCGTCGCGATGGGCCGAGCGCTCGTCCGCGAGCCGGCGGTGTTCCTGATGGACGAGCCGCTCTCGAACCTCGACGCGAAGCTCCGGGTGCAGATGCGCTCCGAGGTGCTTCGCGTCCAGCGGCGCCTCGGCGTCGCGACGCTCTACGTCACGCACGACCAGACCGAGGCGATGACGATGGGCGACCGTGTCGCCGTTCTGCGCACCGGCGTGCTGCAGCAGCTCGCGGCGCCGCAGGATCTCTACGACCGTCCGGCCAACCTGTTCGTGGCGTCGTTCATCGGCTCGCCGTCGATGAACCTCTACGAGGCGTCGATCGCCGGCCCGGCGGAGCGGCTGACGGTGTCGCTCGGCTCGCAGCAGCTGGCCCTGCCGGCGGAGCTCGGCCCCCGGCTGGCGAAGCTCGCCGGTGTCGGCGGCGGCGGGAAGATCGTGCTCGGGATCAGGCCGGAGCAACTTGCCGTCGCCCCGGCGGTGGAGGCCGGCGAGGGACGGCTCCTCGTCGCGGACGTCGAGCTCGTCGAGGCGCTCGGCAACGAGCTGCTCGTCCACTCGCCGTTGACGCGACTCCGTACGGGGAGGAGGCGGTGGCGGCCGCGAACGACGTCGACGCTCCGGTCCCCGGGGGCATCGCGCGCGTCGATCCGCGGGCCCGTGTCGTTGCGGGCGAGCGGGTCACGTTCACGGTCGACGTCGAGCGTCTGCACTTCTTCGACCCGAAGACGGGAGTCGCGCTCTAGATGAGTAGTTCCACGGCGGCGGCGGTGTCTGGGTAGGGACCTGGGGCAGCCAGGTCGAAGTCGGCGGTGCCTGTTCGCGCCGTCGACCACTGGGGGCCACGATGCTCGCCGACCTCGACCTGTTGCTGATTGCGGTGTTCTGCGTTGCCGACGATCTCCTGCCAAAGCCTGTCGGCAACGCCAAGCGGATGCTGACCGACGCGGAGGTCGTCACGCTCTGCGTCGCCCAGGCGATCATGGGGATCCCCTCCGACGAGCGGTTCCTCGCGGTCGCCCGCAAGCGGCTTGTGCACCTGTTTCCGCTCTTGCCGAAGCGGCCCGGCTACCACAAGCGCCGCGCCAGGCTCGCAGACGCGCTCGAGGCGTTGATCGTGGTCTTCGCGCGCGATAGCCCCGGCTTCCACGACGATCTGCTGCTGGTCGACTCGACCCCGGTCGAGTGCGCCCGTAGCGTCGAGACGACCCGGCGCAGCCAGCTCGCCGACGCCGCCGACTACGGCTACTGCACCAGCCACAGCCGCTACTTCTGGGGCTTCCGCCTGCACGGCCTGTTCGCGCTCGACGGCACCCCGCGCGCCCTGGCACTCACCTCCCCGAAAGCATCCGAGCGCGAGGTCTGCCTCAGCCTCCTCGCCCGCTGCGAACGCGCAGGCCCGCTGACCATCGTCGGCGACAAAGGCTACGCCGGAGCCGACTTCGAACACGCCGCCGCCAAGCTCGAAGCGACGATCATCAGGCCGCGCCGCAAAGACGAGCAGCCCAGCGGGCCGCACCTGGCACCGATCCGGCAACGGATCGAATCGATCTTCCAGACCTGCAAAGACCTCCTCACCCTCGAACGCCACGGCGCCCGCACCCTCCACGGCCTCCACACCCGCATCTGCACACGCTTCCTCGCCCTCGCCGCCGCCATCAGCCTCAACCACCGACTCGGCCGACCACCACGCGCCCTCGGCCTAGGACGCAGGGAGGCCGCATACCCGTAGGTATGCGGCCGACCGAGGACAACGGCATGCGCCGCGTTTGCGGGCCGCCAGACGCACAACCGTACTTGTGGCCGCGTCCACTAGTCCCCGAGTAGGCGGCGCAGCGCGGCCTTCGGGTCGTCCGCGATCGGCGCGCCGTGGTCCAGGCAGAGGACGGCGAACGGCAGCCGCAGCAGCCGCTCGACGCTGTGCCGCGTCTCTTCCGGGTCGTCGTGGTATTCGGGCGGCACGAAGCGAAGCTCGCCGTCGCCCTCGTTCGAGATCAGGTCGGAGCAGAAGAGGACGCCCGGCCCGGACTCGAGCAGGAAGGAGTAGTGCGGCCACTCCGGGCCCGGCGTCCGGATCGCGAGTAGCCCGCCGGGCAACTCGTCGCCCTCGGCGTAGCGCCGGTCGGGCTCCTCGTCGGCAGGCGGCGCGTCCTCCGGCAGCCACACCTCGAGCCCGAGCTCGCGGCGGTAGCGCCACGCCGAGCGTTGGTGTGTCTTCGCCGTCAGCGCGATCGCCGTCGGCCGCGGCAGCGAGGCGACGGCCGCGTCTGCGAGCCGCACCGGGTCGATCAGGACGCAGCCGTCCTCTGTCGCCACCGCGTGCGAGCTGGAGATCGCCCCGCCGATGTTCGCATTGCGGATTCGCCAGTGCCAGACGCCCTCGACGACCTCCTCGACGCTGTCGGCGATCTCACTCGGCTCGGTCACACGGAGACGGTATCGCTTCCGGCCGAAACGGGTGGCGCGGGATCGCCACGCGCAGGCCTGGCCGCCCGTGCTCGCCCACCTCGACGAACGGATGGCAGCGCTCCACTGAGAGACATGCAACGCGGATGCCCGCTCGGCGAGACTAGAGGCGATGAGCGACGTCGAGCATGCCTTCCACGTCTTCTTCGCCCACATGCAGGCGATCGCGTGGCTGCCGGTCGTCTATGCGCTCGCCTGCCAGTCGGTGAGGATCGCCGCGCGCTCGCGGGCCTGGCGGAACATCCTCGCGGCCGCGTATCCGGAGTCGACAGTGCGCTGGCGCAGCGTCTTCGGGGCATACGCGGCCGGGGCGGGCGTGAACGCGGTCGTGCCTGCCCGCGGCGGCGATCTCCTCAAGCTCTTCCTCGTCAGGCGCCGCGTTGAGGGAGCGACGTACTCCACGCTCGCGGCCTCGCTGCTCGTGGAAACGCTCGTCGACGCCGTCCTGTCGGCCCTGCTCATCGTCTGGGCGCTCGAGACCCACGTGCTGCCCGGCGTGAACGTGCTGCACCGGCTGCCCTCGGTCGACTGGTTCTGGCTGTTCCGGCACCCGCGAGCCGCGGCGGCCGTCGCCGGCTCGACCCTCGTGCTCGGATTCGCCGCGGGGCTCTGGGCATCGGCCCGGATCGAGGCGTTCCGGCATCGTGTCGCACAGGGGTTCGCCGTGCTGCACACGCCCGGTCGCTACGTGCGCGGCGTCGTCGCATGGCAGCTTCTCGACTGGGCGCTTCGTCTCGCGGCGGTCTACTTCTTCCTGCGTGCATTCCACGTGCACGCCGACCTGCGCAACGCGCTGCGAGTCCAGGTGACGCAGAGCCTCTCGACGATCGTGCCGCTGACCCCCGCCGGCATTGGCACCGAGCAGGCGCTCGTCGTCTACGTGCTCGCGGGCGAGGCTTCCCGCAGCACGCTGCTCAGCCTCAGCGTCGGCATGAAGGCGATCGTCTCGGCCTTCAACGTCGCGCTCGGCCTGTCCGCGATCGCGCTGATGCTGCGGACGTTGCACTGGCGCCGAGCGGTCGAGCGCGACGAGGCACTCGACCACCCGGCGGAATAGCGGTTACTCCTCCTCACTCTCAGCTGCAGCCGGTGTTCGTGCCGCAGTCGCGGCACGTGTAGCACGAGCCGGTGCGCACCATGCGGCCGCCGCAGCGGGCGCACTCGACGGCGTCCTCCCACGAGTTGAAGAGCGCCGTCTGGCCCGGGGGCGGGGTGTCGGCCGGGTCGACCGCACCGGCTCCGGCCTCGCCGCCGTTCTCGTAGCGCTCGGCGAGCCGCGCCTTCACCTCGGGCGAGAGGATCCCGGCCTCCTCCTGCTGCTCGGGCGTGAGGAACTTCTTGCCGAACCAGCGGAAGATGTAGTCGACGATCGACTTCGCGACGCGGATGTCGGCGTCGTTCGTCATGCCGCTCGGCTCGAAGCGCATGTGCGACAGCTTCGAAACGTAGACCTCGGGCGGCACGCCGTACTGCAGGCCCATCGAAACGGCGAGGCAGAGCGAGTTCATCAGGCCGGCCATCGTCGTCCCGTCCTTCGCGATGTCCACGAAGATGTCGCCGGGGCTGCCGTCGTCGTACAGGCCGACGTGGATGTAGCCCTCGTGGTCGCCCACCTGGAACTTGCGCCCGATCTCGGTGCGGTCGAGCGGCAGCCGCTTGCGCTCGCGGATCGGCACCGGCGGCGTCGCCGCCGCCTGCTGGCCGGTGCCCGAGCTCGAGAGCGGCTGCGCGACCTTGCAGTTGTCGCGGTAGATCGCGATCGCCTTCACGCCGAGCTTCCACGCGTCGCGGTAGAGGTTCATCACGTCCTCGACCGTCGCCTCTTCCGGCATGTTCACCGTCTTCGAGATCGCGCCGGAGATGAACGGCTGGACGGCGCCCATCATCTTCACGTGGCCGAGGTAGTGGATCGCCCGGTCGCCGACCGCGCAGTCGAACACGGGGTAATGCTCCGTCTTGACGTACGGCGCGCCAACGACGGTGTTGCGCTCGTCGATGAACGCGACGATCTCGTCCACCTCGCGCGGCGCGTAGCCGAGCTTCTCGAGGCCGGCGGACACCGTCTTGTTCACGATCGTGATCTCGCCGCCGCCGACGAGCTTCTTCGACTTGACGAGCGAGAAGTCCGGCTCGACGCCCGTCGTGTCGCAATCCATCATGAAGCTGATCGTCCCGGTCGGCGCGAGCACGGTCGCCTGCGCGTTGCGGTAGCCGTGGACCTCACCGAGGTTCAGCGCGTCGTCCCACGCCTTGCGGCACGCGGAGAGCAGGTCGGCCGGCACGATGTCGGAGTTCTCGATGTTCCCGACCGACGCCCGGTGCTTCGCGATCACGCCGATCATCGGCGCGCGGTTGACCTGGTAGCCGGCGAACGGCCCCATCCGCGATGCAATCTCGGCCGACTTGCGGTACGCGCGGCCGGTCATCAGCGCCGTGATCGCCGCCGCGTACGCCCGGCCCTCGTCCGAGTCATACGGCAGGCCCCGCGCCATCAGGAGCGCGCCGAGGTTCGCATAGCCGAGCCCGAGCTGGCGGAACGCCTTCGCGTTGCACTCGATCTCGGGCGTCGGGTAGGACGAGTAGCCGACGAGGATCTCCTGCGCGAGGAAGACGACGTCGACCGCGTGCTCGAACGCCTCGACGTCGAGCTCGCCGTCCTCGCGGCGGAACTTCATCAGGTTCAGCGAGGCGAGGTTGCACGCACTGTCATCAATGGACATGTACTCCGAGCACGGGTTCGACGCGTTGATGCGGCCGGTGTTCGGCAGCGTGTGCCACGAGTTGATGGTCGTGTCGTACTGGACGCCCGGGTCGGCGCACTCCCACGCGGCCGCGGCGATCTGGCGGAGCAGGGCGCGCGCGTCGACGGTGGCGAGGACGGAGCCGTCGGTGCGGGCGGTGAGGTTGAACTCGCGGCCCTCGGCCGCCGCGTCCATGAAGGCATCGCTGACGCGCACGGAGTTGTTGGCGTTCTGGTACTGGATCGAGGCCCAGTCGGCGGAGTCGAGCGACATGTCGTAGCCCGCCTGCTCGAGGACGCGCGCCTTGCGCTCCTCCTTGGCCTTGCACCAGATGAACTCCTCGATGTCGGGGTGGTCGACGTCGAGCACGACCATCTTCGCGGCGCGGCGCGTCTTGCCGCCCGACTTGATCGTGCCCGCGCTTGCGTCCGCGCCGCGCATGAACGAGACCGGGCCGGAGGCGTAGCCGCCCTTGGAGAGCTGCTCCTTGGACGAGCGGAGCTTCGAGAGGTTGACGCCCGAGCCGGAGCCGCCGCGGAAGATGACGCCCTCGCGCCGGATCCAGTCGAGGATGGCCTCCATCGAGTCCTCGATCGAGAGGATGAAGCAGGCGGAGCACTGCGGCTTCTCCTCGAAGCCGACGTTGAACCAGACCGGGCTGTTGAACGAGGCGTACTGGTTGACGAGGATCGCCTGCAGCTCGGCCTCGAACGTGCCGGCCTCCTCGTCGTCGGCGAAGTAGCCGCCCTGCTTGCCCCACATGACGGCGGTCTCGACGACGCGGCCGACCATCTGCTTCACGCTCGACTCGCGCTCCGGCGAGGAGAGGCGGCCTCTGAAGTACTTCTGGGCGACGATGTTCGTCGCGGTCTGCGACCAGAACTTCGGAAACTCGACACCCCGCTGCTCGAATGCCGGGCCGTTGCGGCCGGGGATCGTCGCGTCGCGGATCTCCCATTCGATCTCGTCGAACGGGTCGCGCCCGGGGATGGTGAAGAAGCGGCGAACTCCGAGGCTGGCACCCTCGTCGACGACGGAGTTGACCACTTCCTCAGGCGCCTGGCCGGTCGTGTTTTTCTGCTCTACGCTCGCCATTTTCACCCTCCCGAACTGTAGCCTTGCCGGTCCCGTCACCCGCCGTACGGGGACTGCGAGGGTAGATCTCGCGCCGGACGGTACCGGGGTGCGCTAGCGGTGCCGAGGCGGCGCAGGCGCCGCGGCAGCAGGGGTCATACGCCGCGCCTGCAGGCGCCGGGCAAACCACGTCCCGGCCCCGGCCAGCACCAAGAGCACTGCCAGGGCGCCGAGCACGATCAGCGGCAGCGGGACCGACTGCGCGCTCGACGGATGGAAGGCGGTGGCGATCGGGCTCGAGTGCGAGCCGCCGCTGCCCTTCGTCGGCGACTGGCTGCCGCCGGTCGGGCCGGAGGGCGACTGGCTGCCGCCGGTCGGGCCGGAGGGCGGCCGGCTGCCGCCGGTCGGGCCGGAGGGCGCCTGGCTGCTGCTGCCGCCGCCGCTGCTCGTCGGGCCGCTGCCCGGACCGTTGCCGCCCTCCTCGTGGATCGCGGCGAGCAGAGCGCGGTGGATGTCGTCGATCGCGTTCGAGTACTGCTGGATGTCCGGGTACTCGTTCAGGTGTTGAATCGCCTGCGTATAGCAGGGGATCGGATAAAGCTGCTCGATCCGGCCGTTGTGGTCGAGCCAGTCGTTGACGACGTCGAGCCAGCAGGTGTTCGTCGGCTTGGTCGTGGCCGCGGGCGAGGCGGCCGCGCCGTGGACGCCCGCCGTGAGGAGCGACGCCGCGGCGAAGATCGCCGTCAGCGCCAGCCTCGTCGTGTTCCGTGTCGCCCGAATCGCTCTCATCCCCAACGTCGCCCACGGCATGACAGCACATGTCGTCGGGCGAATCGTCATCAGTCTTCCGGACGGTGGTGTTCCCGCGGTAATGCCGATGTAAACCGTTTGTGAACCGGCCGTCCGTCGGCTTTCGGCAATGGTACCGTGCTCGCCCGTGCGGGCTGCCGGCGAACGGTTGGCGGGCCCAGGGCCCGTCGGCGCCGCGGCCGCCGTCGTGGCCTTCTGCGCCCTCTTCTTCAGCGGCGGCGACGCCGAGGCGCCGCTTGTCTGGATCGGCGGGCTCGCCCTCCTGCTGGCCGCGCTCCTCGCCACCGCGGTCTTCCTGCGCCTGCTGCCGGCGCCGCACGTGGACGGAGCAGCGGCCGCCTTTTTCGGCTGCCTGTTCGGGCTCGCGATCTGGGCCGGCGCCTCGACGCTCTGGTCGATCTCCCCCGACCGGTCGTGGTCGACCACGAATCGGACGCTCGTCTACGGTGCGTTCGCGCTCGCCGGCCTCCTGGCCGCCGCTACGCTGCCGCGCCCGGCACGCACGCTTGGACACGCGGCGGCGGCGCTGCTCGCGCTCGTCGTCGGTTGGGCGCTGCTCGCGAAGTGCGTGCCCGGCCTCTACCCCTCGTACGGCAGCCAGCCGGGGCTCAACGCGTCGGTCGGGCTGGCGCGGCTGCGCTCGCCCGTGGGCTATTGGAACGAGCTGGCGCTGCTCGGAGACGTCGCGGTGCCGGTGGCGCTTTGGCTGGCCGCACCGCGCACGCGCCGGACGGGCGTCCGCGTCGCGGGGGCGGTTCTCCTGTTCGCGGCTGCACTCGCGACGCTGCTCACCTACTCGCGCTTCGGTGTCGCCCTCGCGGTCGCCGCAGCCGCAGCCTGGGTCGTGCTCGACCGTGACCGCGTGGAGAGCCTCGTCGCGGTCGTGCTCTGCGGCGCCGCAGCCGCGGCTGTCTTCGGCGTTGCGCTCGCCCTGCCCGGGATCACGAAAGACGGGCAGCCGCACTCGGTGCGCGCACACGACGGCTGGATCTTCGCCCTCGTCGTGCTCGCCGCCGCCGCGGTCGTCGCCGCCGTCGCCGGCGCGCTCGCCCGCCTCGAGCAGCGGTCCCCGCTCGCCGCGGGCGCCCGGCGCCGGATGGAGAGGATCGCCGCCGCCGCGGCGCTGCTCGCGGTGCTCGCAGGGCTCGCGGTGAGCGGCGCGTACGCCGGCCGCATCTGGCGCTCGTTCACGAACCCCGTCTCGAGCCAGATCAACTCGCAGTCGACCCGCCTGCTCAACGCGAACTCGAGCAACCGCTGGCGCTGGTGGACGGAGGAGTGGCACGCGTTCACGCGGCACCCGTGGGGCGGCACCGGCGCCGGCACGTTCCAGCTCACCGACCTGAGGATGCGGCGGAGCCCGCTCACGACGACCGAGCCGCACAACATGCCGCTCCAGTTCCTCGGCGAGACCGGCATCGTCGGCTTCCTGCTCTACCTCGGCGCCGCCGCGGCAGCCGTTGCAGGGATCGTGCGTGCCCGGAGGCGCGCCGACGGGGCCGAGCGCGCGGCTGTCACGGCGCTCGCGGTCGGGCTCGCCGCCTTCCTGGTGCACATGGTCGCCGACATGGACTGGAACTACGTGGCGACGACCGGGCCGCTGCTGCTCGTCGCCGGTGCGCTGCTCGCCCGGCCGCGCCGCGCGCCCGCCGTCGCCGCCGCGCGCAGGCCGCTGCTTGCCGTAGGCGCCGTGCTCGTTGCGCTGGCGGCCGTCTACTCGCTCGGCGCGCCGTGGCTCGCGCAGCGCCAGCTCGCGTCGGCCGCGACGGCGGCGGCGGCGAAGCGGGCGCACTCCTACGACCCGCTCTCGACCGACGCGCTGACGGAGTGGGCGGCGTTCGAGGACGGGGGCGGCCACACGCGGCGCGCGGAGCAGCTCTACGAGCAGGCGGTGTCGCTCGAGCCCGAGAACAGCGAGACGTGGTGGGCGCTCGGCTCCTTCTACGCCGGCCACGGCGAGTGGCCTCTCGCGTACGCGGCGCTCAGCAACGCGTGGACGTATGACCGGTACGGGCCGGCGGGCACGCCGTGCGGCCTGCTCGACCAGGCGCGCCACAAGGCGCTGCACGTCTGGCCGGCTAGCTGCCCAGGAGGAGTACCAGCGGCGACGCCTTGAGCGCCGCGGGCGACATGCCGTCCACGGGCGCGACGAGGCGGACTCCGGCGTCGCGGGCCAGCCGCCGCGCCTCCTTGCCGTAGCCCGGCGCGTACATGACCATCGACCGCGCGTAGTTGCGGCGGGCCGCGTTCTTCGCACCGCCGATCCGGTAACCGATGCCCCGCAGGCGCGCCGCCTCGGCTCTGGCCGCGCCCTCGAAGCCGTTGCCGTTGAGGACGAGCACGGCGACGCGGGAGCGGGGCCGCAGCGGGAGCGACGGCACGCGCGTCGCACGCCGCACGTGCACGGCCGGGCGCGCCGCCGCCGTCGCGCGCTGCGCGTGCTCCGGCGCGGCGCCCTTCGCGGCGAGATGGTGAAGCGGGCGGGTGAACAGCAACGCGCCTCCGACGATGAGCGCCACGAGCTCGAGTGTGGCGATCGCACCCATCACGAGCGTCGCGGTGCGCCAGGGGAACGCGCGGGGGAGCTGCTGGGCGTGGTCCACGGCCGCCTCGATTCGGCGCCGCGGCCCGCGGTCCTGCTACGAGCTGATCCAGGCCCACGTCAATGCGAGCCCGTCGGTGAGCGAGCGCTCGGGCCGCCAGTCGAGCTCTGCGTGCGCGAGCGAGGCGTCGAGCACGCTCCGCTGCAGCTCGCCGAGGCGCGCCGGCGCGAGCTCCGCCTCGCGCTCGATCCCGGCGACGTCCTGGATCGCGCGGTACAGCTCGAGCACCGATGTCTCCGCGCCGGTGCCGATGTTGTAGACTCTGCCGTCGCGCTCGAGCGCGAGCAGCAGTGCGCGTGCGACGTCGCCGACGTAGACGTAGTCGCGCGTCTGGCTGCCGTCGCCGAAGATGCGCGGCGTGCCGCCCTTGCGCAGCAGCCCCATGAAGATCGCGACGACGCCGGCCTCGCCGTGGGGCTCCTGGCGCGGGCCGTACACGTTGCCGAGGCGCAGCGAGACGTGCGTCGTACCGTACAGCCGGTTGTACGTTGCGAGGTACTCCTCGCCGCTGAGCTTCGAGGTGCCGTAGGGCGCGAGCGGCCGCAGCGGCGCCGTCTCCGGAGCGGGCCCGTCGCATTCGCCGTAGGCCGCCCCGCCCGAAGACGTGAAGACGACCTTCGCCCCGTGGCGGCGCGCCGCCTCGAGGATCCGCACCGTCCCGAGCACGTTCACGTCGGCGTCGAAGTCCGGCCGCTCCACCGAGACGCGCACGTCCGCCTGCGCTGCGAGATGGAGCACGAGGGACGGCTGTACGGCGTCGAACACCTCGTCCGGCTGCCGGATGTCGGCGACGTGGAGCTGCGCGCCGGCGGCGACGTTCTCGCGCTTTCCCTTCGAGAGGTCGTCGAGGACGTGCACGTCGTCGCCGCGCGCGAGCAGGGCGTCGACGACGTGCGAGCCGATGAACCCTGCCCCTCCGGTCACGATGGCTCGCATGGCGGCCGTATCCTAGGCGGCGATGGGACTGCTGCTCGCGATCGAGGGGATCGACGGCGCCGGCAAGGGGACGCAGGCCGCGCTCCTCGCCGAGACGGCGGCACGCACCGGCTACCGCGTCGCGTCGTTCAGCTTCCCGCGCTACGACGACAACCCGTTCAGCGTCGCGATCGCCGCGTATCTCAACGGCGAGCTCGGCGGCCTCGACGAGGTGCACCCCGCGCTGTCCGCGCTTCTCTACGCCTGCGATCGCTTTCACGCCCGGCCGGAGCTCGTCGCCGCGCTCGAGCAGCACGACCTCGTCGTCTGCGACCGCTACGTCGCCTCGAACCTCGCCCACCAGGGCGCGAAGCTCGAGGGCGAGGCGCGCGCACGCCTGCTCGACTGGCTGCTCGACGTCGAGTACCGCGAGTTCGCGCTCCCGAGACCGGACCTCGTCGTGCTCCTCGACGCGCCGGCGGCTCTGGCCCGCGAGCTCGTCGGCCGCAAGGGCGCCCGCGCGTACACGACGCTCGAGGCGGACATCCACGAGTCGGCGGCGGGGCACGCCGACGCCTCGCGCGCCATCTACCTCGAGCTCGCCCGCAGCGACGGCTGGCTCGTCGTTCAAGCGGCGGCCGCCGCCGGCGCGCTGCGCGACGTCGACGAGATCGCGGCGGAGATCTGGACCGCAGTCGAGCCGCTCCTGCAGGCGTGAGCGACTTCGACGCAGTCTCCGAGCAGCACGAGGCGAAGCGCCTGCTCTCCGCAGCCCTCAGCGAAGGACCGGCGCACGCGTACCTGCTGCACGGCCCGCCGGGCGTGGGCAAGCGCGACCTTGCGCTCCTCTTCGCCGCGGAGCTGCTCGAGGACCACGCACGCGTCGCGCGCCGCTCGCATCCTGATCTGTACGTGCTCGAGCCGCTCGGCGACCAGATCCGCATCGACGACATCCGCGAGCTGCGGCGCGACCTGCACATGCGCCCGTTCGAGGCGTCGCGCCGCGTCTACCTCGTGTTCGGCGCCGACACGATGAACGAGGACGCCGCCGACGCCCTGCTCAAGGACCTCGAGGAGCCGCCGCCGTACGCGGTGCTCGTGCTCGTCGCGGACGACCTCGGCCCGCTGCCGGAGACGATCCGCTCGCGCTGCCAGCTCGTCGGCTTCCGCCGGCTCTCGGAGCGCGCCGTGCGCGACGCGATCCACGCGCGCGCGCCCGAGCTCCCCGACGACGAGGTGACGACGCTCGCGCGGGTCGCGGGCGGCAGGCTGGACCGGGCGGCGCGGCTGCTCGACCCGGCCGCCGCGAAGCGCCGCGAGGCGCTCCTCGGTGTCGCGCGCGCCGTCTACCTCGATCCGGAGTTCGACGCGGGCGACGGCGCGCAGGCCCTGCTGGAGGGGATCGCCGAGCGCGGCGCCGAGGCGAAGGAGAAGGCGGAGGAGACGGTCGCGGTGCTGGAGCTCGCCGGGCGCGAGGCGGAGCAGCGGATCCGCCGCGCGCAGCGGGGCGCCGAGCGCGACGAGCTGCTCGCGGTGCTCGAGGAGCTCGAATGGTGGTACCGAGACCTCGTCGTGCTCGCCGCCGGGGCGCAGGCGGCGGTCGTGCACGTCGACCGCCTCGCCGAGCTGCGCGCGGATGCGACCCGCGAGCGGCTGCTCGGCGCCGAGCGGGCCTGCGAGCTCGTCCGGGCGGCGTGGCGTGAGGCGGAGGAGCTCCAGCTCTCGACCGCGCTGGCGCTCGAGGCGCTGCTCGTCCGCCTGCGGCGCGAGCTGGCCGGCTCCGCGCGCGCCCGCGCCTGAGCTCCGGCGACAGCGGCGGCGACCGGCAGGATCAGGGTGGCGGCGCGGCGAACGAGTGGGGCGGCGGCGACCGTCGGTCGCCGTGACCGTCCCGGGCGAGGGCGGTGGAAAATAGCAAATGCCACTTGTAACATGACACTTGGTTGGGGGTTGCTGAACCCGGCAACCTGACGCACGATGTACGTTCCTGGCGCGCTCGGGCGGGGCCGCCAACACTGGTTGTCGCCGGGGGAACAGGATTGGCCGCAGTCCCGTCCATAGGCCGCGCAGCAGGCGTCGAAGGGGCGGTCGCTCCCGAGGCCGACCTCACGCGCGCGCTCTACGAGCAGTACGGGAGCCAGATCTTCCGCTACTGCCTGCACCAGCTCGGCTCCCGCGAGGAGGCCGAGGACGCGGTGCAGAGCACGTTCCTGAACGCCTTCCGCGGCATCAAGCGCGGAATCGTGCCGGAGCTCGAGTCGGCCTGGCTGTTCAAGATCGCCCAGAACGTCTGCCTCTCGCGCCGCCGCTCGACATGGCGCCGCGACCGGATCGAGTCGCCGACCGACTTCGAGCTGGTCGAGGAGCTGACGCCCGCGCCGTCGCGCCGCGCCGACGAGCTGATGGGTCTGCAGGACGTGTTAGAGCAGATGCCCGAGAGCCAGCGGCGGGCGATCCTGCTCCGCGAGTGGCAGGGCCTCTCCTACCGGGAGATCGCCGACGAGCTCGAGCTGTCCCAGGCGGCCGTCGAGACCCTGATCTTCCGCGCGCGGCGGGCGCTCGCCCAGGGGCTGGAGCAGCCGCCCGCGCCGAAGAAGCGGCGCGCCTTGCGCGGCGCGGACTGGGGCAACGTCCTCGCCGGGCTGAAGTCGTTGCTGCTCGGAGGCGGTGCGGCGGTCAAGGTTGCGGCGACGGTGGCCGTCGTCAGCGCGACTACGGTCGTCGCCGCCGCGCCGGTCGTGCAGCACCAAGCTTCCCGGCACCGGGCGACGCGCACGTCGACACCGGCACGGTCGCAGGCAGCGTCCAGCCAGAGCGCAGCGGCCGCGGCCGCCGCGGCCCCCGGGCCCGCCACGAGCGCCGGTGTCGGCTTCTTCGGCCGGACGAGCCCGCATCGCGCCGCAGCGGGACAGAGCCTCGCGCAGCGGGCGGTGCACGGCGTGCCGGCGCCCGACGGCGGCGTGCCGCCGGCGCCCGACGGAACCGCGGCCGCCGGCGCAGCCCCCGACGCGACGCAGCCGCCCGCCCCGGCGCCCGAGGCGCCTGGGCCTGCTCCCTTGCCGGCAGTCGGGCCGGCGGCATCCGCCCCGGCCTCGAATCCGGGGAACGGCCAGTCCGGCGACGCCGGCCAGACCGAGACCACGGCCGCCGCGCCGGTCGAGGTGAAGAAGGACGCCTCGTCCTCCGGCACCGTCGTCGCGCCGGTCACGATCGGGCCGACCGGGACGGGCAGCGGCGACTCCTCCGGTTCGTCCTCGGGCGGGTCGTCGCAGGGAGACGGCGGCGCTTCGGCTGCGCCCGCTGCCACGCCGACGCAACAGCAGACGACGGTGGTCGCGCCGACCACGACGACGCCGAGCGCGACTCCCCCCGGCGCCAACGGGAGCTCGCCGTCGCTCGTCCTGCCGCCCACCCTGACGAAGCAGCTGGACACGCCGCCGGCCACGTCCACCTCCCCGCCGGCGCCGGTCCTGCCGGGAATCGTCGCGAAGAAGCTCGACTCGCCGCCGGCGACGACGCAGGTCCCGTCCCCGACGGCGTCCACGTCCTCGTCGGCGCCGCCCCCGACGCAGCCCGTTCCGCCCACCACCCTGCCCGCGACGAGCGTCCCGCCGAGCCTCGCCGTGCAGCCGCCCGCGACCACGAGCGGCGACGGCTCGGGCAGCCTGAGCGGCGTCGGCCACAGCGCGAACCCCTAACGAGAAAGAGGGCGCCGGCTCAGCCGGCGCCCTCTTGTGAACGGCTCTCCGGGCGGCTCGTGCTGCCTCAGGCAGCGCTCGCCAGCTCGTCGCCGAGCTCGAGCTGAAGGCGCATCAGCGCCTCGCTCTCGAGCTGGCGGACGCGCTCGCGCGTGAGCCCGAGCTCCTTGCCGATCGTCTCGAGCGACGCCGACTCGCCGCTGAAGCCGAAGCGCAGCTCGATGATCCGGCGCTGCCGCTCCGGCAGCTCGGCGACCGCGCGCTGGACGCGCTGGCGGCGCATCGAGTCGACGGCCTCCTCGGCCGGGTCGAGCGACGTCTCGTCGGCGAACAGGTCGCCGAGCTCGGAGTCGCCCTCGGAGCCGAGCCCCTGGTTGAGCGAGATCGAGTCGACCGCGTCGAGCGCCTCCTCGACGTGCTCGCGCTTGAGGCGGGTCGCCTCCGCGAGCTCGTCGACCGTCGCCTCGCGGCCCAGCTTCGCCTGCAGCTCGGCGGACGCGCGGTTCAGCTTGATCCGCCGCTCCTGGACGTGCACCGGGATGCGGATCGTCTTCGACTGGTTCGCGACCGCGCGCTGGCAGGCCTGGCGGATCCACCAGGTCGCGTAGGTCGAGAACTTGTAGCCCTTCCGCCAGTCGAACTTCTCGGCGGCGCGGTTGAGGCCGATGACGCCCTCCTGGATCAGGTCCAGCAGCGGCACGTCGTGGCCCTGGTAGCGCTTCGCGATCGAGACGACGAGGCGAAGATTGGAGTTGATCATGCGCTCCTTGGCGGCGTCGTCGCCGCGCTCGATGCGCTTTGCAAGGGTGACCTCTTCCGCGGCCGTGAGCAGCTTGTGGCGGCCCGCGGAGTCCATGAAGAGCTGGAGCGGGTCGAGCGTTCCCGACGGGGCCGGGGCTTGCTCGGCCACGGCGGTGCTGCCGGCGCGCACGACGACGTCGCGCTCTTCGAGCGCGTTGCGGAGCGCCGCCAGCTCGTCGTCGGCGAGCTCGTGCTCGTCGGCGAGCGCCTCAAGCTCCTTCTCGTCGACGAAGCCGCGCTCGGCGGCCTCCTCGAGCAGGCGCTCGGCGGGGCTGAGGTCGTGCAGATGTATCGTTTCGCTCAGTTGAATCCCTTTCTCTCGGGTGCGGCCGCGGGGGATCCCGGCCATAGCGGCCCCGGCGCGCGGCATTAGAACCGCGATGTGCCGGTAAGCCTCTCTGGAGTTATAGAACGGCGCAGGGCCCGCGTCCATTCCCCGGCATCGCATTTTTGCGATTCCCTTACAACCCCTAACCCGGGCTGAACGGGCCTTTTTGGGGCCTGCGCGCCGTGCTCAGCCCTCCAGGACGGCGGCGAGCGTCTCGCCGACCGGCGGCTCGGCGCTCCAGGGGAAGGTGATCCAGCGGTCGGTGCGGCGCCAGACGTACTCGCAGCGGACGGAGCTCCGGGGCTTCTCATAGAGCACCGCACAGCGGACCTCGGCGACCTTGCCCTCGCAGAACCCCTTGACGAGGGCGAGGGTCGCCCCCGTGTCGGCGACGTCGTCGGCGATCAGCACCCGCGTCTCCCCGAAGTCGACGAGGTCGGGCACCGGCGGCAGGATCATCGGCATCTCGAGCCGCTCGTCGATGCCGGTGTAGAACTCCACGTTCATCGTGAAGGTGTTCTTCACGCCGAGCGCGTAGCCGAGCGCGGCCGCGACGAGCATCCCGCCGCGTGCGATCGCAAGCACCATGTCGGGCTGGTAGCCGTCCTCGTGGACCGAGCGCGCCAGTTCGCGCACGCCGACGCCGAGGTCGTCCCAGCTCATGATCTCCTGCGGGCTGCTCACGAGGCCGGCTCAGAGTCAAGCACAGTCCGGCGCACTCGGTCCCGGCATCTGCCCTCGCGGGGTGGGACGGCTAGAATCGGCTCGACTAGGCCCCAGGCCAGGCCGACGTAGCTCAGCTGGTAGAGCACATCACTCGTAATGATGGGGTCCCCGGTTCGAGTCCGGGCGTCGGCTTCTCGAAAGGCCCGTGTATGCGGGCCTTTCTCGTGTCAGCGGTCATCCAGGTTCAGTCAGTCCGGGTCAAAGCGCCGCCTGCGAGCTCGGGTTCGTGGTGGATGTACTTGGCGCCGCGCAGCCAGGAGGCCCAGGCGGCGAGCAGGCACATCGCGATCGAGAAGGTGAGGATGATCATGAGCCCGTGCTTGAACGGGTCAGAGATGAGGGAGGGGAAGAAGCCGCGGCCGACCAGCCGCGCCTGCTGCGCCGGGCTCAGGGCGGCGAGCACCTTCGGCCCGAGCAGCGAGCGGAGCGGATTCGAGCCGAGGAACGCCGCGAACAGGTAGCCGACCGGCGGCAGGTGAGCCAGTCGGGTCGCGGTGGCGACGGGGACGCCGTTGGCGGTCAGGCCCGCGAGCATGGCGTGCGGGACGCGGCTGGTGAGCCCGACGATCATCAGCGAGAAGAAGATCGCGATCGAGAGCGGCATGCCGGCGTTTTGGAAGGTGCCGCGCATGCCGGAGGCGACGCCGCGGTAACGGGCGGGGACGCTGTTCATGATCGAGGTCGTGTTCGGCGCCGCAAACAGGCCGAAGGCGACCCCGTTGGCGAAGATCACCAGCGCGAACAGACGGTAGGAGAAGTTGACTGGCAACAGCATCAATGCGGCGAAGGTGGCGGCGGCGAGCAGCATGCCGCCGGTCGCGAACGGGCGCGCCCCGAACTTGTCGGTGAGCAGGCCGGAGACGGGCCCGGCGGCGAGGAAGCCGACGTTGAGCGGGATCATGTAGATGCCGGCCCAGAGCGGGGTGCGTGCGAAGCCGTAGCCGTGCTCGGGCAGCCAGATTCCCTGCAGCCAGATCACGAGCATGAACATCAGCCCGCCGCGGCCGATCGAGCTCAGAAGCCCGGCGGCGTTGCCGGCCGCGAACGGGCGGATCCGGAACAGCGCAAGCCGGAACATCGGTTCTTCCACCCGGCGCTCGATCGCGACGAACACTGCCAGTAGCCCGACGCCTACCGCCAGTGTCGTGAGGACGAAGGGGTTCTGCCAGCCCATCGTGTGGCTGCCGTAGGGGCGGATGCCGTAGGTGACGCCGACGAGCGCCAGCGTCAGCCCCGCGGCGAAGGCGAGGTTGCCGAGCCAGTCGATTCGGGCGACGGTCCGCTGCCCCAGCTCTCGCAGCTTCCAGTACGACCAGACCGTCCCGAACAGGCCCACGGGCACGTTGATCACGAACACGAGCCTCCAGTCGGCCCGAGCGAGCAGCCCGCCTGCGATCAGCCCGACGAAGGTGCCGGCCAGCCCGACCACCTGGTTCAACCCGAGTGCGAGGCCCCGCTGCTCCTCGGGGAAGGCGTCTGTGAGGAGCGCCGCCGTGTTCGCCATCAGCATCGCGCCCCCGAGTGCCTGCAGCATCCGCAGCCCGATCAGCTCGAGCGCACCGGTCGGGCCGGTGCTCCACACGAGCGAGAGCAGGATCGAGGCGATCGTGAAGACGAGAAAGCCGAGGTTGTACATCCGCACCCGCCCGAACATGTCGCCGAGCCGGCCCAGGTTCACCACCAGTACGGCCGTCACGACCATGTAGCCCATCAGCATCCAGAGCAGGTAGTTGAAATTGCCCGGCCCCAGCGGATCGAGACGAATCCCGCGGAAGATCGCCGGCATCGCGATCATCACGCTCGACATGTTCAGCGTCGCCATCAGCATCGCCAGCGTCGTGTTCGAAAGCACGACCCAGCGGTAGCCCGGCCCCACCGACGGCTCGCGCGCCCCATCCAGCCGTCGGTGCAGAGCGGTTCCCAGCGCAATGCCCACCTTCCCAGCATGTGCACGACCGGCGGGCAGGAAATCCGCGAAACACCCCAGCACGAACACGGAGAAACCCGAATGCTCGCCCGGCGGCACGGGGCCCGGCCCGATGAAACGGACTCAGCCTTTCCCGCACAGGTGAATCAGTGCTGCCCACGACGTTCCGAGCGGCCCATTCACGACGATCGAGGCGTGAGTCCGAGGCTCCGATCTCGCACCCCTCCGGTTGCTCTCCCTAGAAAGATCGTCGCTCCATCGCCGTCCGGGAGGGGTTCCGGCTTCGGTTGGAGGCCCGGATGAGGGAGAATCGGAATTGCACGATGCCGCGGCCACGCCTGCTTCTCTCCGTCCTCGTCCTCGTCCTCATCGCGCTGGTCGCGGCGGCGCCTGCCGCGGCAAAGACCGTGCCGGGATCGCCGCCCTTCCGGGTCCTGATCTTCGACCACCTGAACCAGAGCCAGTTCCGGCACCTCGCGGCGCGCGGCGCGGTCGGGCTGCTCGTGCCCGGCGTCGGGCCCACGACGAACTTCCGGCAGGCGCTCGCGCAGCTCGAACGGGGCGCCGAGGTGAACTCCCGCCTCGGCGGCGTACCCAAGGGACCGAGGCTCGTCACAACTGCGGACGCGACCGGAACCCCGACCGGCTGCTGCTATGTCGCGGTCGTGCTGCCGCCGGCGGGCGCGCCGACGGCGAACGACCAGCGCTACCCCGTCGTCGTGCTCGGGCGCGGCTTCCACGGCGTGCTCACGTCGCCGACCACGCGCATCCCCGGGCTCGTGTCGATCGTCGACATCGCGCCGACGGCACTCGGGCGCGAGCGCGGCTCGCTCTCATCGGTGCCGAGCGCGAACCCGGTCGCGAGCCTCATGAGCCTCAACCGGCAGATTCACGCGAACAACCGGCTGAAGCTCGCGGCCCTCATCGTCGTCGCGTGCTTCATCGCCCTGCTCGCGGTCGTGCGCCCGCGCGCGGCGACGACAGCCATGCCCGCGGCGCTGCTCACGAGCATCGGGCTCGGCGCAGCGGAGCTCACCAACGAAGTGGCGATCCTCGCCGTGCTGATCGTCGGTACCGTCGCCGGCGGGCTCTGGCTCGCGCGCGTCTGCGACAGCGACGGCAGATTGCTCGCGCTCTTCCTCGGCGTCATTCTCCTGCACCTGTGGCTGCTCGCGGCCCGCCCGGAGTGGGTGGCGCTGACGCCGCTCGGACCGACGCAGAACTCGCGCTTCTGGGGAATCGGGAACCAGCTGGAGACGCTGCTGCTCGCGCCGCTGCTCGTCGGGGCGACGCTCGCCGCCAAACGCTTCGGCGTCATCGGCTATGCGGGGTTCACGCTGCTCGCGCTCGTGCTCGTGACCGACAACCGCTTCGGCTCGGACGGCGGCGGGGCGATCGTGCTCGGCGTCGCCTTCGCCTTCCTCGGCGCCCGTACCCTGCGGCTCGGCGCGCGCGGGTTCGCGACGCTGCTGCTCGTCGGCGCGACCGTCGTGCTCGGCCTCGTCTCGTACAACCTCCGCGGACCGGGGCCGGATCATCTGCGCAGCGCCTTCAGTCACGGCTTCTCCGGCCTCCTCGCCGTTGCGCGGAACCGCGTGCCGCTCTCCTACGAGCCGGCGCTGCACGACTGGACGATGCTGTTACCGCTCGCGATCTGGTTCGTGGTCTCGTTCGCGCTCGCGATCCGGTTCGCGCGCCGCTCGGCGACGCGCGACCTCGTGCTCGCGCTCGGACTCGGGCTCGTCACCTCGCTGCTCGTGAACGACTCGGCCGCGTACGAGCTGTCGGGCGGCGTCGCCGCGCTGGCCGCGGTCGCACGCTTCGTGCCGTCGGTCGCCCCGCTGCGCGTGCCGTTGCCGGCACGCGCGCCGCTGCCTGGGCTGCCGCTCGCCAACGAGGCGACGACCGACTAGCGGCCGGCCGGAACGGCATGGCGCGCTTCATCTGTCGAATCGTGGGTCACCGGCTGCCTCGCCGCCGGCGCCCGTTCTTCCTCACCGAGCGCTACCAGCGCTGTGAACGGTGCGGCGAGCGCGTCAGGTTGCGCGGCCGCTGATCGTCTCTGCGTACGACGGTTGATCTCGCTCGTGCACATCGACGCGACGACAGCCGTGCTGCTCGTCCTCCTCGGCTTCGGCGTCGGCGCCTTCGGCACGGTCGTCGGCGCCGGCGGGGGCTTCATCCTCACGCCGATCCTGCTCCTGGTCTATCCGCACGACTCGGCGCGAACGCTGACGGCGATCAGCCTCACTGCGGTCTTCTTCAACGCTGCCTCGGGGACGGCGGCGTACGCGCGGCAGCGTCGCACGGACTTCCGCAGCGGCGTCGTGTTCGCGCTCGCGGCGCTGCCGGGGTCGGTCGCGGGCGCGCTCGTCGTCGGTGTCGTCTCACGGCGTGTGTTCGACGGGCTGATGGGGGGCGTGCTCGGCCTGCTGGCGGTCTGGCTGCTTTCCGGCGAGCGGTGGCTGCCCGGGCCCGGACGGCGGCACGTGGCTCGCCGGCTGCTCACGGACCGGCAGGGGCTTCTCTACGAGTACGACGTGCCGATGCTCCGCGGCACGGCCTACAGCTTCGTCGTCGGGTTCGTGTCGAGCTTCCTCGGCATCGGCGGGGGCGTGATCCACGTACCGCTGCTCGTGCGCGCGCTCGGCTTTCCTACGCACGTCGCGACGGCGACCTCGCACTTCGTGCTCGCCGTGATGAGCGGCGTTGGCGCCCTGACCCACGCAGTGACCGGCAGCTTCGCGCACGGACACGGCACGCACCGGGCGGCCGCTCTTTCGGTCGGCGTCGTCGCCGGGGCGCAGGTCGGCGCCCATCTCTCGCTGCGCCTGCGCGGCCGCGCGATCGAGCTACTGCTGGCGGTCGCGCTGCTCGGGCTCGCGGCACGGCTCCTCGTCGCTGCGTAGTTCGCCGAACGCGCGAACCGGGCGTGCGCCGATGACGCGGCGGCCTCCGCGCGGTCCTCTGAGAGTGGAGACCTATCCGGAGGTGCCGCCATGCGCGCCACACGAACCACCGTGCTGACCGTTGCCGCTCCGGTCGGCGCATACCTGATGCTGCTCGTCCTCGTAGCCGCCCTGTGGGTGAAGCCGCCGCTCCTCGGCTGGATCGGGCTCGCGGTCGTCGCGGTGCTGTCCGCGACGATCGCGACGGGCGCGCTCGTCCTCTTCCCGCGCATGCGCCGGAACGTGGACCCCGTCGAAGGCTCGGCGCGCCGGCGGCTGCTCGTCCTCGCCGACGCGCGCTGTTCCGCGACGGAGATCTGCGGTTCGATCGTCGCCGCGCTGGCGGGCCCGAATCCCGAAGTCCTCGTCGTTGCGCCCGTCCTCGCCTCGCCGCTCCACTATCTCTTCGGCGACGAGAAGGCGGAGCAGGCGGAGGCCGAGGCGCGCCTCGACGCGATCGTCGACGGGCTACGCGCCGAGGGCATCGCCGCGCGGGGCCGGATCGGCGACGACGACCCGGTGCAGGCGCTCGGCGACGCGCTCGCGGAGTTCCCGGCGGTCGAGGCGCTCGTCGTCACCTCGGCCCACACGCACTGGCTCGAGGGCGACCTCTTCGAGCGTGGGCGCAAGCTCGTCCCGGTGCTCCAGCACGTCGTGGCCACCGAACCTGCAGCCGTCCTCTGAGCGAAACGGAGCCGACATGACATCCCTCAAAGAACGCGATCTCGCCGGTCCGGGCATCGGCGACTACGGCGAGCTCGCGCGTGTGCTGCCGGACGACTACACCGCGCTGCTCTCGCCGAAGGAGACGATGCAGGCGCTGTACGCCGCGAAGCGGCTGATCGAGGACAGGCTCTGCGAGGAGCTGAACCTGATCCTCGTGCAGGTGCCGCTGATCGTCGACGTGACGAGCGGCGTGAACGACTATCTCGACCGTGACGGCTCGCGCGCGCCGGTCGGCTTCCACATCTCGAACGACTACGAGCGCAACCCGATCGACGCCGAGATCGTCCAGGCCGCGACGAAGTGGAAGCGGACGGCACTCGCGCAGTTCGGTATGCAGCCCGGCGAAGGCCTCGTCACCGACATGCGCGCGATCCGCAAGGACTACTTCCTCGACCACGATCACAGCGCCTACGTCGACCAGTGGGACTGGGAGCAGGCCATCGCACCGGAGCAGCGCACGCTTGCGTATCTCACCGACGTCGTGCGCCGGATCTGGAAGGTGCTCAAGGAGACCGAGATCTTCCTGCACGAGCGCTTCCCCGCGCTCGTCGATCCGCGCTATCCGGCGCTCCCCGACGAGCTGACGTTCGTGCACGCCGAGGACGTGCTCGCGCGCTGGCCGGAGCTGCCGCGCAAGCAGCGCGAGACGCAGTTGTTGCAGGAGCATCCGGCGGTGTTCATCTACGGAATCGGCTGGCCGCTCGCGGACGGGCTGCCGCACGAGCTGCGCGCAGCTGACTATGACGACTGGACGACGGAGACGATGTCGGCGGACGGGCGCCCGATGCACGGGCTGAACGGCGACATCCTCGTCTGGAACCCCGTGACGCAGCGACGGCACGAGCTGTCGTCGATGGGCATCCGCGTCACGAAGGAATCGCTGCGGCGTCAGCTCGAGCTGTCGGGACAGCTCGACTTTCTCGAGCTGCCGTACCACCAGGCGATCATGCACGACGAGGTGCCGCTCTCGATCGGCGGCGGCATCGGCCAGTCCCGCACGATGATGCTGCTGCTGCGCAAGGCGCACCTCGGCGAAGTGAGCGTCACCGTGTGGCCGCGCGTGCTGAAGGAGCTCTGCGCAGAGCGGAACATCCGCGTGCTCGAGTGAGCGCTCAGAAGGTCAAGAGCTCTAGGCGCCGGCCCCGCGCCAGTCGCCTGTGACGAGCGTGAAGAGCAACGCCTGCTCCGTCGTCTCGCGGTTCGCCGCCTGCTCCCAGACGACGGACTGCGGCCCGTCGATGACCGCTGCGGCAACCTCCTCGCCGCGGTGCGCCGGCAGGCAGTGCAGGAAGATCGCGTCCGGGCGCGCGAGTGCGAGCAGCTCCTCGTCGACCTGGTAGGGGCGGAGCTCGCGCAGCCGCTGTTCGCGCTCCGCATCCTCGCCCATCGAGACCCAGACGTCGGTGTAGACCGCCTGCGCGCCGTTCACCGCGTCGCGCGGATCCTCGACGAGCTCGATCGTGCCGCCGGTCGTGTGCGCGATCGCCAGCGCCCGCTCGACGACCTCCGCGTCCGGCGCGTACCCGGGCGGCGAGGCGACCACGATCTGCATCCCCATCAACGCGCCCGCCTCGAGCAGCGAGTGCGTGACGTTGTTGCCGGCGCCGACGAACGCGAGGCGCACGCCGTCGAGCCCGCCGAACCACTCGCGCACGGTCAGCACGTCGGCGAGCGCCTGGCACGGGTGGTGGTCGTCGGAGAGCGCGTTGATCACCGGCACGCTCGCGGCGGCCGCGGTCTCCTCGATCTCCCGCTGCGCGAAGGTGCGGATGACGATCGCGTCGCAGTACGCGGACAGCGCACGCGCCGTGTCGGCGATCGGCTCGCCGCGTCCGAGCTGGAGCTCGTCCGGACGGAGGACGATCGGGTTCAGGCCGAGGCGTGCAGCGGCCGCGGCGAAGGAGACTCGGGTGCGCGTCGACGGCTTCGCGAACCAGCAGGCGACCGAGCCGCCGCGCAGCGTGTCGACCCAGCCGTGCGGGTCGTCCTCCATCGCGACCGCGAGGTCGAGCAGGTGCGCAAGCTGCGCAGGGGTCAGGTCGGCGACGCGGAGAAAGTCCTTCGGCGCGACGCGCACGGGTGTGGCCGCCATCGCAGCCTCCTTCTCGAGGGTTCGTCCCGGATGGTGCCTCCGGGGCGCCGCTCCTGCATCCGCGGTGCCGCCGACGCCGGCTGCGGCCATTTCCCGATCGCCGCGGCTTCCCCGCAGCGGCAATCCGAGCGGCGCCCGATGTGGCTTCCGGCTGCCGGGCCGACGGTGGGACCGTGCAGAAAGTGGTGATCATGGGGGCCGGCGGCCGCGATTTCCACGACTTCAACGTCGTCTTCCGCGAGGATCCGGAGGCCTACGTCGTCGCGTTCACGGCGGCCCAGATTCCCGGCATCGACGACCGCGTCTATCCCGCCTCGCTCGCCGGGCCCCTCTACCCGGAGGGCATCCCGATCGTGCCCGAGGAGCGCCTTGCCGAACTGATCGCCGCCGAGGCGGTGGACGAGGTGGTGCTCGCCTACTCCGACCTCGCGTACGAGGAGGTCATGCACAAGGCGGCGGTCGTGCTCGCCGGCGGCGCCGACTTCCGTCTGCTCGGCCCGCGCTCGACGATGCTGCTCGCCACGAAGCCGGTCGTCGCCGTGACGGCCGTGCGCACCGGCTGCGGCAAGAGCCAGACGAGCCGCCGCGTCGGCAAGTTGCTGCTCGACGCCGGCCTGCGCGTCGCGCTCGTCCGCCACCCGATGCCGTACGGGGACCTCGAGGCGATGCGCGTCCAGCGCTTCGCGACGCTCGACGAGCTCGACCGCGCCCATCCGACGATCGAGGAGCGGGAGGAGTACGAGCTGCCGGTGCAGCTCGGCATGGTCGTCTACGCCGGCGTCGACTACGGCGAGATCCTCGCGCGGGCCGAGCGCGACGCCGACGTGATCCTCTGGGACGGCGGCAACAACGACTTTCCGTTCTTCACTCCCGACCTGACGATTGTCGTCGTCGACCCACTCCGTGCAGGGCACGAGCTCGCCTTCCATCCCGGCGAGGCGAATCTGCGCATGGCGGACGTCGTCGTCGTCAACAAGCTCGAGAGCGCGGAGCTCGGGCAGCTCGAGCAGGTGCTCGCGAACGTCCGGCTCGTGAATCCGAAGGCGCAGGTCGTGCTGGCGCGCTCCCCGGTCACGCTCGAAGACGGGCCGCCGCTCGAAGGGAAGCGCGTGCTCGTCGTCGAGGACGGCCCGACGCTCACGCACGGCGGCATGGCGTTCGGAGCGGGCACGGTCGCGGCCCGCCAGGCGGGCGCCGCCGAGCTCGTGGACCCGCGACCGTTCGCGGTCGGCTCGATCGCGGACGTGCTCGAGCGGTATCCACGCGTCGGCTCCCTGCCGGCGATGGGCTACTCGGACGAGCAGCTGCGCGAGCTCGAGCAGACGATCGACGCGTGCGACTGCGACGTGGTCGTCACCGGCACGCCGATCGACCTCTCGCGGCTGATCCACTCGCGCCATCCGATCCGGCACGCGACATACGCGCTCGAGGAAGCCGGCGGCGTGTCGCTCGCGGAGGTGCTCGGGCCCGTGATCGCCGCCGCGATCCGGGAGCAGCCGGTCGTCACGGGCTGAGGCCGATCGCCTGCTGCAGGCGCTCGGCGAACTCGAGCAGCGTGCCCGGCCGGTCGAGGCTGGCGATGGAGACGCGGCGCCCGTCGCGCAGCTCGACTACGAGCGCAGAGCGGCCGCTCAGACGTTCGACCGGCCGGCGCGCGATTCTGACCGACTCGATCTTCGACAGCGCGATGTCACGCGTGTAGGGCTCGTTACGGGAGCCGCCGTCGAAGTGCAGGCGCTCGGCGGTGAGGTCCAGGCGGCCCGGCTGCGTCGGGCCACCGTCCTCGGACCAGACGACCGGGAGAGAGAGGGCTCCCGCCATCATCCGAGTGTCCGCGCCGCCGCCGCAGGTGCTATCGGCGAACAGCCCGACAGCGTGTGCGGGAAACTACGCGGAGTGGAAGCAACGCTCCTCGTCGTTCACCTGCTCGCGGCCGCGATCTGGGTCGGGGGCACGGTGGCGCTCGTGTTCGTCGCCATGCCGCCGGTGCAGCGGCTCGAGGGCGAGCTGCGCGCGCGGCTCCTGCGCGACCTCGGCCGCCGCTGGCGTCCGATCGGCTGGAGCGCGCT
>JBEKEH010000038.1:0-25126 GCA_050013935.1 Gaiellaceae bacterium | reverse complement strand
TCTCCTGGTAGCGGGCCTCGTCGATCCAGGCGCGCTTGGCCCAGTCCGGGGACACGCCGTACACCTTCTCGGACATTGTTCTCTCCCTGGCGCGCCCGCGAGCGCGCTTATATCCGGTCTATATGCGCCACTGCGGCGGCGCGCTTCAAGCCAGACCGCTTATGGCCTTTGGTCTTACGTCTTCCGCCTTGGCCGCTTCAGCCCTTCGCGAGCGCGAGCACGGCGCGCCATTCGTCGGCGGTCACCGGCTGGACCGACAGTCGCGAATTGACGACCAGGATCATCTTGGCGAGGCGCTTGTCGGCCTTGATCGTCTCCAGCGTCACCGGGCGCTCGAGCGCGCGGACCGCCTTGAAGTCGACCATGCCGAAGCGGCCGCTGTCGTCGCTCGGGTCGGGATAATAGGGCTTGGTCACCGCGACGACGCGCACGCGCTCGTCGAGCTTTCGTTCCAGGTCGTCCAGGTCGAGGCACAAGTCGTCGGTGACGTCGATCCAATCCACCTCGAAGCCGCGGTCCTCAGCGAGCTCGATCCAGGGGGCGACGCCTCCGTCATGGTCGAGACGGCTGACGAGGATGCGGTCGCCCGCCCGCCAGTCGCGCGACGCCGTGCGCGAGAGCGCGAAGTCGAGCGTCGTCATGTTCGTCCCGAAGACGACGTCGTCGGGAGAGCAGTTGAGAAAGCGGCCCGCGTCCACGCGCGCGTCGTTCAGGATCGCCTCGACGCGGCGGCCGGTCTCGTACGGCGCACCGAGATTGGCGGAGGCGACGCGGAGCGCGCGCGCGATCGCCTCACCGACCTCGTCGGGCACCTGCGAGCCGCCCGGCGCGTCGAGGAAGGCGAAGCCGCCCTGGAGCGAGGAGAAGCGGCAGCGAACTGCCTCGACGTCGAGAGTGGTCGTGCTCATCGGCCGAGCCTACCTTCCACGCTCTAGGCTCCGCACGTGGCGCTTCTCGGCTCGAGCGGAATCGACGTCTCCCGGATCGTCCTCGGCTGCGGCAACTTCGGCGGCATCGGCTCGGCGCCGGCGTTCTTCGGGCAGGGCGAGAGCCGCGAGGAGGCGTTCGCGATCATGGACGCCGCCTGGGAGGCCGGGATCACGACCTTCGACACGGCGGACGCGTACGGCGGCGGTCGCAGCGAGTCCTGGATCGGCGACTGGCTGCGCACGAAGGGGCCTGACGTCCGCGAGCGGATCGTCCTCTCGACGAAGACGTTCAACCCGATGGACGAGGGGGAGGACCACGGGCTCGCGCCCGCGCGCATACGCAGGCAGCTCGTGAGCAGCCTGCGCCGTCTCGGCGTCGAGCGGATCGACATGTACCTCGCCCACGACTGGGACCCCGACGTGCCGGTTGCGGAGACGCTCGGCGTGTTCGACGAGCTCGTGCGCTCGGGGAAGGTACGTGCGGTCGGTGCGAGCAACGTCGACGGCACGCAGCTACGCACGGCGCTCGACGCGAGCGCGGGCGGCGGCCTCGTCCGCTTCGAATGGGTGCAGAACTCGTACTCGCTGCTCGACCGCCTGCCGGAACAGGAGGTGCTGCCGCTGTGCGCCGAGCGCGGCCTCGGCTTCACGCCGTTCAGCCCGCTAGCAGGCGGCTGGCTCACCGGCAAGTACCGGCGCGGCGAAGCGGCACCCGAAGGATCGCGGATGACGATGCGGCCCGAGCCCTACCTCCACCTCATCGGCGACGACGTCGTCTGGCGCGGCCTCGACGGCCTCGCCGGGGCGGCGCGCGAACGCGCGACGACGCCTGCAGCGCTCGCGATCGCGTGGCTGGTCGCCGATCCGCGCGTCACCGCGGTGATCGTCGGCCCGCGCCGGCCCGAGCATCTCGAGCCCGCGCTCGCCGCGCTCGCGGCTCCCCTCAGCGAGCGCGAGCGGGGCGAGCTGAGCGGGCTCTTCGCCGCCTAGGCGTCGGCCTCGCGCCGAGCACGACGTCGACCTCGACGGTGCCCTTCCCGTCCGGGGGCGGCACGAGGTTCCCGGGCGCTTCCTCGCCGTCGATCGTCAGCGTCCGCACGCCGGTGCTGACGTGATCGGGGTTCCGCACCGTGATCTCGTAGACGACTCCACGGTACCGGCGGGTGACGTGGAAGGAGTCCCAGTGCGGCGGGACGCACGGGTCGATGCGCAGCCCGTCGTAGTCCGGCTTCACGCCGAAGATCCCCTGCGACAGCGCGACGAGCGCCCACGCGGCGGTTGCGGTCAGCCACGAGTTCTTCGCCTCGCCGGGAGTCGCCGCATCGGGCCCCGCGATCATCTGGGCGTAGACGTACGGCTCGTTGCGGTACGTCTCGATCCGGTTCTCCTGCGCCGAGGGGCAGATCGCGAGGTAGGACTCCAGCGCCCGGTCGCCCTCGCCGAGCAGGCACCAGCAGAGCGTGATCCACGGATTCGTGTTGCAGAAGACCCCCCCGTTCTCCTTGTAGCCGGGCGGGTAGCTGCTGATCTCGCCGAGCTCGGGGTGATAGCGGGAGTAGGGCGGCCGGTGCAGGGCGATGCCGCTGTCCGTGGCCAGATGCTCGTGGACGCTCTCGAGCGCCTGCCGGGCGCGCCCGCCGCCGGCTCCGGCGCCTCCCAGCACGCACCAGCCCTGGCTCTCGACGAAGATCTTGCCCTCTGCGCACGTGTGCGAGCCGACCGGCGCGCCGGCGGCGTCGAACGCCCGCACGTACCACTCGCCGTCCCAGGCCTCGTCCTCGACGGCGGCGAGCATCTCGTCGTGGGCCTCGAGCAGCCGGGCCTCGTCCTCGAGCCGGCCCAGGTGCCCGTAGAGACCCGCCAGCTCACGAGCAGCGTGGAGGAAGAGCCCGGCGATCATGACCGACTCCGCCCTGGAGCCCTCCACATCGCCGGCGGTCTGGAACGACTCGTCCGGGTCTGTCGAGAAGCAGTTCAGGTTCAGGCAGTCGTTCCAGTCCGCGTGCCCGATCAGCGGCAAGCCGTGCTCGCCGCGCTTCGAGAGCGTCAGGGCGACGCTCGTCTCCAGGTGGTGCAGCAGGTCGTCGCGGCTTCCCGGCCGGTCGGAATAGCCGATCGGCTCCTCGAGAATCGACGTGTCGCCGGTTTCCTTCACGTACGCGCACGTCGAGACGATCAGCCACAGGTGGTCGTCGTAGAAGCCGCCGCCGATGGCATCGTTCCCCTTTTTCGTCAGCGGCTGGTACTGGTGGAAGCAGGTACCGTCGGACAGCTGCGTCGCGGCCAGGTCGAGAATCCGCTCCCGCGCCCGTTGCGGGACCAGATGCAGCACGCCGAGCACGTCCTGGTTCGAGTCGCGGAAGCCGATCCCGCGCCCGATCCCCGACTCGTACAGGCTCGCCGACCGCGACACGTTGAACGTGGCCATGCACTGGTACTGATTCCACGTGTTGAGCATCCGCTGCGCGTTCGGCTCCGGGCAGCGATCGACCTGGAAGGCCGAGAGCAGCGTCGACCATTGCGCCTGGAGGGCCCGGAAGGCCTCGTCGACGGCGCCCGGCGCCGTGTAGCGCGCCACCAGCCTCCGCCCCCCGTCTTTGTTCAGGACGGAGGGTCGCTCGAACTTCAGCTCGTCGGCTTGCTCGAGGTAGGCGAGGACGAACGCGAAGGTCTCCTCGCCGCCCGGCTCGAGCCGCACGTCGACCTCGTGTGAGCCGATCGGGTTCCAGCCATGCGCGATGCTTCCTCCCGCTCGCCCGGCGAACGGGACGGCGGCCTCGTGGAGGCCGTTGTGCACGCCGACGAAGGCGTCCCTCGAGGTGTCGAACCCGTCCGTCTCGCGCGTGCAGGCGAAGAGGGCGTAGTGGTTCCGTCGCTCCCGGTACTCGGTCTTGTGGTAGATCGCCGAGCCCTCGACCTCGACCTCGCCGAGCGAGTATGTTCGCTGGAAGTTCGTCGCGTCGTCGAGGGCCTCGAACAGGCAGAACTCGACGAACGAGAAGAGCTTCAGGTCCTTCACGGCGCCGCTCGTGTTCCGGACCGTCGTCTTCCAGATCTCCGCGCTCTCGCGGGGCGGCACGAAGAACAGCAGCTCGACCTCGACGCCGTCTTTCGCTCCGACGATCCTCGTATAGCCGAGACCGTGCCTGCACTCGTAGCGGTCGAGCGGTGTCTTGGTCGGCTTCCAGCCCGGGTTCCAGACTGTCCCGCCGTCGTTGACGTAGAGATACCGTCCTCCCACGTCGAGCGGCACGTTGTTGTAGCGGTAGCGCGTGAGGCGGCGGAGCCTTGCGTCCCGCCAGAACGTGTAGCCGCCGCCGGTGTTCGTGCAGAGGCCGAAGAGGTCGTCCTGGCCCAGGTAGTTCAGCCAGGGAAGCGGCGTGTCCGGCCGAGTGACGACGTACTCGCGGGCGGTGTCGTCGAAGCGTCCGTAGCGACTCGTCACGACGCCAGGCTCGGTTGCCGAGGGGCTCTGCCGGGGTCGGTGCCGCGCTGCCGGGCGATGAAGTCGCGGTACCACGTGAAGCTGTCCTTCGGAACGCGCTCGAGCGTCGAGTAGTCGACGTAGACGAGACCGAACCGCTTCGCGTATCCGTACGTCCATTCGAAGGTGTCGAGCAGCGACCAGACGAGGTACCCGCAGACAGGCGCGCCGGCCGCGACGGCGTCGCTGACCGCAGCGCTGTACTGGGCCAGGTACTCCCGGCGCTCTGGGTCGTGCACGCGCCCGTCGTGGGTGCGCACGTCTCCGAAGGCGGCGCCGTTCTCCGTCACGTAGAGGCGGGGCACCGTGTACTCCTCGTGCAAGCGCATGAGCACCTCGTAAAGCCCCTCGGGGTACACCTCCCAGCCCATGTCGGTGAGGGGAGCGGCCGGCGCGCGCACCTGGAGCGGGTTTCCTCCCGCGGGGTTCGCCCGCACAAGCGCACGCGAGTAGTTGTTGACGCCGACGAAGTCGAGCGCTGCCGCGACGACTGCCATGTCGCCGTCGCGGACCGGGGGAGCGAGCGGCGCGAAGTGCTCCAGCATGTCTGCCGGATACTCGCCACGCAGCACGGCGTCGAGGAACCAGCGGTTGTGCACTCCGTCGGCGATGCGGACCGCCTCTGCGTCTGCTGCGTCGCCACCGGCCGGGTGCACCGGCGAGAGATCGAGAATGATTCCGACCTCGGCCTGGGGGCAGTGGCGCCGCAGCACGTCGACCGCCCACCCGTGCGAGAGCAGGAGATGGTGTGCGGCGGCCAGCGCGTCGCCGACGCTCGCCCGGCCCGGCGCATGCACGCCCCAGCCGTAGCCGAGCCACGATGCGCAGAAGGGCTCGTTGTGCGTCGTCCAGTTCATGATCCGGTCCCCGAGGCGGGCGGCGACCGTCTCCGCGTACTCGACGAACGCTTCCGCCGTGGCGCGCACGGGCCAGCCGCCCGCATCCTCGAGCGGCTGCGGCAGATCCCAGTGGAAGAGCGTGGGCAGGGGGCGGATTCCGGACTCGAGCAGCGCGTCGACGAGCCGGTCGTAGAAGTCGAGCCCGCGCTCGTTCACGCGTCCGCGGCCCTCCGGGAGGATGCGCGGCCACGAGATGGAGAAGCGGAAGACGTCGAGTCCGAGCTCGCGCATCAGTGCAATGTCGTCGCGGTAGCGGTGGTAGAAGTCGCACGCGACGTCACCCGTGTCGGCATTGCGGACCTTTCCCGGCGTCGTGCAGAAGCGGTCCCAGATGCTCTCGCCGCGGCCGTCCTCGCGCGCGGCGCCCTCGATCTGGTACGCGGAGGTGGCTACGCCCCAGACGAAATCCGGCGGGAAGTCCCGGGGCTGGTCAGCGTGCATCATCGCTCCTCTCAGATCGACGCCACGTAATGGTCGTCGCCTATCTCGACCAGCCTCGGCGTTTCGCCCTGCTCCGCCTCCGGCAGGTCCGGCTCCGGCTCGATCTCGGCCCATTTCGCGTGCAGCTGGGGAACCGATGCGAGCAGCATCCGCGTGTACGGGTGCCGGGGGTCGCCGAACACCCGCTCCGTCGCGCCCATCTCGACGATGGCGCCGTGGCGGAGGATGACCGTCTTGTCGCTGATGTAGTTGCCGAGCGACAGGTCGTGCGTGATGAAGACGATCCCGAGCCCGCGCTCCTTGAGATCGGCGAGCAGGTTGAGCACGTCGATGCGCGTCGATGCGTCGAGCATGCTGATGATCTCGTCGGCGACGAGGATCTCGATCTCGAGCAGCAGCGCGCGCGCGACGAGCAGGCGCTGCAGCTGGCCGCCGCTGAGCTGGTGCGGGAACTTGCCGAGCACCTCGGCCGGGTTGAGGCCGACGGCTTCCAGTGACGCGTCGAGCCGGTGCTGCCACTCGTGGCCACTGACGCCGGGGAAGAACGCGTCCTTGATCGTGGCGAAGATGTGGTCGGCCTTGAAGATCGGGTTGTACGAGCTGAATGGGTCCTGGAAGACGCCTTGTACGTGGCGGTAGTACCCCTTCAGCTTCCGGCGTCTGAGCGTCGAGATGTCGACGCCGTTGAAGATGATCTTCCCCTCGGTGATCGGCGAGAGCCGAAGGATCATCCGTCCGATCGTCGTCTTGCCGCTGCCGCTCTCGCCGATGAGCGAGACCACCTCACCGGGCGCCACCTCGAAGCTCACGTCGCGCACGGCGGGCAGGGCGGCGCCGCCGAAGGCGCCGACCTTGTAGACCTTCGAGATGCCCTCGAGCTTCAACATCCGTCGGCCTTCCAGCACGCCACGAGGTGGCCGGGCTCGACCTCCTTGAACGGCGGCTCCTGGGCGCACATCGCGGCGGCGAGCGGGCAGCGCGCGGCGAACCGGCAGCCACGCGGCGGGTGCAAGAGGGGCGGCGGCCGGCCGGCGATTCCGGCGAGCTTCTTTTCCGCGTAGCGCACACCGACCTCGGGGAGCGACGAGATCAGCAGGCGCGTGTACGGATGTCGCGGCGAGTTGACGATCGTCTCGGTCGGCGCCTTCTCCGCCAGCTGGCCGGCGTACATCACGAGGATGCTGTCGGCGATCTGATGGAGGATCGAAAGATCGTGGGTGATCACGATCATGCTCTTCACGAAGCCGCGGTCACGGAACCCGACGAGCGTCTCCGCCACCGCTTTTTGCGTCGAGACGTCGAGCGCGGACGTGATCTCGTCCGCGATCAGGAGCGAGGGGTCGAGGAGCGTCGAGATGACCATCACCGTGCGCTGTTTCATCCCACCGGAGAGCTCGATCGGATACATGTCGAGCACGTCGTCCGAGAGCCCGACGAGCTCGAGCCTGCGCGAGAGCTCCGACATCGCGCCGTTCGAGCCCATGCCGCGCGAGCGGAGCAGCTCCTTCGTCATCCTCCCGATCTTCCGCGTCGGGTTCAGCGCGCTCATCGCGTACTGCGGGATGAGCGAGACCTGCTTGAACCTGAACGGGTTCATCGCCTCGCTGTCCCAGACGGGGAGCTCCGCACCGTCGAGCTCGACGTGCCCCGAGACGTAGCGCATGCGCGTGTCGAAGCGGATCAGGCTCTTGCCGAGCGTCGACTTGCCGCAGCCGGACTCACCGGCCAACCCCATGATCTCGCCGTCCGCGACGCTGAAGGTGACGCCGTCGAGCGCCTGCACGTCGCCCGCCAGGGTGCGGTAGTAGACCTTGAGATCGTTTACGGCGAGGCTCACCGGCTCACAGCTCCCTCAGCTGCGGGTTGAACACCTCGTCGAGGCCGACGTTCATGACGTAGAGGGAACCGACGATCGCCATGATCGCGAGGCCCGGCGGCACGAACCACCACCAAAGGTGCAGCTGCAGCGCGGCGTTCTGCACCGAGAGCTGCATCATCATCCCCAACGAGATCGTGTTGGACGGGCCGAGACCGATGAAGTCGAGCGTCGCGGCGATCAGGATCGCGCCTCCGAAGAGGAGGATGAACATCATGAACAGGTACGAGCTCATGTTCGGCGCGATCTCCTTGAAGATGATCTGCCAGCTCTTCCGTCCGCTCAGGCGCGCCATGGCGACGAAGTCGCGCGAGACGAGCGAGAAGGTCTGCGCCCTGAGGGCCCGCGCCGCCCAGGGCCATGACGTCAACCCGATGAAGACGGACTCCGTCATGATCCCGCGCACCTTCAGGTAGGCGGCAATGACGAGCAGGAGCGCGAACGTCGGAATGACGAGCACGACGTTCGTGAGCATGTTGAGGATCTCGTCGACGATGCCGCTGCGATAGCCGGCCGTGAACCCGACGAGCATGCCGACGGCCGCCGCGATGCCGCCGCCGAGCGCCCCGACGAGGAACGCGAGCCGGAGGCCGGTGACGAACTGGGAGTAGACGTCCTGACCGAGCAGCGTCGTGCCGAACCAGTAGCCGTCCTTCGTCGTCGGCGCCCAGGAGAGCTTGCCCCCGTACTCGAGCGGCGGGTGGTGCGCGAGAAAGGGCCCGACGACGGCGAAGAGGAGCATGGAGAGGGTGATGCCGAGGCCGACGACGAGCTTCCGGTTCCTGACCGCGAAGTGGAGCATCTCGCGCAGGCCGCTCATGCGCGGCGCGGCGGCGGCGGGAGCGACGGCCGGCTCGGGCGCCTCGGCCGCCGGTTCGAGCGAGATCGGCCTGGCCGGTCCGACGCTCATGCCTGACCTCCTTGCATCCCGATCCTCGTCCGCGGGTCGACGAGGACGTAGACGATGTCGACGAGGAAGTTGGCGATCAGGACGCCGACGATGATGAAGAGGAAGATGCCCTGGATCACGAAGTAGTCCTCGTTCGTGATCGCCCGGTAGATCTGGTAGCCGAGCCCGGGGTAGGAGAAGACGATCTCCGTGACCAGCGCGCCGGCGATGACCGCGCCGAGCGACAGCGCGAGCCCCGTGATCTGCGGCAGCACCGCGTTCCGGAAGGCGTACTTGCGAACGAGCCGCTGCGGGGCTCCGAGCGCCTCGAGGTAGTGCGCGTAGTCGGACTCGAGCTCGTAGATGATCATGTTCCGCATGCCGATCGCCCAGCCGCCGAAGGCGACGAGGAACAGCGACATGAACGGCAGGAACCAGTGGTGGAGCAGGATGAGGATGAAGCCCACAGACCAGGAGCGTTGGGCGGTCGGGTCGTAGGCGAACCCGACGGGGAAGACCTGCCAGGTGACCGCCAAAAGCCAGGAGAGCAGGATCCCGAGCCACATGTACGGGGTTGCGGTCAGCGCGTAGCCGAGCGGCAGCACCGTGTTGTCGAGGACCTTCCGGCGGGCGGCGAGCGCGCCGACCTTGTTCCCCGCGTACCAGCTGAGCAGGATCGCCGGGATCAGCAGGCCGAGCGTGTACGGCACGGCGTGCAAGATGATCGACATAACCGAGGTCGGGAACTGCAGGATGCTCGTGCCGAGGTCGCCGTGGAGGAGCGACACCCAGAAGTAGTAGTACTGCTTCCAGAGCGGAAGGTTGAGGTTGAACGCCCGCATGTAGTGGTTGTAGAGCTGCTGGGCGACCTTGGGATCCTGGATCTGGATCCGTCCCACCAGGGTCAGGACGGGGTTGCCCGGCATCAGGTGCGGGATCGCCCAGTCGATCGTTACCGCGACGACGAACGTCAGGCCGTAGATGAAGAGCTTCCTCAGGAAGTAGCGTCGCAACGGGTCTCCTCGCTCAGGTCACCCCGCAATCGAACCACCGCCCCTCCCCGCAGCTGCTGCCGATGGGAGGGGCGGTGTTCGATCACGGACGTGTCGCTTCAGTCGACGGTCTCGACGCTCACTTCTTCTTGAGGTGCGTGAACATGTCGATGCCCGTCATCTGCAGGTAGCCGCCCCACATGACGGGGGTGTACTGCCGAGTGGTGCCCGAGGCGGGCCAGCTCGTCCAGTACTTCGAGGTGAACTGCGCCCACATCCCGTTGTACCAGAGCGGAATCATGGGCAGGTCCTTCATCAGCGTCGTCTCCAGCGAGCTGTTGATCTCCTTGATCGCAGCCGTGTTCGTCGGGGGAGTCTTGTCCAGCTTCTGGACGAGCGCCCACGCGGTCGGGTTGCTGTACTGCTCGAAGTTCGCGAACGTCTGGCCGGTGCCTGTCGTGATGATCGGCAGGTGGAAGATGCCGTTCCAGTACGTCCACGGGTTGTCGCTGATCTGGTAGTGGTTGTCGATCACGAGGTCGAAGTTGCCCGTGTTCCGATCGCTCTGCCAGGTGTTGAAGTCCTTCACCTTGGCGGTGATCCGGATCCCCGCGTCCTTCGCCGAGGCGACGATCATGTCGCGGGCGGCCTCCCAGTCAGACCAACCCTGCGGGACAGAGAGATCGAGGTTGATCTTCGAGCCGTCCTTGTTCTCGAACATCCCCGAGCTGTCCTTCGGATAGCCGGCCTTCGTCAGCAGCGCCGCGGCGTCGGACGGGTCGTACTTGAAGCCGTTCGCCGTCACCGAGCTGGTGTCGACGTACTTGTTCCACGTCGGCAGCAGGCCCGTCGGGTTCGCCGGCAGGACGAGGTTCCCGTAGTCCTGCGCCACGACCTGGTTGACGTTGATCGCCTCGGCGAGAGCCCTGCGGAACACCGGGTCGTTCAGCGGCTTGACGGTCGTGTTCGGCTCGAGCCAGGCCGTGTTCGCCGACAGCATGTACGGCGCCTTGGCGAAGTACGTGCTCACCTTGCCCTGGTCGACCAGCTGGTTGACACCGGGCAGGTAGTTGTTGTTCAGGTCCTCGACGCCCGCGAGCACAGCCGAGAGGCTGTTCGTGTTGCTCGTGTTGACGAGGTCGATGATGTACTTCGGAGCCGGCGACGGCGAGATGCCCAGGTCAGAAGCCCACCAGTGCGCCTTCTTCACCCAGACGACCCTCGTCGTCGGATCGAAGCCCTTGGAGTCCATCTGATACGGGCCCGTCCCGATCGGGTTACCCGGGCTGTACGTCGTCAGGCTCGCCGCATTGGTGATCATGGTCCCTGCCTGCGAAGGGCTGATCATCGGCAGGTTCCACATCAGGTTCTGCCACTGAATGTAATTCGGCGTCCCCTTGAAGTTGATGACGACGGTGTTGCCCTTGACCTTGATCGGCTGCTTCAGGTTGACCCAGAGGTTGTTCCAGAAGGCCGTGTTGAAGCGTCCGAGGTTGATGTTGAAGGCCACGTCACTGCCCTTGAAGGGCTTGCCGTCGCCCCACTTGACGCCCGACCGGACCACGACCGTGTACTGCTTCGGGCCCGTCCACGTCGCCGACTGGGCAAGCCAGTTGATGTACGTCCCCTTGACCGGGTCGAAGCGAAGCAGCGTCTCGATGTCGAGCCCGATCATGCCCGCCGCGTAGTTGCCGGCGTAGGGGTTCGTCCCGGCGATGTTGCCCCACTGCGTCCCACTCGTGACCAGGGTCTCGCTGCGCGGATAACTGGTGAGTGGGCGTAGCTTCCCTGCCGGGCCGGCGCTCTGCGCGCCCGCACCTCCGGCTGTCACGCTGACGGCCACGGCGAGGGCGGCGATGCCCAAGCCGACGACCGTGCGCTTCCAAACGCGTTTCATGATGCTCATCACCCCTTACTCTCGAAAGCTCGTTGAACCAGCGCAGCTCAGATCCGGGCATCCCTCCCTTCGCCGCGCCGGGCGCCCAGGGTCGAGCAGAAACTCACGGTGAGCCGGACGTCCACGCAGCCTCCCTGCGCCTCTCGCTGAAACCGTTACCGGAACTGTGGGCACGGGAGGCCTTTGCGGACATGCGGGAAATCACTGATCTGAAGAGGTCGCCGGCGTGTCTACATACGCCTGGATGGGTAACCGCTTACAGAACCGGCCGCCCACGATCCGCGACATCGCGCGCGAAGCCGGCGTTTCGGTGGCGACGATCTCGCGGGTGCTCAACCGGCAGCCGCACGTCGCCCCCGAGACGCGCGAGACGGTGCTGCGCGTGGTGCGCGAACGCGGGTTCTCGCGGAATCCGTCGGCGCGTGCGCTCTCCGGTGCGCGCACGGGGCTCGTCGGCGTGATGCTGCCGCGGATCCTGCCCTCGTACTTCGCGTACCTCGTTTCCGCCCTGACCGAGGCCCTATACGAGCGGGACTCACGGGCGATCCTCTGCCCGACCGAGGACGAGCACGACCGCGAGGTCGGTCTGCTCGAGCGGCTGCTGCACGGCACGACCGACGGTGCCGTACTGATCCTGCCGGCCGAGTCGAGCGAGGAGCTACGGGCACTGAGCGAGCACGGGTATCCGTTCGTCGTACTCGACCCGCGCTGGCCGCTGTACCCGGGCGTCGTGAGCGTTTCGGCCGCGAACACGGCCGGCGCGATTGACGCGACCGAGCATCTGCTCGGCCTCGGCCACAGGCGGATCGCCGCGATCACGGGTCCGGCCGGCTGGTGCGCGACGGAGGAGCGCCTGATCGGCTACCGCGGTGCGCTCGCGCGCGCCGGCGTGCCGCTCGACCGCACGCTCGAGCTGCCGGGGAACTTCGAGATCGCCGGCGGCTACGCGTCGGCCCAGCAGCTGCTCGACGGCCCGCTGGCGCCGACCGCGATCTTCGGCTTCAACGACAACCTCGCGATCGGCGCGCTGCAGGCCGCGCGCTCGCGCGGGCTGCGCGTGCCGGAGGACGTCTCGATCGTCGGCTTCGACGACTCAGAGCAGGCGGCGCTCGTGACGCCGTCACTGACGAGCGTTCGCCAGCCGCTGAGCGAGATGGGCCGGATGGCGGTCAGCGTGCTCACCCGGCTGATCGAGGACCGCGCCGGCGAGGCCCTCAGGGTCGAGCTGTCGACCACCCTCGTGGTCCGCAGCTCGACGGCCCCGCCGCCGGGCGCCTGAGCCTCAGCGCCGGGAGCCGTACAGCAACCGCAGCGCCCGGTACAGAGGCCGGAAGCGCGGCTTCGCTAGCCTGAGCAGCGTGGCCGCGTCGGTGCTGCTTCGGTTCGCCGCCGGGCTCGCCGCTCTCGTCGCGGGTGTCGCCGCCGTCGCCGTGGCGGCGGTGCTCCTCGAGCGCACGCCGGGGCCGGCGCCGGCCGCGGTCTCGGCGGCTGTCCCTACGGCTCCGGCACGTGCAGCGCCGGCGGCTCCGAGGGCTCCGGCGGGCTTTCCGGCGCCGCCGGCCGGCGCGGTCGTGTTCAGCCGCGAGGACGGCGGGTACGCGCTTGCCCTCGGCGTCGTCCCGCAGGGCTCGCACGTCGTCGCCCAGGCCTCGCTGCTCGGTCCGCTGGGAGCGCCTGTCCGCGGCGTCTCGGTCTCGTTCACCGTGCAGAGCGCGACCCGGAACGGCGCCGCGTGCGGCTCCGGCTGCTACCGGGCGACGCTTCCGGTCACGGGCCGTCCGTCCGCCGTCGTCGTCGACGTCCAAGGGCGAGGCGCGACCACCCGCTGGCGGGTGTCGCTGCCCGCAGCGTGGCCGCCCGTGAACGCGTCGGTGCTCGTCGCCCGGGCCGGCCGGGTGTGGCGATCGCTCCGGTCGCTCGCGTTCGTCGAGACGCTCGCGTCCGATCCCGCGCACGCTGTCTCGAGCAGCTGGCGCCTCGCCGCACCTGACCGTGCCGCCTACCACGTCACGGGCGGCTACGAGTCCGTCATCATCGGTCGCCGCCGCTGGGACAAGGCGCCGGGCGGCCGCTGGGTCGAGTCGCCGCAGTCGATCCCGATCAGGCAGCCGCAGCCGTTCTGGGTGTCTGCGACGAACGCCTATCTACTCGGCAGCGGCGAGATCCGCGGCCGCCGCGTCTGGCGGGTCTCGTTCTTCGACCCGGCGACGCCTGCGTGGTTCGAGGTCGAGCTCGACAAGCAGACACTCCGCACGCTGGACCTGCGCATGACGACGACCGCGCACTTCATGCACGACGTCTACGGCCCGTTCGACGCTCCCGCCGGGATCACCCCGCCGAGCTAGTGGACGACGAGTGTCCCCTTCATGCCCGCCGCGGCGTGTCCCGGGACGGTGCAGAGATACGGGTACTTCCCCGCCTTCAGTGTGACGGTCAGCTTGGCGGTCTTGCCCGGTTGAATCTGCGGCGTCACCTTGCCTGCGATCTTGAAGTCGTGGGCGAGCTTGCCCTTGTTGACGATCGTGAAGGTGACCGTCCCGTGCGCGACGGTCTTCGGTGAGAGCACGAACTTGAACTCCGTCGCCGTGACCGTGACCTTGGCGGCCGCGTGGGAGCGCGACGCGAGCGCCGGAGCCGCGAGGGCGGACGCGGCGACGAGCGCTGCGACGAGCAACGAAAGGCGAACCGGAGACAACGTACTTGAGCGGAGCATGACCCTCCCGGGACGCGACTCGGGGCTGGCAGAAGCCACGCTCGGCGACCCCAACCTCCGAACGATTTGACCGAACGACTATACCGTTGCCCAGGCGACGTCGCGCTCCATGCCGGCGTCGGGCTTCACTGGCGCGTCGAGCTCCAACGCCGTCGTCAACGTCTATGCGCAGCCGGCGCCGCCGGCGACACGATCACGCTCTACGACGGCTCGAGCTCGATCGGCACGGCGACGGTCGCCTCGAACGGCACCTGGTCGCTCAAGGTCAAGCTCGCCTCCGGCTCTCACACGCTGACGGCGACGCAGACCCTGACGGCCGGCGTGACGAGCTCGGCGAGCGCCGCATGGGCCGTAACAGTTCCGTCACACTGAGGTCTCCCGCGAGAGGAGGAGGCCCAGATGGCGACGGACGACGGACCGATCCACGAGACGATCGAGCAGCTGGTCGCGGAGGAGCACGAGCTCTGGCAGCGTGAGGCGGCCGGCGAGGCGACCGATGCCGAACGGGACCGGCTCGAGGCCGTCAAGGTCTCGCTCGACCAGTGCTGGGACCTGCTGCGCCAGCGGCGCGCCCTGCACGACGCAGGCCTGCCGGAGGACGGGGCGGACGTGCGACCGCCCGACGTGGTCGAGCGGTACCTGCAATAGCCGGGCGGCCGGAATGAGTAGCCACCCGACGACCGGCCGCCACTGGCGGCTGCCGATCTCGCCGCCCCCCGACGCGGACAGCATGCTCGTGCCCTGGTGGATCCCGCCGCTGTTCGTCGCCTTCGCGCTCGGACTGGCGCCGTGGATCGTATGGCTCTTCGTCAGCCTGCCGTCCCAGACGATCGCCAACCACTGGGAGCTCGCGTGGGGCGGGTTCGACGTCGCGCTCGGCGTGCTTCTCGCGGCGACCGGGATCGCGCTGGCCAGGCGCAAGACTGTCGCGGGCATCTACGCGGCGATGACCGCCGGCATGCTCCTCGCCGACGCCTGGTTCGACATCCTGACCTCGCGCGGAACGGGAACGCTCGTCCTCGCCCTCGTCGAGGCGTTCTGCGTCGAGTTGCCGCTCGCGGCGCTCTGCATCTGGATCGTCCGCAACATCGACCGTGTGCTCGAGGACGTGCGCCCGTTCCTCGTCCGCGCCGGCTTCCGCATCGAGGGCCGCCGGCTCGTGCCGCCCGACTCCGCCCTCGAGAAGGACTGACCGGTCGTCGCGAGACGGAAAAAGTGGCCCCCCCTCGCGCAGGGGCCACATGACGTCGAGGTGCGTCGGTCGGTCTAGGTCCCTGCCGCGGGCACGTCGCCGTCAGAAGAGCCCAACGGTCCTTCCCTCGCCGTCGATGTCGACGTTGATCGCTGCCGGTGCCTTGCCGAGCCCGGGCATCGTCTGCATATCTCCGCAGAGCGGGACGAGCCAGCCCGCGCCGGTGTAGGCGAGGATGTCCCGGACAGGCACCGTGAAGCCGGTCGGCGCGTTCACGAGCGCCGGGTCGTGCGACAGGGAGAGATGCGTCTTTGCCATGCAGATCGGGAGCCGGTCGAAGCCGGCCTCGTTGAATTGGCGGATCTTCTCTCGCGCGGGCGGCAAAAGAAAGACCCCGTCCGCGCCGTAGACCCGCTTGGCGATCGTCTCGATCTTGCTCTCGATCGAGTCCTCGAGCGGGTAGAGCGGCGCGAAGCTCGACGGCTGCTCCGTCGCCGCGACGACCGCCTCGGCCAGAGCCGAGGCACCCTCGCCGCCCTTCACGACGCCGTCGTTCGCCTCGGCGGCGAAGGCGCCGTTCGCGGTGGCGATCTCCCGCACCAGCTCGATCTCCTCGTCCCGGTCGTCCGGGAAGCGGTTGACTGCGACGACCGCGTTGAGGCCGAACTCGCGGATGATGCCGAGATGGCGGATCAGATTGGCCGCGCCGCGCTCGACCGCGTCGATCCCGCCGTCGGGCTCGCCGGCGTGGTGCTTGAGCGCCTTGATGCTCACGACGAGGACGGTGGCGCTCGGGCGCAGCCCGCCGAACCGGCAGACGATGTCGAAGAACTTCTCCATGCCCATGTCCGAGCCGAAGCCGCTCTCGGTCACCACGATGTCGCCGAGCTTGAGCGCCACGCGGTCGGCGACGAGCGAGTTGTTGCCGTGTGCGATGTTCGCGAACGGGCCGCAGTGGACGAACACCGGCTGCCCCTCGAGCGTCTGGACGAGGTTCGGCTTGAGCGTCTCCTTGAGCAGCACCGTCATCGCGCCGGCGGCCTTGAGCTGCTCCGCCGTCACGGGCTCGCCCTCGTAGGTCGTGCCGACGGTGACCGCGCCGAGCCGCGCGCGCAGGTCGTGGAGGTCGCGGGAGACGGCGACGATCGCCATCACCTCGGAAGCGGCGGTGATGTCGAAGCCGGTCTCGCGGGCGTAGCCGTTCGCGCGGCCGCCCAGGCCGACGACGATATTGCGGAGCGCGCGGTCGTTCATGTCCATGCAGCGGCGCCAGGAGATCGTCAGCGGGTCGATCCCGAGCACGTTGCCGTGCAGGATGTGCGCCTCGAGCATCGCCGCGAGCAGGTTGTTCGCGGCGCCGATCGCGTGGATGTCGCCGGTGAAGTGGAGGTTCAAGTCCTCCATCGGCACGACCTGCGCGTAGCCGGCGCCGGCGGCGCCGCCCTTGATCCCGAACACGGGGCCGAGGGAGGCCTCGCGCAGGCAGAGCACGGGCCGGTGCCCGATGTGGCCGAGACCCTGGGTGAGCGAAACGGCGGTCGTCGTCTTGCCCTCGCCCGCCTTCGTCGGCGTGATCGCAGTGACGGTGACGAGCTTTGCATCCGGCCGGTCCGCGAGCCGGTCGAGCACCGAGAGGTCGACCTTCGCCTTGTACTTGCCGTAGAGGTCGACCTCGTCAGGCTCGAGGCCGGCGGCCGCGGCGATCTCGCTGATCGGCCGGAGGCGAGCCTCCTGTGCGATCTCCAGGGACGAAGGCATCTGCGTCGTCAAGAGTGCTCCTTTTCGTCGTCGAGTCGCATCCACCACCGACTGATATACGGACGATATGCTAATAGTTCCAGCGTGGCGGCCGCAGGCGCAACCCGGGTTCTCCCGCCGCGCGAGGCGGGTGCCTCGCTCGCGGACAAGGCCTATCACGCCATCCGCGACCTGATCGTCACGCTCGAGCTGGCGCCGGGCGCCGTGATCGACGAGCGGGCACTGATCGAGCGGCTCTCGATCGGCCGCACCCCGGTTCGCGAGGCTCTGCGCCGGCTGGCGCAGGAGCGGCTCGTCGAGGTGTATCCCCGCCGGGGGATGTTCGTGACCGGCGTCGACGCTCGCGAGCTCGCGCGCATCTCGGAGGTGCGCGCGGCGCTCGAGCCGGAGGCCGCGAGGCTTGCGGCCGAGCGGGCCACCGAGCCGGAACGCGAGGAACTCGCGGTGCTCCTCGCGGAGCTCGAGGCGAAGGGCCTCGGCGACCGCGAGCTGATGGCGCTCGACGAGCGCATCCACCGGGCCGTGTACCGCTGCGCGCACAACGAACTGCTGGAGGCGACGCTGGAGCAGTACTACGTCCTCAGCCTGCGCATCTGGATGATGGCGATCGACCGGGCACGCGAGCTCGACGAAGCTGTTCGCCAGCACCGTGTGCTGCTCGAGGCGATCCGCAGCGGCGACGGCGCGCAGGCAGCGACCACGATGCGAGACCATGTCCAGGACTTCGAGCAGGCGATGCGTCGCGTGCTCCTGACCGTGTGAGGGCCTTGTGAGCGATCTTCCGAGAACAGCCCGCGCCGTCGTGATCGGCGGCGGCATCGTCGGCAACAGCCTCGTCGGCTGGCTCGCCGAGCTCGGCTGGCGTGACCTCGTCCTGCTGGACAAGGGCCCGTTCCCGAATCCGGGCGGCTCGACCGGCCACGCGTCGAACTTCATCTACCCGGTCGACCACTCGAAGGAGATGACCCAGCTGACGCTGGAGTCGATGCGCCAGTACCACGAGGCGGGCGTCTACATCGAGAGCGGCGGCATCGAGGTCGCCCGCACAGCGGAGCGGCTGGAGGAGTTGCGCCGCAGGATGGCCTCCGCGAAGTCGTGGGGCGTCGAGCCCGTGTCGCTCGTGACTCCGGCCGAGGTGAAGGAGCTCGTCCCCTTCATCGACGAGTCGGTGATCCTCGGCGGCTTCTACACACCGTCGGTCGGCGTCGTCGACTCGCTCCGCTTCGGCACGATCATGCGCGACCGCGGGCAGGAGCTCGGCGCGCTGCAGGTGTTCCCGAACACCGAGGTGCTCGGCATCGACGTCGAGAACGGGCGCGTGAAGCGCGTCCGCACCGATCGCGGGGACGTCGAGGCCGAGGTCGTCGTGATTGCGTGCGGCATCTGGAGCCCGCGCCTCGCGCGCATGGCCGGCGCGTCGATCCCGCTCACGCCGGCGGTGCACCAGATGATCGACGTCGGACCCGTGCCGCGCTTCCTCAGCTCGAAGACCTCGATCGAGTTCCCGATCGTGCGCGACATGGACACGAACATGTACGAGCGCCAGGACGGGCAGGGGCTCGAGGTGGGCTCGTACGCGCACCGGCCGATCCTGCACGAGCCCGACGAGATCCCCTCGATCGCGGAGGCGGCGCTCAGCCCGACCGAGCTCCCGTTCACGCAGGAGGACTTCGAGCTCCAGCTCGAGCACGCGCTCCAGCTCGTGCCCGAGGTCCTCGGCGACGAGTCGGTCGGCATCAAATACGCGATCAACGGTCTGCTCTCGCTCACTCCGGACGGCCTGCCGCTGCTCGGCGAGACGCCCGAGGTGAAGGGTCTCTGGTCCGCGGCCGCGGTCTGGGTCAAGGAAGGCCCGGGCGTCGGCAAATCGCTCGCCGAGTGGATGACGCACGGCGAGTCGGAGATCGACCTTCAATCGTCCGACATCGCGCGCTTCTACGACGAGCAGCGGACGCCCGCGCACATCAAGGGCCGCGCCGCCGAGGGCTTCAACAAGACCTACGGGATCGTCCACCCGTCGGAGCAGTGGGAGTCGAACCGGCGCGTGCGCATGTCGCCGTTCTACGCGCGCGAGCAGCAGCTCGGGGCCGTGTTCTTCGAGGCGGCCGCCTGGGAGCGGCCGCACTGGTACGAGTCGAACGCGAGGCTCGTCGAGGAGTACGGCGTGCAGACGCGCGAGCACGAGTGGGACGCGCGCTGGTGGTCGCCGATCATCAACGCCGAGCATCTCGCGATGCGCGACCGCGCGGCGATGTTCGACCTGACCGCGTTTTGCATCTTCGACGTCGTCGGGCCCGGCGCCCTCGACGTCGTGCAGGAGGTCGCGGCGAGGCAGATGAACGTGCCGAGCGGGCGCGTGATCTACACCCCGGTGCTCTCGCCGAGCGGGACCTTCAAGTCCGACCTGACGATCATGCGCATGGACGACGTGACGTTCCGCGTCGTCACCGGCGGCGCGCACGGCATGGCGGACAAGAAATGGTTTGCCGACCACCTGAACGACGGCGCACGGATCGAGGACCTCACGTCGACCTGGTGCACGGTCGGGCTCTGGGGCCCGCGTGCGCGCGACATCCTCGCGTCGATCACGAGCGACGACGTCTCGAACGAGGGCTTCCCGTTCAGCACGTGGAAGACGCTCGAGGCCGACGGGTTCGAGGTCCTCGCCTCGCGGATCTCGTACGTCGGCGACCTCGGCTGGGAGCTGTACGTGCCGATGGAGAACGGCGCCAGGCTGTGGGACGCGGTGTGGGAGGCGGGGCAGCCGCACGGCGTCGTCCCGGCCGGCATCGGCGTCTACGGCACGACGGGCCGGCTCGAGAAGGCGTACCGCGCCTTCGGCACCGAGCTTGACGCGGACTACAACGTCGTCGAGGCCGACATGGCGTGGTGGAGGGTCAAGGACGAGGACTTCGTCGGCAAGAAGGCGCACGTCGCGCACCGCGGCTCCGAGCCGGTTGCGAAGCTCTGCACGCTGACGATCGACGACCACACGTCGAAGAGCGGCGTGAAGCGGTACCCGCTCGGGCGCGAGCCGATCACGACGCCGGACGGCCGGCCCTTGTCGGACGCGAAGGGCCGCCGCTCGTACGTGACGAGCGCCGGCGCCGGTCCGTCGATCGGCAAGCACATCCTGCTGTCCTACCTGCCGCCCGAGCGCGCGAACCCCGGCGAGGGGCTCGCGGTCGAGTACATGGCCGAGCTGTACCCGGTCACCGTCGCAATCGTCGGCTCGACGCCGATCTTCGACCCCGAGAACACGAGGATCCGCTCGTAGTGCGCATCTTCGTTTGCGTGAAGCGGGTGCCCATGACCGGCGGCCGCATCGTGCTCACGGCCGACGAGCAGGCGATCGACACGAAGCATCTCGGCTTCACGATCAGCCCGCACGAGGAGTGCGCCGTCGAGGAGGCCGTGCGGCTCGTCGAGGCGCACGGCGGCGAGTCGGTCGTGCTCACGCTCGGCCCGGCCGAGGCGGAGGAGCAGCTGCGCGACTGCATGGCGACCGGCGCCGACCGCGCGATCCTCCTCCAGACCGGCGGCGAGGAGTGGGATGCGCAGGCGACCGCGGGCGCGATCGTCGACGCGATCCGCGGCGAGGAGCCGTTCGACCTGATCCTGTTCGGCAACGAGTCGGCCGATGCGGGCGGCTACCAGGTCGGGATCCGCGTTGCGTGCGCGCTCGGCCTGCCGGTCGTCACCGGCCTGAAGGGCATCGCGGTGGAAGGCGGGCAGGCACGTTGCGAGCGCGAGGCCGGCGACGGCCGCGACGTCTACGAGGTGCCCCTACCGGCGGTGCTGACCGTGCTCGAGGGGCTCAACCTACCGCGCTACCCGTCGGTGCCGGGGCGCCTGCGCGCGAAGTCCAAGCCGCTCGCGATTCTGGAGCCGGCACGGCCGGAGCCACGGTTGGAGAAGCTCCGCCTCGTGGTGCCCGAGGGCCAGGGGAAGCAGGCGGAAGTGCTCGGTGAAGGCGTCGCCGCTGCGCCACGGGTGGTCGAGGTCCTCCAGTCGCTGGGAGCGGCGTGAGGGGCGAAGGTCAACGGCTGCAACCAGGTTGCTGCGCAACCTGGTTGCGGATGTCCGGCGACCTGACTTCAGTCAGGTCGCAGTCGTTGGAACGTCACGCATGAGCATCCTCGTCTTCGTCGAGCCGAACGACGAGCTCTCGCTCCAGGCGCTCGCCTTCGCCCGCACGCTCGGCGACGTCCGCGCGGTCTCGGTCGAGGGGCCGTACGCGCCCGCCGCCTGGGCGGCGGCGATCGTCGGCGCGGCGGAGGGCTCCGAGGCGATCGTCGCGGCCGGTTCGGATCGCGGCAACGAGCTGCTCGCCCACGTGGCGGCGCGGCTCGACCAGCCGTTCGCGGCGAACGTCACCCGGATCGAGGGCGACGTCGTCACGCGCATCCGCTGGGGCGGCAGCTTGCTCGAGGAGGCGCGGCTGCACGGCTCGCCGCGGATCCTGACGGTCGCGCCGCACGTTCACGCCGCCGAGGAAGCGGGCGCGCCCGTCGAGCTGCTCGCGCCCGACGCAGCGGATTCCTCGCCGCGCGTCATCGACCACGTGCCGCCCGCGGGAGGCGGTGTCTCGCTGCGCGACGCGAAGGTCGTCGTCAGCGGCGGCCGCGGCGTGGGCTCCAGCGAGGGCTTCGGGATCATCGAGGAGCTCGCCGGCCTGCTGGGCGGCGCGGTCGGCTGCTCGCGCGTCGTCACGAGCGCCGGCTGGCGGCCGCACACCGACCAGGTCGGCCAGACGGGGACGAAGATCTCACCGGACCTCTACATCGCGTGCGGGATCAGCGGCGCGACGCAGCACATCGCCGGCTGCAAGGGGGCGAAGAAGATCCTGGCGATCAACGACGACCCGGAGGCGCCGATCATGGCCAGCGCCGATTACGCCGTGATCGGCGACCTGCACGAGATCGTGCCCGCGATCAGCGCCGAGCTGAGAAAGGCGCGCGGATAGACATCGTCGCCGGCGCGCTCGGGCTCGCCGCGCTCGTGGCGGTTTGCGGCGGGCTGTTCGTGCGGCGTGCGCTCTTCCTCGTCCGGCTCGTCCGGCAGGGGAAGCCGGTCGACCGCTCGGCGGACGTGCCGCAGCGCGTCCGGAACGAGGCCGTGATCGTGTTCGGCCAGCGGAAGCTGCTGCAGCGGCTCGTCCCCGGCCTGATGCACGCGTTCATCTTCTGGGGCTTTCTCGTCCTCTTCCCGACGATCGTGGCGGCGGCGATCGCCGCGGTCGACAAGCACTTCGAGATTCCCGCGACCTGGTTCGGCGACCTCGTCGACGTGTTCGTACTGCTCGTGCTGGCGGGCGTCGTGACGGCCGTCGTGATTCGCACGGTCGTCCGGCCGGCGAGGTTCGAAGGCTCGCACCACGGTGAGGGCCACCTGATCCTCGGGCTGATCGCGGGCGTCGTGCTGACGCTGCTGTGCTGGCACGCGGCCGCAGTGGCCGCGGGATTGGAAACGCACGCCGGCTTCCTCGCCAACGCGTTCTCGCACGCGTTCCCGCACGACGACGTGCTCGAGCGCGTCTTCGTGTGGGCGCACCTCTGCTTCATCTTCGTCTTCCTCGCCTACCTGCCCCATTCGAAGCACCTGCACATCGCGACGGCGGCCGTCAACGTCTGGTTCACGCGCACGCGCGCGAGCGGGAGACTAGAGCCGCTGCGCTTCGACCTCCCCGACGCGGAGCTCCGCTTCGGCGCCGGCACGGTCGCCGACCTGACCTGGAAGCAGATCATGGACGGCTTCTCGTGCACCGAGTGCGGGCGCTGCCAGGACGCCTGCCCGGCCCACGCCACCGGCAAGATCCTCTCGCCGAAGCTTCTGATCATGGGCATCCGCGACCAGGTCTTCGCGCAGAGCACGGAGCCGATCGCCGGACACGGCGTTCCGGAGGAGATGATCTGGGACTGCGTGACGTGCGGCGCGTGCATCGAGGCGTGCCCGGTCTCGATCGAGCACGTCGACCACATCGTCGACCTGCGCCGCCACCTTGTCATGGTCGAGTCGAACTTCCCGGCGGAAGCGGAGCCGATGCTGCGCGACGTCGAGCGCGCGTCGAATCCGTGGGGCAAGCCGCAGACGGAGCGCGCCGCGTGGGCGGAGGAGCTCGGCGTGCGCGTGCTCGAGCCGGGCGATCCCGCGCCCGAGTACCTGTACTGGGTCGGCTGCGCCGCCTCCTTCGACGAGCGGGCGCGGAAGTCGGCCGAGTCGACCGCGAAGCTGCTTCAGGCAGCGGGCGTCGACTTCGCGATCCTCGGTCCGCGCGAGTCGTGCACCGGCGACCCGGCGCGGCGCATCGGCAACGAGTACGTCTTCCAGGCGTTCGCCGAGCAGAACGTCTCGACGCTGAACGAGTCGGGCGTGACGAAGATCGTCGCGAGCTGCCCGCACTGCTTCAACACGCTCGCGAACGAGTACCCGGACTTCGGCGGCCGTTACGAGGTGCTGCACCACACGGAGCTGCTCGCGCAGCTCGTCCGCGACGGCCGGCTCGCGCCGCAGGCGGGTGAAAAGGAGATCACCTACCACGACTCGTGCTACCTCGCGCGCCACAACGACGTGCGCGCGGAGCCGCGCGAGCTCGTCGCCGCCGTCGGCAGGCCCGTGGAGATGAAGCGCAGCGGCAAGCAGACGTTCTGCTGCGGCGCCGGCGGCGCGCACATGTGGATGGAGGAGCGGGGAACGGGTATCAACGAGGAGCGCGTACGCGAAGCGGTGGAGACGGGCGCGGCGACGCTCGCAGTTGCGTGCCCGTTCTGCACGGTGATGCTCGACGACGGCGTGCGCACGTCCGGTAAGCAGCTGCGCGTCGTCGACGTGTCGACGCTGCTCGCCGAGTCGCTCGAGCGCGAGTGATGCTCGTCGGCCTCGGCCACGTCGACCTCGTCTGCCGCGACCTCGAGCGGTCGCTCGCGTTCTACGCCGCTGTCTTCGGGCCGCTCGGCCTCGAGGAGCCGTTTCTCGTCGAGGGCTATGCGACGTTCTTCCTCGACCCAGATAGATAGCTTCTAACATCGATTAGGCGTGGTCAGCGAGCTAGGGGCTCGTGGCGAGGGCGGCGAGTGCCTCGTCGACGTCTCCGAGCTGCCACTGCTGGGTGCCGAGGAAGGCGTAGCGGACGACACCGCCCAGGTCGATCGCGAAAAGGGCCGGACGCTGGGCTGCCGGGCGCCAGCGCGAGCACCTCGACGCCCCTGCCGCGGATCTCGTCGTACCGCTCGCGCAACTGCGCGAGATGCCGGCGGCAGAACGGTCAGCCGAAGGCGCGCATGAACACGAGCAGGACCTGCTCGCGCTCGCGGTAGTCGGCGAGACGGACGCTGCCGCGGCCGGGGCTCGCGAGCGTGAAGTCGGGCGCCTCGGCACCCACGGGAACGCGCTCCGGGTCGGCTGGCATCAGGAGGGAAGCTCGATGCTACGTAGGGGATGCGGGCGACGGGTTTCGTGCGTCCGCGCGTTGCTTCGCCGGCCGCGACTCGAGCGCGTCCAGGTAGCGGCCGGCCTCCGCCGGAAGCTCGACCGCGCCCAGCCGCCGAGCCGCGCTCAGGGCGGTGCCGACGAGGAGGTCCGCCACCGAGAACCGGTCACCGACGAGGAAGTCCCTTCCCTGAAGCGCCCGGTCGACGGCATCGACGGCTTCCCGGAGCGCCTTCGTCGGAGCCTCGGCGACCTCAGCCGATCCCGCCAGCCGGATCTGAAGGGCCCTCGCCTGCAGCTCGGTGTAGGCGAACAACGACCACTGGTAGGCCAGGCCCCGCTCGTGCGTCCCTGCCGGGGGCAGCAGCCCTGCCTGCGGATACTTGTCCGCGAGATACAGGCAGATCGCGCCGGACTCGAACACAGGGCCGCCGTCGTCTTCGAGCACCGGCACCCGCCCCATCGGGTGGCGCGCCATGTGCTCGCGGTCTGCGAGCCGTGACGCGCGATCGCCGAGGATGACCAACTCGTACGGCTCACCGAGCTCCTCGAGCAGCCAGACGACCCGCTGCGAGCTGCTATTAGGGACGTGATAGAGCCGCATCGCCACCACAGCGTACTGCTCCAC